>NZ_CP092827.1:1269285-1573928 GCF_022533585.1 Pseudomonas sp. LS.1a
GGCCGAGGTGGCCCGCGCACTGGGCCGCTGGGAGCCGCGCCTGCAGCTGCAGCGGGTCAAGGTAGTCGCGGTGATCGGTGGCCAGGTCAGCCTGGCGCTCATCGGCCGCTACCTGGGCGACGACGCGCTGGTGGAGGTGAGCGTATGAGCCAGGTCGACCTGTCGAAACTGCCAGCACCACAGCTATTGGAGGACCTTGACTACGAAGCGCTCTACCAGGCCGATCTGGACACTTTCCGCAGCTACCTCGGCGACGGCTGGACCGCCAATCTGGAAAGCGACCCGGTGACCAAGCTGCTCGAGGTCGGCGCCTACCGCAAACTGCTCAACCGGGCACGCATCAACGATGCCGCCAAGGCGCTGCTGCTGGCTTACGCCCAGGGCAATGACCTTGACCAGCTGGCGGCCAATGTCGGCCTGCAGCGCCTGGTGATCGAGGCCGAAGACCTAGCCAGCGTCCCGCCAGTCGAGGCGTTGCTGGAATCGGACGATGCCCTGCGCGAGCGGGTGCAACTGGTTTATGAAGGCCTGACCACGGCCGGCCCGCGCAACAGTTACATCCTGCATGCCCGCAACGCTTCGGGACAGGTGGCTGACGCCACCGCCGAAAGTCCGTCGCCGGCCGTGGTGGATGTCACCGTGCTGAGCCTGCAAGGCAACGGCGAGGCCAGTACCGAACTGCTGGCGCAGGTGGCGACCTACTTGGATGACGATGATATCCGCCCCGTTGCCGACCGGGTCACCGTACGCAGCGCCGAGGTGTTGCCCTACCGCATCGATGCCGTGCTGTATCTGGCCGACAACGGCCCGGAGTACGAAGCGATTCTCGCCGAATGCCAGCGCCGCCTGCAGGCCTGGATCAACCCGCGCAGGCGTCTGGGCGTGGAAGTGGCGCGCTCTGGCATCGATGCGCAACTGCACATCGATGGAGTCAGCCGGGTCGAGTTGAATGGCTGGGCCGACATTCGCCCGAGCAAGGCGCAGGCGGCCTGGTGCAGCGGCTTCACCTTGAAGCGGGGTAGCTGATATGCAGAGCCTGTTGCCGCTCAACCGCACCGCGCTGGAGCGGGCCATCGAAGTGGCTGCGGACGAGGACCTCAAGGTCAGCCTGCGCCAACTCTACAACCCGGATACCTGCCCGGCGCATCTTCTTTATCAGCTGGCCTGGGCCTGGTCGGTGGACCGTTGGGAGGACAGCTGGAGCGATGAGATCAAACGCTCGGTGATCCGCTCGGCGTTCTTCGTCCATGCCCACAAAGGCACCCTGGGTGCGCTCCGGCGGGTGGTGGAGCCCTTCGGCTACCTGATCGAGGTGCAGGAGTGGTGGCAGACCACGCCGCCTGCTCAGGCGGGCACGTTCGCCCTGAAGATCGGCGTTTCCGATACGGGCATCAGTGAAAGCACCTATCAGGAACTGTCTGCCCTGATCGACGACGCCCGGCCGGTCAGCCGCCACCTGACCGGCCTGGTGATCAGCCTCGAAAGCCGTGGCGCCCTTCATTTCGGCTGCGCGATCCAGGACGGCGACGAACTGGACATCTACCCACTGGCGCCCCGTGACATCGAGGTCATCGGCATGGTGGGGCGTGGCGGCCGTGAACACACAATCGATACCTTGGACATTGCACATGGTTGACCAGACTTCTCAGTTCTACGCCATCCTCACCAACGTGGGCGCGGCGAAACAGGCCAATGCCGATGCCTTGGGCATTGCCTGGAAAATCACCCAGATGGGTGTCGGCGATGCCAAAGGCACCGATCCTACCCCCAATGCCACCCAGACCAGCCTGATCAACGAATGGCGCCGCGCGCCGTTGAACCAGCTGAAGGTGGATGACAAGAACAGCGCGATCATCATTGCCGAGCAGGTCATCCCGGCCGACGTTGGCGGCAAGTGGATTCGCGAAATTGCGCTTTACGATGCCGATGGCGACATGGTTGCCGTGGCCAACTGCGCGCCGACCTACAAGCCGTTGCTGAGCCAGGGGTCGGGACGTACCCAGGTGGTGCGGATGAACCTGGTGGTCAGCAGCGCCAGCAATGTGCAGTTGAAGATCGATCCGGCAGTGGTGCTGGCGACCCGGGAGTGGGTTACCGAGGAACTGGTCAGGCAGGATTTCAAGCATTCGGTGGTGGCGGCGACTACGGCGAACATTGCCCTGACCGGGTTGCAAACGGTTGATGGCGTGGCGCTGACTACCGGGGCGCGGGTGTTGGTGAAGAACCAGACCGCAGCCAAGGATAATGGGATCTACAAGGTTGCTGCCGGGGCCTGGAGTCGCAGTAGCGATGCTGATACTGATGCCAAGGTAACACCAGGGTTGCTGGTGTTGGTGGAAAAGGGCTCGGTCAACGGCGATAGTGCCTGGCAATTGATCGCTGATGATTCGCTTTCGCTGGGCGTCACTGCACAAGTTTATGAAATGGCTTTTGGTCGCACTGGTGTGGCGGCGGGCATTTATCGCAGCGTGACTGTGGACAAATATGGAAGGGTAACTGCTGCTAGTAATCCCAGCACTGTTGCCGGCTATGGCTTGACCGATGTGTACACCAAGGCCCAAGTAGATGCAGCTTTGACGTTGAAGGCTCCGTTGGCAAACCCGACCTTTACCGGGGCCGCGAAAGCGCCGACGCCTGCGTTAACCAGTGACGATACGACTGTTGCCACCACAAACTTTGTCCAGCGGGTGGTCGGTTCGCTGGGCTGGGGGAGTTATGGTGTATCGACGAGCAATATGCCAGCAGGCACTGACCTTAACAGCATGGTCACACCTGGCTCCTACGGCCAGACAGCAAATGTCAACGCAACGCTTGCATTGAATTATCCGGCACCGTTGGCTGGAACACTGTTGGTGCAAGCTGCAAACACGTCGATCATAACTCAGGTTTATTGTATTTATAATACGGGGCAGGTGTTCAGTCGTTCATGTTATGCTAATACTTGGTCCAAGTGGTCGGAACTTTGCGTTACCGACTCTCCGGCACTGCGTGGCGTACCCACCGCGCCAACGGCTGTGAAGGGAAACAGTACCAGGCAGCTTGCGACTACTGAATTCGTTCAAGAAGCGGTTGCCGGTCTGGTGGATTCGGCGCCTGCGGCGCTTGATACACTGAACGAACTCGCGGCAGCGCTGGGTAATGATCCGAATTTTGCCACGACCATGACCAATACACTGGCGACGAAAGCTGCAAAGTCGACAACGTTAGCTGGTTATGGGATTGTCGATGGCTATACCAAGGTTCAAGTAGATAGCGCGCTCACCCTCAGAGCACCTTTGTCTAGCCCTGCACTTACAGGAACTCCAACCGCGCCGACTGCGGCCAACTTTACCAGCACGAAGCAGTTGGCAACTACTGATTGGGTACAGGGGCGTGGGGTGCAATATTCCAGTATCACGACCCGAACGGGGGCAGGTACGCTAGCCGGGGTGGTGACACATGTGGGCGGAATAGTCCATTTCTGGGGTGCCTATTCTATGGGGTATACACTGCCTAATAGTGCAGCCTTGAATATCCCGGTTGGTGCTGTTGTACGTGTTCAGAACTGGAGTCCCTATAGCCTTTCGATTGGTGTTCAAGGTACTGATAAAATTCAAACGGGGCTCAATGTCGGTCAGGTAAAAATCATTGCCATTCCACCTGATACATTTGTAGATGCAAGGTATTACGGGGAAGAAACCTGGATTATGGACGGAACGGGGGTCGAAGGTAGCAGGCTCCCTTGGCTTTTTAATTCAGGCAGTACCAACGGGTACCATAAATTCCCCAGCGGCTTGATTATCCAGTGGGGCAGCTCCGCCATCGCTACCCCTGCGTCACCTGTAGTGACAGTGACATTTCCCATTACCTTCCCCAATCGGTGTACGCACTTGAATGAGCACGATGCTGCCGGCATAGCGGGGGTAACCCGCTCGTTCTGGCAGTTCAGGAATCAGGGTAACAGCAGCTTTGAAGCCCTTAATTTATGCTCGATTACCGCCGGCTCACCTCCGGTCTTGAATGCTCCGGTCAATGCAGCGTGCCTGTGGTACGCAGAAGGTTTCTAGGAGTAGCCATGAATAAAATTTATGTAAGCGCAGCCAATAAGGCTTTCTACGATAGTGCAGTTCATACGGAAGATCAGTTGCCCGCAGATGCGACAGAAATAAGCAGGGACCTTCATCGGTCATTATTGGATGGCGTCAGCGGTCAAGCCCGAATGATTGATTTTACTTTAAGTCCACCTGTACTGATAGATCTTCCAGAGCCCACGCAGGAAAGGCTGGCCTCGTTAGAAGAGGGATGGCGAGACAGTCGGTTACGTCACACTGACGATCTTGTCACGCGGCATCGAGACGAACGCGAAATGGGGGGATTAACGACCCTGACCAGTTCCGAATTCATGATGCTGATGAATTATCGAAAAGCGCTACGTGACTGGCCGCAATCGGATCTGTTTCCGGATAGCAGGTATCGTCCAGCAGAACCGCTTTGGATCTCTTCACTCACCAAGTAATGCCCTACACCTTGGGGCTTTTTTTGCCACACCCTCCAGGCCCTGCACCCGCAGGGCCTTTTCATACCTGAACCCGGAGTAAACCTACATGAGTGGATTCTTCCACGGCGTCACCGTAACAAACGTCGACACCGGCGCTCGCAGCATCGTGCTGCCTTCCTCTTCGATCATCGGTCTGGTCGACACCTTCACCGAGGGCGCCGACGCCACGGCCAAGGCCAACGACCTGGTGCTGATCACCAGCGAGCGTGAAGCGGTCGCCGCCTTCGGCGAAAACGCGGCCATCACCAAGGCCTGCCGCGCCATCTACACCCGCGCCAAGGCGGTCATCGTCGCCTGCGGCGTGGCCAAGCTGGACGATGCAGCGGAGCAGACCGCCGCGATCATCGGCACGGTGCAGGCCGACGGCAAACGCACCGGCCTGCAGGCGCTGCTCGACGGCAAGAGCCGTTTCAACGCCCAGCCACGCCTGCTGGCTGCCCCGCGGCACAGCGCTACCCAGGCGGTGGGCACGGCACTGGTGGCCCTGGCCGACAAGCTGCGCGGCATCGCCATCATCGACGGCCCCAACACCACCGACCAGGCGGCTATCGACTACGCGAAGAACTTCGGCGCCAAACGCGCCTTCCTGGTCGACCCGGGCGTGCAGTACTGGGACAACGGCGAGGAAGCCACCGTCGATGCACCCGGTTCGGCCTGGGTCGCCGGCCTGTTCGCCTGGACCGATCGCGAATACGGTTTCTGGGCCTCGCCCTCGAACAAGGAATTCGTCGGCATCACCGGCACCACTCGCCCGGTGGAGTTTCTCGATGGCGATGACAGCTGCCGCGCCAACCTGCTGAACAACGCCAACATCGCCACCATCATCCGCGATGACGGCTTCCGCCTGTGGGGCAACCGCACCCTGTCGAGCGACCCGAAATGGGCGTTCGTCACCCGCGTACGGACCATGGACATCGTCATGGACGCGATCCTCTACGGCCACAAGTGGGCCGTCGACCGCGCCATCACCGCCACCTACGTCAAGGACGTCACCGAGGGCCTGCAGGCCTTCATGCGTGACCTGAAGAACCAGGGCGCGATCATCAATTTCGAGGTCTTCGCCGACCCGGAGCTGAACACCGCCAGCCAGCTCGAGCAGGGCAAGGTGTACTGGAACATTCGTTTCACCGACGTGCCGCCTGCCGAAAACCCCAATTTCCGTGTCGAAGTCACCAACCAGTGGCTGACCGAAGTCCTCGATTCCGCCGCTTAAGGAGCGCATTTACATGGCAATGATTCCCGAAACCCTGGCCAACCTGAACCTGTTCGTCGATGGCGTCAGCTTCCAGGGTGATGTACCTAGCCTGACCCTGCCCAAACTCACCCTGAAGATGGAGGAACACCGCCCCGGCGGCATGGACATGCCGGTCGAAATGGACCTGGGCATGGAAAAGCAGGAAGCGGCCTTCACCACCACCGGTGTGCGCCGCGAAGCGCTGAAGTTCTTCGGCCTGGCCGACGGCAGTGGCTTCAACGGTACGTTCCGCGGCGCCTTCAAGGGCCTCAAGGGCAAGATCAACCCGGTAGTGGTGACCCTGCGTGGCACGCTCAAGGAAATCGACATGGGTGACTGGAAGTCCGGTGACAAGGCCGAGATCAAGCACAGCGTCGGCCTGACCTACTACAAGCTCGAAGTCGATGGCCGCCTGATCTATGAAATCGACGCGCTGGGCATGAAGCGCGTGATCGATGGCGTCGACCAGTTGGCTGCCCAGCGTGCCGCGCTCGGCTTGTAAGGAGATGACCATGGCTCAAGTGAAGAAGCAGCCTCAATGGCTGACCCTGAGCGCCGATCGCGTCACCGTGCGCCTGTCGCGCCCCAGCGAAGCAAATGGTGTTCAGGTCGACAGCCTGTCGCTGCGGGCACCGACCGTGCGGGACATCCGCAACGCCCATGCCGGGGGTGTGGATGATGACGAGCAGCGCGAACTGAACCTGTTCGCGTCGCTGGCCGAGGTTGGCATCAAGGACCTCGAAGGCCTGGCCCTGAAGGACTATAGCCGTCTGCAAAGCGGTTATTTTCGCCTGGTGCAGGACGACGAACTTTGACCCGGGCCGGCAAAAGGCCGCCGCTCGGCGGCTGGCCAAGGAGCTGAATTTTTCTGCGAGCGAGATCATGACCATGTCGTACAGCGACATGGTCTGGTGGCTCGCCCCGTGACAAGGAGGAACCTATGGCGAACACAGAGGTGTTCTCGCTCGGGCTCGGCGTCACCGTCATGAACCCTGTGGGCCAGGCCATCGAACTGCTGCGCCGGGACGTCGAACGCCTGCGCCGGCAGGCTGACGGCACCCGGCTTGGCCGGCTCATCGGCGAAGTGATCCGGCTGGGGTTGGAGCTCGGCAAAGTACGTCAGGTCGAACGCCAGCTGGCGCTGGACCAGGAACAGCAAGAGGAAGGGCCCATCGCCGGGTTGGGCGATGAGGCCGATGCCGTTGAGCGTTTACGCCAGCATTACCTGATGCTGGACCAGGTGATTGCCGGGCTGGCGCAGCTCAAGCCGCTGCAGGGCCAGATGACGGTCAATGTCTTTCAGCAGTGGCACTCGGTCGTGCAGGGGCCAGTGGGACCCGGCAAGCTGCAAGCGCCTGCGCAGGCCCTCGCGCAGGCTCCCGGGCAGGCACCCGGCACGGATGCAGGTGACGACTCGGGCAACCTCGGCAAGGCCCTCGCGATGGCCGCCGGGGGTGGTGGGGTTGCTATCGCTGGCGTCATGCGCAAGCTGCCGCCGGAACGACAGCGTGCGATACGCGAGCGTGTTTCGAAGGAGTGGCGGGACAACCGTGTCGAAACCTTCGGCAAGCTGGCCAAGGTGCTAATCAGCGCTGAGGACGGCGAAGAAAGGGCACGCGGCGTCGGCGCTGCAGTCGGCGAAATCGGCGGTCGCGTGCTGGGCGCGATGGCACCTCTGCTGTTCAAAGGCAAAGGTAAAGCGATAGGCAGAACCTCGAGCACAGGTACAAGCAGAGGGAAACGTCAGAGCAGACGTGAAAGCCGGCGCAAGGCTCAAATCAAGGCGCAAAAAGAAGCTGCACGGAAGCAGAATGCTCAACAGGCGGCAGAGCAGAAGGAGGAAGAGACCGCGCAAGAGCAGTGGGCCAGGTTTGGCGGCCAGGTGGGCGAGGCTGCGGGTGATCAGGTCGGCGGTGCGCTGTTCAACTGGTTTGCGCAGGAGGATGAGCCCACGCCACACAGCAAAGGAACGCCTTTGGCGGCCGAGGCGCAAGCTGCTTCCGAGAGGGGGGCTTCGCTACCTTTGATCGCCACAGGCAGGCAGCTGCCATTGGCAGGAACGCTGTTCAAGCGCGCGCCACTGACGGCAGTGCTGGATACCTCGCTGCAGGTGGCCGATATCTACCAGGGCGACGCCACGCCCGAAGAGAAGCTGGAAGGCTATGGCGAGGCTTTAGGCGGGCTGGGTGGCAGCTTGGCCGGCTCTTCGGCCGGATGGCTCGGTGGCGCGGCAGCCGGTGCCATGATCGGTTCGGTGGTGCCCGGTTTAGGAACAGTGATCGGCGGCGCCATCGGCGGCCTGCTGGGGAGCCTGGGTGGTGGTTATCTGGGCGGCATGGGCGGTGAATTCGTCGGCGGCGCGTTAGGCAAGGCTGTGGCATCCGTGGCCGGCTCCGATGCGCCAGGGATGAGCAAGGGCGTTACCGGCTCCCCTGACCAGACAGCCCGATTGCAGAAAAATGTCAGCACTCCGGCAGCGTTGACTGCGACTTCGAGCGCGCAACGGGTCGGCAGCTTGGCCGGTTCATCGGTCGGTGGGCTCGGTGGTGCGGCAGCGGGCGCCATGATCGGTTCGGTGATACCGGGTATGGGAACAGTGATTGGGGGCGCGTCAGGCAAGTCCCTGGCATTCGTCTCCGGCTTCGATGCGACTGGGGCGAGCCAGGACGTTGCCGGTTTCCCCGACCAGGCAAGCCGATTGCAGAAAAGCGTCACGCCTGCACCGCCAGCTATTTCGACACCGCCATCACCGGCTGTGGCTACGCCCTCCATCAACCAGCAATTCACCTTCACCGCCAACATGCCGGTGACCTTCAACAACAGTTTCGATGACCCGACCACCCTGCAACAACTGGAAGCCATCGCCCGGCGCGTGCTCGACGACTTGATGCGTCAGGCGCGCGCGGTGCAGATGGTCGATCAACCACAGCCATGAGGAGAACCCATGACCTACCTGGAACAGCTGCAAGGTGGCCTGTATGCACTGGTCAAGGCGGGCGAGGCGGGGCGTCGGCGTGCCGACGCCATGCTCGAGCCGATGAACCAGGCGGTCGGCCACACCAGGGAGGCGGCCGCTGAGCTCGAAGCCCTGCCATGGATCGGCCCGGTGATCGGCAAGCGCCTGCAACGCACCCTGCGCGCCATGGACTCGGCCAGGCAGCGCGTCGACAAGGTGATCGCCAAGTACGACCAGACCCTCGATGTGGTGCGCAAGGTGCGCGATCGCGTTGGGGCCTTCACCGAACAGCTGGGCAAGGCCGGAGCGGCTGTGCGGCGGGTGATTGGTGATGTGCGTTCGGTCGCCAGCGGTGTACTGTCGACCTTTGGCCTCGCGCCTGAAGCCACACCTGCGGCGCAAGCGATCACGCCGTTCCCGCACCTGCTGGTACTGCAGCCGCTGAAGGCCAACACAGCGCCGTATTACTTCAACCTCGACACCGCAGCCTTCGATCAACTGCGCCGGCAAACGCGCTTTCGCTGGGCTGGGCAAGAACGTTTGAGCCGCGAGAATGCCCAGCAGGCGGTGGGTCTGGGGGAAGAGACCATCAATATCCGTGGCGCGATCTTCCCGGGCTTCAAGGGCGGACTGGGCCAGTTGCAGGCCCTGCGTGGCATCGGCCGCCAACTGCTGCCCCTGTCATTGACCACCGGCTATGGCGAAGTGCTTGGCACCTGGTGCCTGACCCGCATCGAGGAAGAGCAGGGCGCCTTGCTGGCTGGCGGCATTGCGCGCAAACAAGGTTTCTCACTGGAGTTCGTCAGTTATGGACAAGACTTGCAAAACGTCTGAGGGCGACCTGCTCGACACCCTCTGTCACCATTATTACGGGCATCTCGATGGCAGCGTCGAAGCGGTGTTGCAAGCCAACCAGGGGTTGGCCGATGAGTCTCAGCCATTTCGCAGCGGCGTGACGCTCCGCTTGCCGGCGCTGGCGCTGTCACCGGCCAACGCCATACACCTGTGGGGCTGATGCCATGCAGCCACAATTTCGCATCCACGCCGACGGCAAGGACATCACTGCGCTGATCAACGATCGCCTGTTGCTGCTGCGTTCCACTGACAGGCCGGGCATGGAATCGGATGACTTCGAGCTGCGCATCGATGCACGAGACGGCACTGTGGCCGTGCCGGCTCGCGGCGCCCTGATCGAGGTGCATCTGGGTTACGCCGGCCAGCCGTTGACCCGGCTGGGGCGTTACACCGTCGATGAAGTCGAGTTGCTCGGCCCACCCGACACCCTGGTGATCCGTGGCAAGGCCAGCGATCTGCGCGGCAGTGGCCGGACCATCCGCAACGGGAGCTGGGAGGCCGTACCCTTGCAGCGCATCGTCGCCGAAATCGGTGCACGCAATGGCTGGCAGGCAATCTGCCCGGTGCCCACGCTGGTGCCGCGGGTGGATCAGGTCAACGAATCGGACTTCAATTTCATCACCCGCCTGGCGCGCCAATTCGACAGCACCGCCAAGGTGGCAAATGGCCAATTGCTGGTGCTGCCGCGCCAGAGCGGGCAGAGCGCCAGTGGCAAATCCCTGGGCGTGGTCGGCATTGCCCGTGGCGAGGTCAGCCAATGGTACTTCCGCCTCGATGACAAGGCTGCGCGCAAGGCTGTGCGCACCCGTCATCTTGACGTAGCCAGTGGCGAGGTGCGGACCATCGAGCTGGTCAACGATGAGGCCGCTGAGGGGCAACGGCCGGTGCATACCGACCGTCACCTTTACCCCAACCGTGCTGCCGCCGAGCAGGCAGCCAGGGCTCGCTTGGCCAGCTTCAACCGCGATACCGCCCATGTGCGCCTGGACTTGCCTGGGCGCACCGACCTGTTCGCCGAGCGCAGCATCGACTTGCAAGGTTTTGTCGATGGCCTCGACGGGCAGTACCAGATCGACTCGGTGGAGCACGTGTTCACCAGCTCGGGCTGGCGCACCACCGTGCAAGGCAATGGCGGCAAGTCAGGCAAGGTAAAGACCAAGGGCGCAGCGCCCCACCGCCAGGCCGCCATCAAGGCTTGAGGGTGATGCAAAGGAGTGTCAGACATGCTCACTGAAGCGCAATTGCTACACATTTTGCCGAACGCCCGCCCTGTAGCGGGCGTTTTTCTTTCTGCACTGAACCTAAGCCTGCCACGTTGGGAAATTGACAACCCCAAGCGCGTGGCGGCGTTCATCGCCCAGGTCGGCCATGAGTCAGGCCAGTTCCGTCATGTGAAGGAGCTGGGCAATGACCGCTACCTGGCCCGCTATGACACCGGCAGCCTGGCCCTGCGCCTGGGTAATACACCCCAGGCTGATGGCGATGGCCAGCTGTATTGCGGGCGCGGTCTGATCCAGGTTACCGGGCGCAACAATTACCTGGCCTGCAGCCGCGCGTTGTTTGGCGATCAGCGCTTGCTGGCGCAACCGCAACTGCTCGAACAACCACGCTGGGCCTGTGAATCAGCGGCATGGTTCTGGCATTCGCGTGGGCTCAATGCCCTGGCTGACCGGGGCGAGTTCAATCGCATCACGCGCCATATCAATGGTGGGCTCAATGGGCTGGATGATCGCCTCAAGCTTTGGGCGCGGGCCCGCGAGGTGTTGTGTTGAGCCGGTGGCAACTGGGGCTGGGCGGGGGCTTGCTTCTGCTGTCCGCAGCGCTGGCCTGGCAGATTCAGGGTTGGCGCTATGGCCAGCAGCTGGCGCAACAGGCGCAAGCCCAGGCGGACGCCGAGGCTTCCCGGCTGCTCGCCGAACGTGAGCGGCGTCAGATGCTCGAACGACGCCTGGAAGAAAGTGAAACCCGTCATTTCAAGGAACTTGCCGATGTTCAGCAGTCTCAGGCTCGCCTGCGTGATCGCCTTGCTACTGCCGATCTGCGCCTGTCGGTCCTGGTCGAACGCGACACCCTCCTCGACACAGTGTCTGCCGCCGCCAGCGCCGGCGGCGTGGATCATGCAACCGTACGTGCCGGACTTGAGCCGACGCATGCTCGACGAATTATCGCCATCACCGATGAGGGGGACCGGGGATTGATTGCGTTACGGGCCTGCCAGGCTTATGTGCGGGAGGTGCGTGGTGAGCTTTAGTGCCTGTCTCGACGCGTCTGGCGCCTGTAAGGCTTGCACTCGAAAGCCGCAAAAATGCTACGGTGTCCCACTCCCGTCAAGGAACCCCGACATGGACCCGATCACCGTCCTCGCCACCCGCCTCGGCGAACATTTGCGCCGCTTCAACGCGCAGGTCACCACTGCTGAGTCCTGCACCGGCGGAGGCATAGCCGAAGCCATCACCCGCGTGCCCGGTAGCTCTGCCTGGTTCGAGGCTGGCTATGTGACCTATTCCAATGCCCAGAAAACTCGCCAGTTGAACGTGCCTGCGGCGCTGTTCGCCGAGGTTGGCGCAGTCAGCCAGGAAGTGGTCGAGGCCATGGTCCGTGGTGCCCAGGCAGCCAGCGGCGCGCGCTTTGCGGTGGCGGTGAGCGGGGTTGCCGGGCCGGACGGTGGTTCGCCGGCCAAACCGGTGGGTACCGTGTGGCTGGCCTGGGGTGACGGTAGCCGCGTGTTCAGCGAGCGGCGCCAGTTCGATGGCGACCGCGAAGCGGTACGCCGACAGACGGTGATCGCCGCGTTAGACGGCTTGTTACAGCTTGGTGCCGAGTAAATCGAAGACAGGGGTTTGCGCGGGCGCTTGCCTGTGGAATAATACTGGCTACTTATACAGGTATTCCGGCCGTCAGGGCCAAGTCGAACACGTGAGGATTTCAATGGACGACAACAAGAAGCGCGCCTTGGCTGCGGCCCTGGGTCAGATCGAACGCCAATTCGGCAAGGGCGCGGTCATGCGCATGGGCGACCACGAGCGCCAGGCTATCCCTGCCATCTCCACCGGCTCGCTGGGCCTGGACATTGCCCTGGGCATCGGCGGCCTGCCAAAAGGCCGTATCGTCGAGATCTACGGTCCGGAATCGTCGGGTAAGACCACGCTGACCCTGTCGGTCATCGCCGAAGCCCAGAAAAACGGCGCCACCTGCGCCTTCGTCGACGCCGAACACGCCCTCGACCCTGAATACGCCGGCAAGCTGGGCGTCAACGTCGACGACCTGCTGGTTTCGCAGCCGGACACCGGCGAACAGGCCCTGGAAATCACCGACATGCTGGTGCGTTCCAACGCTGTTGACGTGATCATCGTCGACTCCGTGGCTGCCCTGGTACCCAAGGCCGAGATCGAAGGCGAGATGGGTGACATGCACGTGGGCCTGCAGGCGCGCCTGATGTCCCAGGCGCTGCGCAAGATCACCGGTAACATCAAGAACGCCAACTGCCTGGTCATCTTCATCAACCAGATCCGTATGAAGATCGGCGTGATGTTCGGCAGCCCGGAAACCACCACCGGCGGTAACGCCCTGAAGTTCTACGCCTCGGTGCGTCTGGATATCCGCCGTACCGGCGCGGTCAAGGAAGGCGACGAGGTGGTCGGTAGCGAAACCCGCGTCAAGATCGTCAAGAACAAGGTCTCGCCGCCGTTCCGTCAGGCCGAGTTCCAGATCCTCTATGGCAAGGGCATCTACCGTAACGGCGAGATCATTGACCTGGGTGTTTCCCAGGGCCTGGTCGAGAAGTCCGGTGCCTGGTACGCCTACCAGGGCAACAAGATCGGTCAAGGCAAAGCAAACGCTGCCAAGTACCTGGCTGAGAACCCGGCTATTGGTGCCGAGATCGAGAAGCAGATTCGCGAGAAGCTGCTGACTGCTGGTGCTGTTGCGGCTGCTGGTAAGGCTGCTGCTGTCGAAGCTGATGCCGACGACATGGCCGACGCTGACGCCGGCTATTGATTGCTCGGTAGATAGCCGAACATGTCCGCCGTACTCGACACCCCCGTCGCCATCCGTCGGACAGCCATGGACCTGCTCGCGCGACGTGAGCACGGTCGCGTCGAGCTGACGCGCAAGTTGCGTCAGCGCGGCGCTTCGGACGAGCTGATCGAGCCTGAACTCGACCGGCTCGCCGAAGAAGGGCTGCTTAGCGAAGCCCGCTACCTGGAAAGTTTCATCCGGTACCGTTCCAGCTCCGGTTACGGCCCTGCGCGTATTCGCGAAGAGCTAGGCCAGCGCGGTTTGGCGCGTGCTGATATCGAGCAGGCGCTACGCGAGAGCGAGGTGGACTGGGGCGAGCGCATGCGTGACGTATGGCAGCGCAAGTTTGCCGGGCAGCGCCCGCAAGATCCGCGCAGCCGTGCCCAGCAGACCCGGTTTCTGGCTTACCGGGGTTTCCCCATGGACATGATCGGCCGCCTGCTCAGTGGGCGTGATCTTGACGATTACTGAAGGCTGAGGCTGCGGTCTGGCACGGACCCTGTGGGAGCGGGTTTACCCGCGAACACCGGCGTAGCCGGTGCCATGCACCGCGTTGGATTCTTCGCGGCGGTTCGACGCCTCGATGAACCCGCTCCCACAGGGTGAATTGCGCCCCTGACGTTGGGCACGGAATCAACTGACCTTCAACGCCTCCCTGGCCCGCTGCGTGGTATGCATGGGCTGCGGCTTGGCCCAGTTCTCTGGCAGGTTGATGAAATCCACCAGCTCGCGCAGCCTGCCCTGATCCCGGCCATTGAAGGCAAATGACAAACGGGTCAGGTGACTGAAATTGCCCACTTCGTGCTCGGCACTGCTATCAGGTTGCTGGTGATATTTGCCACTCAGGCGCAAGTCGGCAAAGCCTTCCTGGATGTCATACAGCGCCGCCTCGCTGAGCGGGTGGTGCATGCGGATCACGAACTGGCTCTTCAGCCAGCGGCTGGAGTGGTAGTTGCTGTAGAACTGGTTGATTTCCTCCACTGCCTCGTCAGCGCTGTGCACCAGGCGCAGCAATTTCAGGTCGCTGGGCAGGATGTAGCGGTTTTCCTCCAGCTGGCGGCTGATGAAGTCCAGGCAGTCGCGCCAGAAGCTGCCGCCCGGCGAATCCAGCAGCACCACCGGCACCAGCGGGCTCTTGCCGGTCTGGATCAGGGTCAGCACCTCCAGCGCTTCATCCAGGGTGCCGAAACCGCCTGGGCACAGTACCAGGGCATCGGCTTCCTTGACGAAGAACAGCTTGCGGATGAAGAAGAAGTGGAACGGCAGCAGCTTGTCGGTGCCGTCCACCGTGGGGTTGGCGTGTTGTTCGAAGGGCAGGGTGATGTTGAAACCCAGGCTGTGGTCGCTGCCAGCGCCTTCATGGGCTGCAGCCATGATACCACCGCCGGCACCGGTGATGACCATCAGGTCGGAGCGCGCCAGGGTTGCGCCCAGTTCGCGGGCCAGGGCGTACATCGGGTGTTCCAGCGGGGTGCGCGCCGAGCCGAACACGGTCACCTTGCGCCGGCCCTTGTAGCGTTCCAGGGTGCGGAACGAATGGTCCAGTTCGCGCAGGGCCTGCAGGGTGATCTTGGCGCTCCAGCGGTCGGTGTCGTCATGGGCCATGCGCAGGATGGTCAGCATCATGTCGCGGTACAGCGGCAGGTTGGGGCTGTTCGGTGCTACCAGTTGCAGTTGTGCGTCGATGTTGCTCAGGTCGATGTTGTTGTCGCGGAAGTGGCTGAACAGCAGTTCACTCGATTGGTAAGGCATGCAACGTCTCCTTCTGCACCAATACCTCTGACCTCAATCTAGACCCTTGGGCCCAATCGTGCCGGGGGTGTTCGGCACAGCCGCCCGTCGGCATGCAACCACGGGTGATGCGGGTTTGGTTAACTGGGTAAAGCGAAACGTGTCGATGCAGGAGGTGGCGGTATGCATCGCTTGATCATCGAAGTGGACCGGCAGCTTTACCAGCAGCTGGAGAATGCGGCGCAGGTGCATCACCTGAGCCTGGAGGCCGAGTGCCGGCGCAGGCTGTCTGGGCATGAATGCCAGTCGCGCTACTTGCAGGCGCTGCTGGCAGAGATCCGCGCCGACGCCGCTGAAGGGCGCTGGCGCGCCCGTGAAGACGAGAAGGTGTAGCTTGGTTACTTCTTCTTGTTGCCGGCCAGGCAGCTGGCATTGTCGAACGCCTGGTCCATGATCGGCTGGTTGGTCTTGTAGACCGTGAAGCGGTAGACCATGACCGCGCCTTTGGACATCAGGTTGCGGAACCCGCTGTTGCGGCAGACGCTGTCACCCAGCTGGCTGCGTACCTGTTCGGGGTTGGCCTGCATGCGCGCGGCATGGTCCTGGCGCACGCTGAGATGGTTGACCAGTGCCTTGCCTTCCACCGTATAACCCTGGTCGAGGATATCCTCGTTGATGGCTCGCGGGGTGCCGACGCTGCTCTCTTTGGCAACCTTCTGCAGCATGTTGTTCAGGTCGTATTCCTGCTTGGAAGCCGCCTGGGCTGCCAAGGGAAGGGCAAGCAACAGGCTCAGGGCGGGGACGATACGGCGCAGCATGAATCTCTCCTGGTTCGATGACTGGCGCTTTGACATGCGCCGGTCGACGGCGTTCCCTGAAAATCGCGCAGGCGCGAGGCTGGGGTACGGTAAAAACAGCGATTATAGGGTCCGCGCCGCCACCTGCACAGCAATTGTCCCCCGTTCTGGTAGACTGGCAACCTTGTTTTCTCTGAGTCATCCTTGTGTCCATTCCCAACCTTTCCAGAGGCCTGCCGGCATGAGCCATGCGGTAGCGCGCCTGCGCGCCGAACGCCTGGCCCGCAGCAACAAGCCCTTCATCGCCCGTGGTTCGCGTGCCGAACGCTGCCCCGATTGCCGGGTCATCGCCACGCATTGCCTGTGCGCCTGGAAGCCCCGGGTGCAGGCCGAGTCCGGTGTGTGCCTGCTGATGCATGACACCGAGCCGCTGAAGCCTACCAATACCGGCTGGTTGATCGCTGACCTGATCGAGGACACCTCGGCCTTCGGCTGGCTGCGCACGTCGGTCGACGAACGCTTGCTGGCCTTGCTGGACGACCCACGTTGGCAGCCCTACATCGTCTTCCCCGGCGAATTCGTCGCCCAGGAGCGGGTGGTCAGCGAGGTGGTGCGTGAACCGGGCAAGCGCCCGCTGTTCATCCTGCTGGATGCCACCTGGACCGAAGCGCGCAAGATGTTCCGCAAAAGCCCGTACCTCGACCGCTTCCCGGTGTTGAGCCTGCAGGCCGAGCAGATGTCCCGCTATCGCCTGCGCCGCTCCAAGCGCGATGATCACTTCTGCACCGCGGAAGTTGCGGCCATGTGCCTGGACCTGGCCGGTGATACCCAGGCCTCGCAGGCGCTGGACGCCTACCTGGATGTGTTCAGCCTGCATTACCTGAGCGGCAAGCGGCGTCTGCCGCTGGACGAGCAGGACGACACCCACCAGCGTTTGCATACCTTCCTATAGTCCAAGGGGCACAACCCCTGCTTTGGTTCATAATGACCCTTACCCGAGTGCCCGACACAGAACAGGATCCCCAGATCGATGGCCACTTACGAAATCCTGATTGCCGATGACCACCCGCTGTTCCGTGGCGCCTTGCGCCAGGCCGTTACCCTCGGCCTGGGCCCGGATGTACGCCTGGTTGAAGTCGCCAGCATTGCCGAACTGGAAACCCGCCTGAGCGAAAAAGCCGACTGGGACCTGGTGTTGCTGGACTTGAACATGCCGGGTGCCTACGGTTTTTCCGGGCTGGTGCTGCTGCGCGGGCAATACCCGCAGATCCCCGTGGTGATGGTATCGGCGCAGGAAGAGGCGGCAGTAGTGGTCAAGTCCCGCGAGTTCGGCGCCAGTGGCTTCATTCCCAAGTCCAGCACCCTGGAAGTGATCCAGGATGCGGTGCGCAAGGTGCTCGACGGCGAGGTCTGGTGGCCGCCGCAGGCGTTCGAAAAGGTCGATGTCTCGGCCGAGGCCAAGGCCGCCAGCGAAGGCCTGGCCAGCCTCACGCCGCAGCAGTTCCGCGTGCTGACCATGGTCTGCGAAGGCTTGCTGAACAAGCAGATCGCCTATGAGCTGAACGTGTCGGAAGCGACCATCAAGGCCCATGTGACCGCGATCTTCCGCAAGCTGGGTGTACGTACCCGCACCCAGGCCGCGTTGCTGCTGCAACAACTTGAATCGGTTGCCAGTAACTGAATGCGCGTGGCTTCACGCTTTTTTGACCCGTGCCGGTCTAGTCTGCTGGCCTTTCTGTTGTGAAGTGACTCACATGACATCGCCATTCAAGGGCCAGACCGGTCTCAAACGTATTCTCAACGCCGCCGGCTATTCGCTGGACGGCCTGCGCGCCGCCTTCAAGGGCGAGGCCGCGTTCCGCCAGCTGGTGCTGCTCAACGTGCTGCTGGTGCCGATCGCCTTCTGGCTGCCGGTCAGCCGTGCGGAGCGGGCGATCATGATCGCCGTATGCCTGTTGGGCTTGATCGTCGAGCTGTTCAACTCGGCGGTGGAGGCAGCCATCGACCGCATTTCGCTGGAGCGCCACCCTCTGTCGAAAAACGCCAAGGACATGGGCAGCGCCGCGCAACTGGTGGCACTGACCATGGTGGCGCTGGTGTGGGGTGTGATCCTGCTTTAAGCGATTGGTGGCAACACGATCTCGTCACTGCGGGTGAAGCCCGCAGTGAAGTTGCGGCACAGTTCGAGAAATTCGCGCATGGCCGAGGTCTGGTACTTCTGTTTGTGCCAGATGAAGTAGAACTGGCGCATCAGGTCCAGCTCCGGGGTTTCCACTGCTACCAGGCTGCCGCGGCGGAAGGCGTCGCGCAGGGCCAGGCGCGAGATGCAGCCGATGCCCAGGCCCGACTCCACCGCGCGCTTGATTGCTTCGGTGTGTTCCAGCTCCAGGCGGATGTTGAGGTTGGTGCGGTGGTGGCGCATGGCCTGGTCGAAGGTCAGGCGCGTGCCTGAGCCTTGTTCGCGCAGGATCCATGCTTCCTGGGACAAGGTCTGTACATCGGCGCGGCCCAGCTTGGCCAGCGGGTGCTGCGGCGCGCAGAACACCACCAGTTCGTCCTCGACCCAGGGCTGCACTTCCAGGTCCGGGTGGTTGCAATCGCCTTCGATCAGACCCAGATCAATTTCGTAGTGCGCGACCTGTTGCACGATGTGCGCAGTGTTCTGCACATGTAGCTTCACCTGGCTTTCCGGGTGCACCTGCATGAAACTGCCGATAAGCAGGGTGGCCAGGTAGTTGCCGATGGTCAGCGTGGCACCGACTGCCAGCGAGCCGAAACCGGACTTGCCGTTGAGCAGGTCTTCGATTTCCTTGGCCTGGTCGAGCAGGGCCACGGCTTGGGGCAGCAGTTGCTGGCCCAGGGCATTGAGGCTCAGGCGCTTGCCGGCGCGGTCGAACAGCTGGCAGCTGGACTGGCGCTCAAGCTCGGTGATCGAGGTGCTGGCGGCCGACTGCGACAAGGCCAGCACACTGGCGGCGCGGGAAACGCTCTGGTGCTGGGCCACGGCAACGAAGACTTGCAGCTGACGAAGTGTAAATCGCATATCGATATAACCGATAACACATATCTTGATAATCCAGTTAACAGATATTGTCGCTGCCCCTAAACTATCGCGCAACTGCGCGTCTTGCGCGCGCCGCGTCTTTCTTCAGGAGCCCCATTAGATGAGCAACATGAACCACGAACGTGTCCTCAGTGTTCACCACTGGAACGACACCCTGTTCAGCTTCAAGTGCACCCGTGACCCGGGCCTGCGCTTCGAGAACGGTCAGTTCGTGATGATCGGCCTGCAACAGGACAACGGCCGTCCGCTCATGCGCGCCTATTCCATCGCGTCGCCAAACTGGGAAGAGCATCTGGAGTTCTTCAGCATCAAGGTGCCGGACGGCCCGCTGACCTCGCAGCTGCAGCACCTGAAGGAAGGCGACGAGATCATCATCAGCAAGAAGCCTACCGGTACCCTGGTGCTCGACGACCTGAACCCGGGCAAGCACCTGTACCTGCTGAGCACCGGTACTGGCCTGGCGCCGTTCATGAGTGTCATCCAGGACCCGGAAACCTACGAGCGCTTCGAGAAAGTGATCCTGGTGCACGGTGTGCGCTACGTGAACGAAGTGGCCTACCGCGAGTTCATCACCGAGCACCTGCCGCAGAACGAATTCTTCGGTGAGTCGGTTCGCGACAAGCTGATCTACTACCCGACCGTAACCCGCGAACCGTTCGAGAACCAGGGCCGCCTGACCGACCTGATGCGCAGCGGCAAGCTGTTCAGCGACATCGGCCTGCCACCGATCAACCCGCAGGACGACCGCGCGATGATCTGCGGCAGCCCGAGCATGCTCGACGAGACCAGCGAAGTGCTGGACAGCTTCGGCCTGAAGATCTCCCCGCGTATGCGCGAGCCGGGTGATTACCTGATCGAGCGTGCATTCGTCGAGAAGTAAGGCGCAGGCTGAGGCAAAGAAGGCGACCCTTGGGTCGCCTTTCTTGTGCCTGTGAGTCATGTATCGCCAGCACCGGCCTCTTCGCGGGTAAACCCGCTCCCACAGGGATATCTCAAGCCCTGAGGTCAGTGGTACCCCTGTGGGAGCGGGTTTACCCGCGAAGAGGCCGGAACAGGCAAGGCACAATCTACTCGACGCGCGTCTCGCCGCTATACACCAATATTTCCCGACACCGCTTGCACAGGTAGCGCCGCCCCTGGCGCACCAGCTTGTGCCGCTGGGCGGTAAACGGGAAGTCGCTCTGCGGGCACGGGCAACGGTAGATGTAGCGAGTGGCCACGCGCCGTTGCACTTCGTAGTTGTGGCAACGGTTGGGCGGCAGTTCATACACCCCGCGCATGATCAGCTGCCACTCCTCGCCATGGGCCTGGATACGGTCGCCGAACAGCTGGTGGGCCACCAGATGCGCCACTTCATGGGCCACGGTCTGGCGCAGGAAGTCTTCCTGGTTTTCGCGGTAAAGCTGCAGGTTGAAGCGCAGCAGGTTCTCGTGCAGGTGGGCGACACCGGCTTTTTGCCCGCGCAGCTTGAAGCTGACTTCCGGGCGCGGGAAGGGGCGTTTGAAGAAGGTTTCGGCTTGCTGGTAACAGGTTTCGACGCGTTGTCTGAGCAGCTCGGGCATGGCGGGGTGGTTCTCCTGACCGGGCATTATGCCGCAACCCCGGGCAGCCTGCGAGCCACTGGTCAGCACAGCCAGAGGCCGCCTTGCGGCGGCCTCAGGTTGATGCCCCAGTGTTGGTCGAGTCTGTTCTAGTTGGTGTAGACGGGCCCCACGCCCAGTCCCCAGATGATCACTGTGGCGGCCATGATCGCCACCAGTACCACAAGGCCCACCGCCAGCACCGAGCTGGAGAACAGGAAGCCTTCGTCGGACGGTATGTTCATGAACGTCGGCAAACCGACGTACAGCAGGTACACCGTGTAGCAGATGGCGGCGGTGCCAACCAGCATGCCCAGCCACAGGTGTGGGTACAGCGCCGCCAGGCCGCCGATGAACAACGGGGTGGCGGTGTAGGTGGCAAAGGCGATGCACTGTGCCATGGATGGGTTGGCATCGTAGGTGCGGGCCATCCAGTGGATGAACGCCCCCATTACCGCCACCCCGGCAAGCATCGCCAGGTACGACATGATGCTCATCCAGATGGCGCTTTCCATGGTCAGCATCACCGCTGGCCGGTCGCCGATCACCCAGCCGACCTGGGTGGTACCGATGAACGCCGAAACGGCGGGGATCGCAGCCAGGATCAGGGTGTGCGTCAGGTACATGTGGCTGATGGTTTCTTCTTCGCCACGAATTTCCCGCCATTCCTGGTCGGGATGGGTAAACAGCCCCACAACGTGATGAATCATGCCGGTCACTCCTCTCAATGTTGCCAAACGCCCCCCAGATGGAGCGCAAGCGGCCCGAGGCCCGAACACCGATGCAAGCGGTAATGTGGCCTTATGTCGCAGTATAGGAAGCCGTTACCCGCATAAACCACGCTTTTTAGAGCAAATTGCGCTGTAAGGCGAGCTTCTGATTACATTGAAGTCTTTATCGGAATGCCTACAGCGGCGCCGCGTTTGTGCGTAAAATAGCCGGCTTTTGTCACACCTCGCGGATCCAAGCGCTATGGGCACCCTCTCGGTCAACCAGAACAAACTGCAAAAACGCCTGCGTCGTCTCGCCGGCGAAGCCATCACCGACTACAACATGATCGAGGATGGCGACAAGGTCATGGTCTGCCTGTCCGGCGGCAAGGACAGCTACACCATGCTCGACGTTCTGTTGCACCTGCAGAAGGTGGCACCGATCAAGTTCGAGATCGTCGCGGTGAACATGGACCAGAAGCAGCCGGGGTTCCCCGAGCATGTGCTGCCGGCCTACCTGAAGGAACTGGGCGTCGAGTACCACATCGTCGAGAAGGACACCTACTCGGTGGTCAAGGAACTGGTCCCTGAGGGCAAGACCACCTGCTCGCTGTGTTCGCGCCTGCGCCGTGGCACCCTTTACACCTTCGCCGACGAAATCGGTGCGACCAAGATGGCGCTTGGCCATCACCGCGACGATATCGTCGAAACCTTCTTCCTCAACATGTTCTTCAATGGCGCGCTCAAGGGCATGCCGCCGAAGCTGCGCGCCGACGATGGCCGCAACGTGGTGATCCGCCCGCTGGCCTACTGCAGCGAGAAGGATATCCAGGCCTACTCGGACATGAAGGAATTCCCGATCATCCCGTGCAACCTGTGCGGTTCGCAGGAAAACCTGCAGCGCCAGGTGGTCAAGGACATGCTGGTGGAGTGGGAGCGCAAGCACCCGGGCCGTACCGAGAGCATCTTCCGCGCCTTGCAGAACGTGGCACCGTCGCAGCTGGCCGACCGCAACCTGTTCGACTTCACCAGCCTGAAGATCGACGAAAACGCCACCCCGCGTTTCCTTGACGTGCTGAACATCTGAGCCCATGCGCGATTACCAGTGGCTGCATGAGTACTGCCTGAACCGCTTCGGCTCGGCCCAGGCCCTGGAGGCCTTCCTGCCGCAGCCGCGCACGCCGGCGCAACTGCGCGATATCAGCGACGACCGCTACCTGTCGACCCTGGCCCTGCGGGTGTTCCGCGCCGGGCTCAAGCACAGCCTGGTGGATGCCAAGTGGCCGGCGTTCGAGCAGGTGTTCTTCGGCTTCGACCCGCAGAAGGTGGTGCTGATGGGCGCCGAGCACCTCGAGCGGCTGATGCACGACGAGCGCATCATCCGCCACCTGGGCAAGCTCAAGAGCGTGCCGCGCAATGCACAGATGGTCCTTGACGTGGCGAAGGAGAAGGGCAGTTTTGGTGCCTTCATCGCCGACTGGCCGGTGACCGATATCGTCGGTTTGTGGAAGTACCTGGCCAGGCACGGCAACCAGCTGGGCGGCTTGTCTGCACCGCGCTTCTTGCGCATGGTCGGCAAGGATACGTTCATCCCTACCGATGACATGGCGGCGGCGTTGATTGCGCAGAAGGTGATCGACAAGCCGCCGACCAGCCAGCGGGATCTGGCCTTGGTGCAGCAGGCGTTCAACCAGTGGCATGCAGAAAGTGGGCGACCGCTGTGCCAGTTGTCGGTGATGCTGGCGCATACCGTCAACCATTGAGATTTGTGTCGACCTCTTCGCGGGCAAGCCCGCGAAGAATCTAACTGCCTTCGCCCGCCATGCGCCGCTCATGCTGGAACTTCCAGCGTACATACAGCAGCCCGGCAATGAACAGCCCCAGGCTTACCAGCACTTCAACCCAGCCAAACAGTGCCCGCGCCGGGTCGAACGCCGCCAGCACGCCTTTGATGAAATAGATATTCACCACGAAGCAGGTCCAGGCATGAGCCCGGGCGCTGCCCGTCAGCATGCCCGGCAGCAACAGCAGCAAGGGTACCAGTTCGATCGCCAGGATCACCTCGACCCGTGCCCCGTGCAGGTTGGCGAACCACAGGTTGTTCACCACCAGCAGGGCGATCAGGCCGAAGAAGAACGCCAGGCTCAACGCCCGCGTCAGGCGCAGGCGCGGTGCCAGCCACTCCAGCGCCGGCAATACCTTGGGCTTCTTAGCCACGTGCTGCCTCCAGGGCCTTGGCGGTGGTCGCCAGGCGTTGGCCAAGGGCGCGGCACAGGGCTATCTCGTGCTGGTCGAGCTCGCGCTTGCCATCGGCGCCAGCATGATGGCTGGCGCCATACGGTGTGCCGCCGCCACGGGTCTCGAGCAATGCCGATTCGCTGTACGGCAGGCCCATCACCAGCATGCCGTGGTGCATCAGCGGCAGCATCATCGACAACAGGGTGGTTTCCTGGCCGCCGTGCAGGCTGGCGGTGGAGGTGAATACGCCCGCCGGCTTGCCGACCAGCTCACCGCCCAGCCACAGGCTGCTGGTGCCATCCAGGAAGTACTTGAGCGGCGCCGCCATGTTGCCGAAGCGGGTCGGGCTGCCCAGTACCAGGCCGGCGCAGTGGCGCAGGTCGTCCAGGGTGGCGTACAGCGCGCCACTGGCCGGGATGTCCGGGGCTACCGCTTCGCACTCGGTGGAAATCGCCGGCACGGTGCGCAGGCGGGCCTCCATGCCGGCCAGCTCGATGCCGCGGGCGATGTGCCGGGCCATCTCGCTGGTCGAACCATGGCGGCTGTAGTACAGCACCAGGATGTAGGGCTGGTTCACGGCAGGATCTCCAGGACTTTCTCGGGCGGGCGGCCGACCACGGCCTTGTCACCGGCGACCAGGATCGGCCGTTCGATCAGCTTGGGGTGCCGGGCCATGGCCTCGATCAGTTGTGCGTCGGTCAGCGCCGGGTCGGCCAGGTTCAGTTCCTTGTACTCGTCCTCGCCGGTACGCAGCAGCTGGCGCGGCGCGATGCCCAGCTTGCCGAGCAGGGCCTTGAGGGTGGCGGCGTCGGGCGGGGTTTCCAGGTAACGCACGATGGTCGGCGCCAGGCCGCGAGCCTCGAGCAGTTCCAGGGCGCCGCGGGATTTCGAGCAGCGCGGGTTATGATAGAGCGTGAGGTCGGTCATGTCGGGTCGCATCCAGCAGGGTGTGGCGGCTATTCTAACCGCAGCGACTGACCAATTTGCTTTAAAACTCGAGAAGGATTGACCCATGGCAAGGCGTCTGGCAGCAGTACTGGCCATCACCGCGAGCTTGTTGCTCGGTGGTTGCGGTGCCGATTATGGCGTGGACCAACACGGTAATACGGTTAAGGCCGAGCAGATCGACGGGCACTGGCTGGTGCTTAACTACTGGGCCGAATGGTGCGGGCCGTGCCGTACCGAAATCCCTGAACTGAACGCGGCAGCCAAGCAGTGGGCGGCCGACGGTATCAAGGTGGTGGGGGTGAACTTCGATGGCTTGCAGGGGCAGGAGCTGAAACAGGCTGCCGAAACCCTGGGTATCGCTTTCACCGTATTGGCGCAGGACCCGGCCGAGCGCTATGACCTGCCGCGCAGCGAGGCGCTACCGGTGACCTACATCATCGATGACAAGGGCAAGGTGCGGGAACAGCTGATGGGCGAGCAGACCCGGGAAGGGCTGCAGGCGAGGATCAAGGCCCTGAAGGGCGCCTGATGCATTTTGGGGCCGCAAAGCGGCCCCGGCAATATTCAGCCTTCCTCAGGCCAGAAGCGCAGCGGCTTGCCTTCGGCCGGCCAGAAACGCATCTGCTCGATAGGCGACACATCCCAGCGCTGTACCGTTTCCAGCGCCTGCAGGAAGCGCTTCTCCTGCTCCATCAACGCCGGTGCGCACAGCTTGCGGGTCTTGCCGACCTTGCCGAAGCTCAGGTGCTCGCCGTCCAGTGTGTACGGCGCAAACCAGTGGTTGCAGCCGCCATTGCCATAGGCACGGCCATCGCTGGCAAGGGTAAGGGTCAGGTGGCTGTAGTCGATCAGCGGCCGTTCGCCGATCCACTCCAGCACGTAGCTGCGCTCCTGCTGCAGTTTGGGAGGTTCCGCGGCGCAGCCGAGCAGGCCGGTGGCAATCAGCACGCCGGTCAGCAGATTCTTCACTCGGCGCTCTCCTGGCAACGCGGGCACAGGTGCTTCTCGCCACGGCTGGCCCAGCCCAGCTCGGCAACGCGCGCGCTAGCGGCCGGCTGGCGGGCTTTCTTGCCCAGCTTGGCGTCTACCGCGAACTCGAAGTCCAGCACGGCGTCGCAGCTGTCGCAGGCGACCTGCCAGGTGAGGATTTCCAGTTCGTTGAACACCGGGCCGCTGGCCACGGCAACCCACTGGCCGCGCGGGTTGATCAGGTGACGCACGCTCTCCACCGTCAGGCGCATGGACAAGTCCTTGCTGCCCTTGAGGGTGACCAGCAGGGTGTCGCCTTTGTGCATCGAACCGCCATTGCCGGTGACCTGGTAACGGCCCGGCACCAGTGCACGGCACTCGATCAGGGTGTGTTGCGGGTTGAAAAGGGTGTAGCGGAAATCGTGCTCGACCATGGGTCCTCCAGAAATGCCGCGTATCCTAGCACTAACCCGTCACCAGATTCTGTGGATTGCCTGCCGCCCAGCAGTTGATGTTGTCCAGCGTGGTCGCGGCGATGGCATCCAGTGCCTCGCGGGTAAGGAAAGCCTGGTGGGCGGTGATGATCACGTTGGGGAAGGTCAGCAGGCGGGCCAGTACGTCGTCCTGCAGCGGCAGGTCGGAGCGGTCCTCGAAGAACAGCTGGGCTTCTTCTTCGTAGACGTCCAGGCCCAGGTAGCCGAGCTGGCCGCTCTTCAGCGCGTCGATCAGCGCCGGGGTGTCGACCAGCGCGCCGCGGCCAGTGTTGATCAGCATGGCGCCGGGCTGCAGCTGGGCCAGGCTTTGCGCATTGATCAGGTGCCGGGTGTGCTCGGTCAGCGGGCAGTGCAGGCTGATGACGCGGGCTTCGCGCAGCAACTCGGGCAATGGCAGGTAGCGCGCGCCCAGGGCCAGCAGCTCGGGGTTGGGGTAGGGGTCATAGGCCAGCAACTGGCAGCCGAAACCGGCCATGATGCGGGCGAAGGCGGTGCCGATCTGGCCGGTACCGACCACGCCGACGGTCTTGCCGTGCAGGTCAAAGCCGGTCAGCCCGTGCAGGGTGAAGTCACCCTCGCGGGTGCGGTTGTAGGCCCGGTGCAGGCGCCGGTTGAGGGCCAGGATCAGCGCCACGGCGTGCTCGGCCACGGCGTGTGGCGAGTAGGCCGGCACCCGCACTACGGTCAGGCCCAGGCGCCGGGCGGCGGCCAGGTCGACATGGTTGTAGCCTGCCGAGCGCAGGGCGACCAGGCGCGTACCGCCTGCGGCCAGGCGTTGCAGCACCTGGGCGTCGAGTTCGTCATTGATGAAGGCGCAGACCACCTCGTAGCCATCGGCCAGGGCAGCGGTATCGAGGGTCAGGCGGGCGGGCTGGAAGTGCAGGTCCAGGGTGGTGCCGCTGGCGGCTCGGGTGAAGCTTTCCTGGTCGTAGTGCTGGCTGCTGAACAACAGGGCGCGCATGGTGGGTTCCTTTTTCCACTGCAGGAGGTACAGCATACCTTGAATATGGCGCGGGCCACTGTGGGAGCGGGCGTGCCCGCGAAGAAGACTTCGCGGTGGATGGCACGGGCTTCGCCCGTGTTCGCGGGCACGCCCGCTCCCACAGGAACCTGTGTCAGGCGCTCAATCTGGCCTGCGCCGCCAAGCGATTGATTGCCGCATCCAGTTCATCCAGCGCCTGCTGTGCCTGCGGGTTCTCCTGCTTGAGCAAGGTTTCGCTGCGTTGGCAGGCGGCCCGCAACTGCGGTACGCCGCAATAACGCGAGGCGCCGTTCAGGCGGTGCACCTGCTCGATCAGGCTGCTGCGGTCGTCAGCCTCGCGGGCGGCGCGTATGGCTTGGCGGTCGGCCTCCAGCGAGGTCAGCAGCATGCTCAGCATGTCGGCCGCCAGGTCCGCCTTGCCAGCGGCCAGGCGCAGCCCTTCCTCGGGGTCAAGCACCTTCAGTTCTTCGCCGTTGGCCAGTTGTTCGCCCAGCCGCTCCTGCTGCGGTGCTCCCAGGCTCAGGCCGGTCCATTTCATCACCACCTGGGCCAACTGCCGCTCGCTGATCGGCTTGGTCAGGTAGTCGTCCATGCCACCGTGCAGCAATGCGCGTTTCTCGTTGGCCATGGCGTGGGCGGTGAGGGCGACGATCGGCAGCGGGTTGCCGCTTTGGGTGTTTTCCCACAGGCGGATCTGCTCGGTGCAGGCGCGGCCGTCCATGCCGGGCATCTGCACATCCATCAGCACCAGGTCGAACGGCTCGCTCTGCACCGCCTGCACCGCCGCATAGCCGTTATCGACCGCCAGCACCTCGGCGCCCAGGTCTTCGAGCAGGGTCTGCACCAGCAGCAGGTTGGCGGCGTTGTCGTCGACGCAGAGGATTTTCGGCTGGCGCTGGCCGTTGACGCTGTTCGCCTCGCCATGCGGGCGGCGCGGTTGCACCAGTTCCAGCAACAGGCGGCGCAGTTTGCGTGTGCAGGTCGGCTTGGACAGCAATTGGCCATGGCCGTTGGGCAGGTAAGGGTGGTACAGCGCCTGCTCGGTGGTCGGGCACAGCACCACACACTGGCAATGGTAGCGTTCGAGCTGCTGGTGGTAATGGCCCAGTTGCTCGGGTGACAGGTTGCCCAGGTTGGCCCCGAGCACGGCGAACTCGAACGGCTGGCCGGCCTGGCTGGCGGCCTGCACGCCCTGCAGCAACTGGTCGTAGGAGGCGAACAGGCTGACGCTGAGGCCGCAGTCTTCCAGTTGGTGTTCCAGTGCTTGGCGCGCCAGTTCGTGGCCATCGACGATGGCCGCGCGTCGGCCCAGCAGCGGTTGCAGCGGCATCTCCTCGACACCGTCGTGGGCCTTGGGCAGGTTGAGGCTGATCCAGAACTGCGAACCCTCGCCCGGGGTGCTGTCGACGCCGATTTCGCCGCCCATCTGCTCGATCAGGCGCTTGGAAATCACCAGCCCCAGGCCAGTGCCGCCAGGTTGGCGGGCCAGCGAGTTGTCGGCCTGGCTGAAGGCCTGGAACAGCGTACGCACATCTTGCGGCGACAGGCCGATGCCGGTGTCCTGCACGCTGATGCGCAGCTGCGCGCTGTCTTCGTGCTCGTCGTCGAGCATGGCGCGCACGACGATGGTGCCTTCGCGGGTGAACTTGATGGCGTTGCTGACCAGGTTGGTAAGGATCTGCTTGAGCCGCAACGGGTCGCCGATCAGCGACGACGGGGTATCGCGGTAGATCAGGCTGAGCAGCTCCAGCTGCTTGGCGTGGGCGGCCGGGGCGAGGATGGTCAGGGTGTCCTGGATCAGGTCGCGCAGGTTGAACGGGATGCTGTCGAGCACCAGCTTGCCGGCCTCGATCTTGGAGAAGTCGAGGATCTCGTTGATGATCCCCAGCAGGTTGTCGGCGGACTTCTCGATGGTGCTCAGGTAGTCCAGCTGGCGCGGGGTCAGCTCGCTTTTCTGCAGCAGGTGGGTAAAACCGAGGATGCCGTTGAGCGGGGTGCGGATTTCGTGGCTCATGTTGGCCAGGAATTCCGACTTGATGCGGCTGGCCTCCAGGGCCTCCTTGCGCGCCATGTCCAGCTCGATGTTCTGGATCTCGATGGTTTCCAGGTTCTGGCGCACATCCTCGGTGGCCTGGTCGATGCTGTGCTGCAGCTCTTCGTGGGCGTTGTGCAGGGTTTCGGCCATGCGGTTGATACCGCGCGCCAGTTCGTCCAGCTCATGGCTGCCCATGGCCGGTAAGCGTTCTTCGAGGTGGCCGTCCTTCAGCTGGTTGACCGCGTGCTTGATGCGCTTGATAGGGTCGTTGATGGTGCGGCTCATGCGCAGTGCCAGCAGGCCGCTGAGCACCAGGCAGGCAAGGATCAGCAGCAGGCTGGTGAACAGGTTGCGGTAGCCGCGCAGCAGTGTGCCGTCGTGGGACAGCTCGATCTCGACCCAGCCCAGCAGGCGTTCGGCTTCGGCCGGCACGGCATCGGTGGCCAGGTCGCGGTGGTGGCCGAATACCGGCATCAGGTAGCGGGTGGCGTCATTGCCGCTGCGTTGCAACAGCTGGGTGCCGGTGCCGCCGCTGGGCGGCTCGTTGAGCATGCTCGGGCCGGCGTGGGCCAGGCGCGTGCGGTCCGGGCCCAGGAAGGCGACGGCGCGCACATCGGCCTGCTCCAGGGTTTGCGCGGCAATGCGCTCCAGCTGCGCCGGTGCCAGTTTGGCCATGGCGGGCGCGGCCAGCGGCGCCAGTTGCTCGGCGATCATCTTGCCGCGTTGTAGCAGCTGGGTGCGCAGGTCGTTCTGTTGCAGCCAGGTGAAGTAACTACCCAGCACCACGGCCATCAGGCCGGCCGGCAGCAGGGCCAGCAGCAGGACCCGGCTGCGAATTCCCAAGCGATCGAGCACACTCGCCTCCTGTCATGTGCCTGGACGCCGTCAAGCGATGACGGCCAAGCCGGGAAGTTACTCCGCCTGCCGTGCTATTGCACCTTTTAAGTACGTGTTTTGCGCCCTTGCAGGGGCATTGGTCGCAGGGCGGTTGCCTGGCAGGCGCTGCATGCTCAATAATTGCGTAATTGAGAATGTGTGGCAGTTGCCAATGAATCCTGTATCTATTCACAGCTCCAATATTCTTGCCATCGAGGATGACCCGGTCCTGGGTGCCTACCTGCACGAAGAGTTGCAGCGCGGCGGTTTCCGGGTGACCTGGTGCCGCAATGGCCTGGAGGGCCTGGAAACGGCGGGGCGCCAGGCTTTCGATGTAGTGCTCCTGGACATCCTGCTGCCCGGGCTCAACGGTCTGGATGCCTTGGCACAGTTGCGCAAGCGCAGCGCCACGCCGGTGATCCTGATGTCGGCGCTGGGCGCCGAGGCCGACCGCATCAGCGGTTTCCAGCGCGGTGCCGACGACTACCTGCCCAAGCCGTTCAGCATGGCCGAGCTGCAGGTGCGCATCGAGGCTATCCTGCGCCGCGTGGCCCTCGAGCGGCGCCATCAAGCCCCGCAGGTGCAGGCCGCCAATGGTGAGTTGCAATATGACGAGGCGCTGTGCGACGTGCGCCTGGATGGCCGCCTGGCCGGCCTGACCCCCAGCGAATACCGCCTGCTCGATATCCTCAACCGCAACCTCGACGAAGTGCTGAGCAAGCCGTTCCTTTACCAGCAAGTGCTGCAGCGAGGCTATTCGCGGCATGACCGCAGCCTGGACATGCACGTCAGCCAGATACGCCGCAAGCTCAAGGGTATCGGCTATCACGAGCGGCAGATTCGTACCGTGTGGGGCAAGGGTTACGTGCTCAGCGCCAGCGAGGCGGAGTAACCCATGCTCGACCGCCACTCGCTGTTCTGGAAGCTGGCGATCCTGCTGGTGGGCTTTTGCCTGCTGATGATCGGCCTCAGTTACACCTGGGGCCGGCACATGGAGACCCAGAATGCCTTCCTCTCGGAGCCTGCGCGGCAGGCCTTGCGTGGCTATGCCGCCGAGGCCGAGCAGGCCTGGCGCAGTGGTGGGCGGGCAGGGCTGGACCGCTGGGTGGCGGCGATGCACCAGCGCGAACGCGGCTGGATTGGTGTGTTCGACCTCAACCTGCGGCCGCTCGACAGCGCCAGCGTCGGCCCACAGACCATGCAGCGGCTGACCCGCCTGCGCGGTGTCGACTGGCCGATGAGCCGGCGCAGCGTCGAGCAGCCGTGGCTGCGCATACCGTTCCCGGGGGCACCGGAGCAGGGCATGCTGGTGATCGAGCTGCCGCAGCGCTTCAACCCCGGCCAGTACCGGGTGCTGTGGCGTATCGTCACCAACGGCATCATTCCCGGTCTGTTCACCCTGCTGTTGTGCGTGGGGCTGTACCGCATGCTGATCGTGCCGTTGAACCAGTTGCGCGAGCAGGCCAATGCCTGGCGCGCCGACCAGTTGTCCGCTCGCCTCGACCCACGCACCATCGCCCGGCATGACGAGCTGGGCGAACTGGCCCGTGCCTTCGACCAGATGGCCGAGCGGCTGCAGGGCACGGTAGCCATGCAGCAGCAGTTGCTGCGTGACCTGTCTCACGAAATGCGGACGCCACTCAGTCGGCTGCGGGTGGCCTGCGATGGCGAAACCGACCTGCAGCGCCTGCGCGAACGCCTGACACGGGAGGTGGACTGCATGCAGCAACTGGTCGAGGATACCCTGCAACTGGCCTGGCAGGATGCCGAACGTGCGCCGATGAACCTGGAGCCGATCGAGGTGCAGGCGCTGTGGGAGCTGCTGGCCGAGAATGCCAGCTACGAAAGCGGCTGGGCACCGGCGCGGCTACGCTGCGAAGTGCCGGCCGACTGCTGGGTGCAGGGCAACCTCAACCACCTGGCCCAGGCGCTGGAGAACATGTTGCGCAATGCCATTCGTCACTCGCCGGCCGAGGGTGTGGTGCGCCTTGGTGGGCAGCGTGAGGGCAGTTATTGGTGGCTGTGGCTGGAGGATGAGGGCGGAGGCGTGGCCGAAGAAGACCTGGAGCGGATTTTTGCACCGTTCTCGCGGCTGGACGGTTCGCGCCCAGGGGATGGCGGTTTCGGTCTGGGGCTGAGCATCGCCCGCAGTGCCATCCAGCGCCAGGGTGGCACCTTGTGGGCGCAGAATGGCAAGCGCGGGCTGCGACTGTGGATGCGCTTGCCATTACATGTGCCGGCCCCTTCGCGGGTGAACCCGCTCCCACAGGTTCATCACTACTCTTGAGGCCAGTGGAGTCCCTGTGGGAGCGGGTTCGCCCGCGAAAGGGCCGGTACAAGCTATCGATATAGCTTGTAGCTATATCCACCACAGATTGCGTGATATGGCGACGAAGGGTTTGCCGGTATGATAGGCACCCCTGCCGTCCGGATTGTGAAATACGCCATGACCTTGCAGTACCCAACCATCGCCGATTGCGTCGGCAATACGCCCCTGGTTCGCCTGCAGCGTATCGCTGGCGAAACCAGCAACACCCTTCTGCTCAAGCTCGAAGGTAACAATCCCGCCGGCTCGGTGAAGGATCGCCCGGCATTGTCGATGATCACCCGCGCCGAACTGCGCGGCCAGATCAAGCCCGGCGACACCTTGATCGAAGCCACTTCCGGCAACACCGGCATCGCCCTGGCGATGGCGGCGGCGATCAAGGGCTACAAGATGATCCTGATCATGCCCGACAACTCCACCGCCGAGCGCAAGGCCGCCATGACCGCCTACGGCGCCGAGCTGATCCTGGTGACCAAGGAAGAGGGCATGGAAGGCGCCCGTGACCTGGCCGAGAAGCTGCAAGCCGAAGGCCGTGGCCTGGTACTGGACCAGTTCGCCAACGGCGATAATCCGATCGCCCACTACAACAGCACCGGCCCCGAGATCTGGCAGCAGACCCAGGGCACCATCACCCATTTCATCAGTTCCATGGGTACCACCGGTACCATCATGGGCTGCTCGCAGTACCTCAAGGAACAGAACCCGGCGGTGCAGATCATTGGCCTGCAACCAATGGAAGGTTCTGCCATTCCAGGCATCCGCCGCTGGCCCGAGGAATACCTGCCGAAAATCTTCGACGCCAGCCGCGTCGACCGCGTGGTCGACATGTCGCAGCAGGAAGCCGAGGAAACCACCCGCCGCCTTGCCCGTGAAGAGGGCATTTTCTGCGGCGTGTCTTCCGGTGGTGCAGTCGCGGCCATGCTGCGCCTGTCTCGCGAGGTGGAAAATGCCACGATGGTCGCGATCATCTGCGACCGCGGCGACCGTTACCTGTCCACCGGCCTGTTCGACCCGAGCTAAATGTCCAAGAAGAAAAGCAACAGCGGCCTGCGCTTTCAGCCGGCCGGCGGCAACCGCAGCCCCCAGGTCCCCGTGGGCAAGAAGCAGCGCCTGGAAATCGAGCGCCTGGCCGGTGATGGCCGGGGTATAGCCTTCCACGAGGGGCGCACCTGGTTCGTCAGTGGCGCCCTGGCCGGCGAGGCCGTGGAGGCGCGGGTGCTCAATGCCCGTGGCAAAGTGGTCGAGGCCCGCCTGGAGCGCCTGTTGCAGGCCAGCCCCGAGCGCCGTCAGGCACCGTGCCGGTATTACGAGCGCTGCGGTGGCTGCAACCTGCAGCACCTGCCGCACCAGGCGCAGCTGGCGCTCAAGCAGCGCACCCTGGCCGAACAGCTGCAGCGGGTGGCCGGTGTGCAGCCCGACGAGTGGGCTGCACCGCTGAACGGGCCGGAATTCGGTTACCGGCGCCGCGCCCGCGTGGCCGTGCGCTGGGACGTCAAGGCGCGCCAGCTGGAGGTCGGCTTCCGCGCCGAAGCCAGTCAGGACATCATTGCCATCGACGATTGCGCGGTGCTGGTACAGCCCTTGCAGTCGATTCTGCGCCACCTGCCGACTGTGCTGCGCTCGCTGAGCAAGCCGCAGGCGCTGGGCCATGTAGAACTGTTCAGCGGCACCGCCGAGGCGCTGTTAGTGCGCCATGTCGCACCGCTGCCGGCCGAAGACCTGGCCAGGCTGCAGGCGTTCTGCGAGCAGGCCAATGCCCAGTTGTGGCTGCAGGGCGAAGGTGAGCCGGCGCCAGTGGACCCGGCCGCGCAACTGGGCTTTGCCCTGGCACCGTGGCAGCTGGAACTGGCCTGGCGCCCAGGTGATTTCGTGCAGGTGAATGCCCAGGTCAACACGGCGATGATCGAGCAGGCCCTGGCCTGGCTCGCACCGCAGGCCGACGAGCGCGTGCTGGACCTGTTCTGCGGTCTGGGCAACTTTGCCCTGCCACTGGCTCGCCAGGCGCGTGAAGTGGTAGCAGTGGAAGGTGTGCAGGCCATGGTCGATCGGGCCGCGGCCAATGCCCGGAACAACAATGTGCATAACGCACGGTTTTTTCAGGCCGATTTATCGCAGCCTTTGGCAGGCGCCGGATGGGCCGCCGAGGGCTTTTCTGCGGTACTCTTGGATCCACCGCGCGACGGTGCTTTCGAGGTGGTGCAAGGCATCGCCCGCCTCAAGGCCAGAAGGCTGGTCTATGTATCGTGCAACCCGGCCACGCTGGCGCGAGACGCCCAAGTGCTGGTCGGCCAGGGGTACCGGTTAAAAAGGGCCGGGATTCTCGACATGTTTCCTCAGACGGCGCATGTCGAGGCCATGGCGTTATTCGAAGCGGGCTAGCTGACTGGCCCCTTGGTGCGGCTTGCACGGAATGGTGGCCGCACGGTGATTGCCAGCGCACCCGCGTGGTGTGCTGTATGGAAAGGTAAAACAAAGATGGTACAGGTGAGAGTGCACCAGCCGGTCAACACCGACGGCAGTATCAATCTCGAAGCATGGTTGGACCATGTGGTAAGCGTCGATTCGGCACTGGATCGCGCAGCGCTGAAAGAGGCCTGCGAGTTTGCCCATGAGGTCGAGAAAAAGGGCAACCCGGCCAAGCATTCCTGGGCGGACGGTACGTCCAGCTTCCAGGCGGGCCTGGAGATCGCCGAAATCCTCGCCGACCTCAAGCTCGACCAGGACTCCCTGGTGGCGGCGGTCATCTACCGCTCGGTGCGCGAGGGCAAGGTCACCCTGGCCGAGGTCAGCCAGCACTTTGGTCCGGTGGTGTCCAAGCTGATCGACGGCGTGCTGCGCATGGCCGCCATCAGTGCCAGCCTCAGCCCACGGCAGTCGCTGGTGCTGGGCTCGCAGGCGCAGGTCGAGAACCTGCGCAAGATGCTCGTGGCCATGGTCGACGACGTGCGCGTGGCGCTGATCAAGCTGGCCGAACGCACCTGTGCGATCCGTGCGGTCAAGGCCGCCGACGACGAAAAACGCCTGCGTGTCGCGCGCGAGGTGTTCGACATCTATGCGCCGCTGGCGCACCGCCTGGGTATCGGCCACATCAAGTGGGAGCTGGAGGACCTGTCCTTCCGCTACCTGGAGCCTGACCAGTACAAACAGATCGCCAAGCTGCTGCACGAGCGCCGGCTGGACCGCGAGCGCTTCATCAGCGAGGTGATGAACCAGCTGCAGAACGAGCTGCTGGCCACTGGCGTCAAGGCCGACATCAGCGGCCGGGCGAAACACATCTATTCGATCTGGCGCAAGATGCAGCGCAAAGGCCTGGAATTCAGCCAGATCTACGACGTGCGTGCGGTACGCGTGCTGGTGCCGGAAATCCGCGACTGCTACACCGCACTGGGCATCGTGCACACCCTTTGGCGGCACATCCCCAAGGAGTTCGACGACTACATCGCCAACCCCAAGGAGAACGGCTATCGCTCGCTGCACACCGCAGTGATCGGCCCCGAGGGCAAGGTGCTGGAGGTGCAGATCCGTACCCACGGCATGCACGAGGAAGCCGAGCTTGGGGTTTGCGCCCACTGGCGCTACAAGGGCACCGACGTCAAGTCCAGCTCCAACCATTACGAAGAGAAGATCTCCTGGCTGCGCCAGGTGCTGGAATGGCACGAAGAGCTGGGCGACATTGGTGGCCTGGCCGAGCAGCTGCGGGTCGACATCGAGCCGGACCGGGTCTACGTATTCACCCCGGACGGCCACGCCATCGACTTGCCCAAGGGGGCCACGCCGCTGGACTTCGCCTACCGCGTGCATACCGAAATCGGCCACAACTGCCGCGGCGCCAAGATCAACGGGCGCATCGTGCCGCTCAACTACAGCCTGCAGACCGGCGAGCAGGTCGAGATCATCACCAGCAAGCACGGTAACCCCAGCCGTGACTGGTTGAACTCCAACCTGGGCTACGTCACCACCTCGCGGGCGCGGGCCAAGATCGTGCACTGGTTCAAGCTGCAGGCACGCGACCAGAACGTCGCCGCCGGCAAGACCTTGCTCGAACGCGAGCTCAGTCGCCTGGGCTTGCCGCAGGTGGATTTCGAGCGCCTGGCCGAGAAGACCAACGTCAAGACCGCCGAGGACATGTTCGCCTCGCTCGGTGCCGGCGACCTGCGCCTGGCGCATCTGGTCAACGCCGCCCAGCAGTTGCTGGAGCCCGAGCGCATCGAGCAGATCGAACTGGTACCGCGCAAACCTACCGGGCCGCGTACCGGCAAGCGTGGTGACATCCAGATCCAGGGGGTCGGTAACCTGCTGACGCAGATGGCCGGCTGCTGCCAGCCGCTGCCGGGCGACGCCATCGTCGGCTACATCACCCAGGGCCGCGGCGTGAGCATCCACCGCCAGGACTGCGCCTCGGTGCTGCAGTTGGCGGGCAAGGAGCCGGAGCGCATGATCCAGGTGAGCTGGGGGCCGATCCCGGTGCAGACCTACCCGGTCGACATCGTCATCCGTGCCTACGACCGCCCGGGGCTGCTGCGCGACGTGTCGCAGGTATTGCTGAACGAGAAGATCAACGTGCTGGCGGTGAACACCCGCTCGAACAAGGAAGACAACACCGCGCTGATGTCGCTGACCATCGAGATTCCGGGCCTGGACGCGCTGGGGCGCCTACTGGGGCGGATCTCGCAGTTGCCGAACATCATCGAGACGCGGCGTAATCGTACCCCTTGAGACCGCGGTGCCTGCTTCGCGGGTAAACCCGCTCCCACAGGGATGGTGCAAATCTTCAGATGTGCACTTTATCTGTGGGAGCGGGTTCACCCGCGAAGAAGCAACCGCCGAAGGACCTGCTTACATGATCTACACCCTCGAAGACCTGCTGCACCTCATGGCCCGCCTGCGCGACCCGCAGTATGGATGCCCGTGGGACCTGAAGCAGAACTACGCGAGCATCGTCCCGCACACCATCGAAGAGGCCTACGAGGTTGCCGACACCATCGAGCGCGGCGATTTCGAGCACTTGCAAGGTGAACTGGGCGACCTGCTGTTCCAGGTGGTCTACTACAGCCAGCTGGCCCGCGAGGAGGGGCGTTTCGAGTTCGATGGCGTGGTCGACAGCATCACCCGCAAGCTCATTCGCCGTCACCCGCACGTGTTCCCCACCGGCGAGCTGTACGCGCCGGTAGACACCCCCAGCCTGAGCGAGGCCCAGGTCAAGTCACGCTGGGAAGAGATCAAGGCCGAAGAGCGCGCGGAAAAGAGCCAGCCCGAACAGCTGTCGCTGCTCGACGACGTGCCGGCAGCATTGCCGGCGTTGTCGCGGGCAGCCAAACTGCAAAAGCGCGCGGCCACGGTCGGTTTCGACTGGCCTGCGGCATTGCCGGTGCTGGACAAGGTCCGCGAAGAGCTGGATGAAGTGCTGCAGGCCATGGCCGACGGCGATGCCGATGCGCTCGAGGATGAAATCGGCGACCTGTTGTTCGCCACCGTCAACCTGGCCCGCCACCTCAAGCATGATCCGGAACATGCCCTGCGCCGTGCCAATCGCAAGTTCGAGCGGCGTTTCCGCTTCATCGAACAGGCATTGCGCGACAGTGGCCGACCCATCGAAGATTGTAACCTTGACGAACTGGATGCCCTTTGGGGGGAAGCCAAACGTCAGGAAAAGAACCTGCCCAGCTGCGGCTGAGCTGTTGCATAAGTGAGTGAACATTCATGAGCCTTTCCCTTCGCGACCAATTGCTCAAAGCCGGTCTGGTCAACCAGAAACAGGTTTCCCAGGCCAACAAGGCCGAGAAGAAACAGAAACGCCTGGAACACAAAGGCCAGGTCGAGGTGGACGACAGCCAGCAGCGCATGGCCAAGGAAGCCATGGCCGAGAAAGCCAAGCGTGACCAGGAACTGAACCGCCAACAGCAGGAAAAAGCCGAACAGAAGGCGCGGGCCGCGCAGATCAAGCAACTGATCGAAGCGACTCGCCTGCCGAAGCTGAGCACCGAGGACTACTACAACTTCGTCGACGACAAGAAGGTCAAGCGCATTGCCGTCAATGCCCTGATGCGCACCAAGCTGAGCAATGGCGCGCTGGCCGTGGTGTCGTTTGCCGGTGGCTACGAGGTGATCCCTCGTGAGGCGGCGCTGAAGATCCAGGAGCGCGACCCCAACCGTATCCTGCTGCTGAATACCCATGTCGAGGAAGCGGACGAGGACGACCCGTACGCGGCCTACAAGATCCCTGATGATCTGATGTGGTAAACACGAAAAACCCCGCTTTGGCGGGGTTTTTCATTTGAAGATCGAGTCATTGCGTGGCGCGCTGGTTTTCCAGGTTTTCCAGCTCTATACGGTACTGGTGCGCTTCGTGTTCGTTGTGGAACATCCCTACCAGCTGGCCTTGTTGATGCACATCCCAGATCCGCACGCCAGCGGCCAGGCCTTCGTGGGACATTTTCGATTCGTCGCGTTCGGTTACTTGGACTGTCATCGCTAAACTCCACTGCTTCAGTTGGCTGCGACACTGTGTCGCACAACCTCTTTATAGAGTTTGTTAGCAGGCTAAGTAAATAAAACGGGCATGAAACAAGTTTCATGGAAACCGGAGCGCAGTCAAATGTGGGGGCGCGCCTTCTCCAGTGCAGAAAAAAGCCCCGCACCAGGCGGGGCTTCGGGTACTGCTGGCAGCGCTGGCTCAGTTGCCCTTCACCGGCTTGCCATCGACCGTGCCATCTTGCAGCACGATCACGTATTCCTTGCCATCGGTCTCGACCTGGCGCAGTTGCACCAGCAGATAGTCCCAGTTCTTGGCGAACCACAGCTCGGTAATGCGCTTGCTCTGGCTTGGGTCGCGCACGCGCTCGACCTTCACCGCATCGACCTGGCCGGTCTTGGTGGTGACTTTCTCAGTGCCCAGCACGCGGAAGTCGTAGGTGTCGATCTCGTCACCGTCGACCACCTGGTAGGTCATGCTCTTCTTGCCGGCGGCCACGTCATGCTGCAGGGCCAGCTGGTAGGACGACTTGTCCAGCACGCCGCGGTTCAGCGGCAGGCTGACGGCGTCGCCACGGTCGCTGCCGGTGACCTTCTTGCTGTTCCAGTCGAAGGTCAGGTCGACCTTCTTGGCCTTGCCCAGGCCGCCACGCTCGAAGTGGTACTTCTGCGGCAGCAGGGTGTCGTTGTCCATGCGCAGGGAGCTTTGCTCGGTCAGGCTGGCGATCATCATGGAGGCCTTGAAGTTAAGGTCCCAGGTACCGTTGGCATTCTTGACCAGGCTGCGTTCGGCGGTGCCGCTCATGGGCAGCTGCTTCCAGTCGGCGGTATAGCTGGCCGAGAAAGGCTTCAGATCAGCTGCCTGGAGGGGCAGGGCGAGCACGGCGAGAGCCAAGAGCAGGGCGCGACGCATAAATTCTCCTAGGATCGAATCAAGTGACCGCTGGCCGCCAGGGGTTGGCCATCCAGTAATGCACCCTGTTCGCCAAGACGCAAGCGCCCTTCAGCGAACCAGCGCACCGCCAGCGGGTAAATCAGGTGCTCCTGGCGGTGTACCCGCTGTGCCAGGCTTTCGATGGTGTCGTCAGACGCCACCGGTACCACAGCCTGTACGACCAGTGGGCCGCCATCGAGTTCCTCAGTCACGAAGTGTACGCTGCAGCCATGCTCGGCGTCGCCTGCCTCCAGTGCCCGGCGGTGGGTATGCAGGCCCTTGTATTTGGGCAGCAGCGACGGGTGGATGTTGAGCAGGCGGCCCTGGTAGTGGCGCACGAAGTCGCCACTGAGGATGCGCATGAAACCGGCCAGCACCACCAGGTCCGGGGCAAAACCGTCGATGCGCGCCATCAGCGCGGCATCGAAGGCTTCACGGCCGTCGAACTGGGTGTGCTCGAGCACGACGCTGTCGATGCCGGCCGCCGCGGCGCGTTGCAGGCCGTAGGCATCGGCACGGTTGGAAACCACCGCACGGATGCGCACCTGGCTGTCCTGGCCTTGGCAGCTGTCGATCAGCGCTTGCAGGTTGCTGCCGGAGCCCGACAGCAGTACCACTACATTGCAGGTCTTGCTTGGCATCAGTGTGCCTTGAGGTTCTGCAGCTCGACCTGGGCAGCGCCCTCGGCGGCTTCGGCGATGTGGCCGATCACCCATGGCTGCTCGCCAGCGGCGCGCAGTTCGTTCAGGGCGGCTTCTACCTGATCCTGGGCCACGCAGATGACCATGCCGACGCCGCAGTTCAGCACGCGGTGCATTTCATGCTCGTCGACGTTGCCTTTTTCCTGCAGGAAGTCGAACACCGCCGGGCGCTGCCAGCTGGCCACGTCGATGACCGCCTGGGCGTTGGCCGGCAGTACGCGCGGGATGTTGTCCAGCAGGCCGCCACCGGTGATGTGGGCCATGGCCTTGACCGCGCCGGTGTTCTTGATCAGCTGCAGCAGCGGCTTGACGTAGATGCGGGTCGGCGCCATCAGCAGGTCGGTCAGTGGCTTGCCGTCCAGCTGGGTGTTCTCGATGTCGGTGGCGGACACTTCGAGGATCTTGCGGATCAGCGAGTAGCCGTTGGAGTGCGGGCCCGAGGACGGCAGGGCGATCAGTGCGTCACCGGTGGCAACCTTGGAGCCATCGATGATCTCGGCCTTTTCCACCACGCCGACGCAGAAGCCGGCCAGGTCGTAGTCTTCGCCTTCGTACATGCCTGGCATTTCGGCGGTTTCACCACCGACCAGCGAGCAGCCGGCCAGTTCGCAACCGGCACCGATGCCGGTGACCACGGTGGCGGCCACGTCGACGTTCAGTTTGCCGGTGGCATAGTAGTCGAGGAAGAACAGCGGCTCGGCGCCGCACACGACCAGGTCGTTGACGCACATGGCGACCAGGTCCTGGCCGATGCTGTCGTGCTTGTTCAGGTTCAGTGCCAGGCGCAGCTTGGTGCCGACGCCGTCGGTGCCGGAGACCAGCACCGGCTGCTTGTAGCCGGCCGGGATCTCGCAGAGGGCGCCGAAGCCGCCCAGGCCACCCATGACTTCAGGGCGTGCGGTGCGTTTTGCCACGCCCTTGATGCGTTCGACCAGTGCTTCGCCGGCGTCGATGTCTACACCGGCGTCCTTGTAGCTCAGGGAGGGTTGCTTGCTCATTGATCCAGGCCTTTAGGAGGGAGGGATTCTTAAAAAACGACCATGACGGCCAAGGCCGGCTGGTAAGCGGCGGCTGCCTGAAACGTCAGTGGTCTGTGAAGGCGCGCGATTTTATCAGGGTTGCCGGGCAGCGGCCATCCTCAGGCCGACGGGCAGGGCATGAAAATGGGTAAAAAGTTGGGAGTGCTCGCTACAAGGGCTGCGTCATGCAGGCGACACCTGCCAGATCCATCACAACTTCCCGGCAATCTCCGCAACCAATCTTTCATCCTCGCGACTGGTTACCTTGCGCCCCCGTGTATAAGGTATAGGCATTGCGGTAAGTGGACAGGAATCCTCCATGCGTCTCTTCAATATTCTGGCGGTCGGTTGCCTGGCCCTGATCTCGGCCACTGCCCAGGCTGAAAGTGTCTCCGGCCTTTACCAGGTGCGCGAGCCGGTCACCGGGCAGGGCGCCGAAGCCCGTGCCGAGGCCACCGCCAAGGCCCTCGATACCCTGGTAACGCGCCTGACCGGCGACCCCAGGGCGGCGCAAAGCCCGGCATTGGCCGGGTTGCGCAAGGACCCGCAGCAAATCATCAACCAGGTTGGCAGCGAAGCCGGGCCACCCGAGTCGGTGCTGGTCGAGTTCGACCCTGGCAGTACCGAGCGGGCCTTGCGCAAGGCCGGCCTGGCCTTGTGGGGCAGCAACCGCCCCTCGATCCTCGGCTGGTGGCTGAACGACAGTGCCGAGGGCAGTAACCTTGTCGGTGACGGCCAGGCCAGCGCCCAACCCCTGCGCCGTGCCGCCCAGCACCGTGGCCTGCCGTTGCGCCTGCCGCTGGCCGACCTGCAGGAGCAACTGGTGGCCAATGCCGAGCACATCGACGGCAGCGACCCGGCCCCGTTACGGGAAGCCTCCGAACGCTACGGGGCCGATGCCTTGCTGGCGGTGCATGCCCGGGAAGCCGATGGCAAGTGGCAGGGCAATTGGCAGCTGTGGCTGGGCGACCAGCGTGAGCAAGGCACTGCCGAAGGCGCCGATCCGGCAGCGCTGGCTGACGCCGTGATGCTGGCGCTCAGCAGCCGCTTGGCGCCGCGCTACGTCACCCGCCCGGGTGCCAGCAGCCAGTTGCAGGTGCAAGTGCAGGGGATGAACCTGCAGCGCTACGCCGAGCTTGCCCGCGTGCTCGAACCCTTTGGCCCGCGTCTGCAAATGGCTGAAGGCGGCACCCTGACCTACGGTGTCACCGCCAACCGCGATCAGCTGCGCGCCCAGCTCGGCCTGGCCAAGCTGCAGGAAGTACCGGTAGAGCAGGTGCCTGCGGTGCCGGCCACGCCAGCTCCGGCAGACGCTGCCGGGGGCGGGCAACCAGTGCCGGCCCAGCCTGCACCCAAGCCGTTCGACGGCTTGCGTTTTCGCTGGTAAGGGGAGCACACCTTGACCGACGTACGTCGCTGGATCTGGCTGGGTGTTGCCCTGCTGGTCGCTGTGCTTCTTTATAGCCTGCACAACATTCTTACCCCGTTCCTGGTCGGCATCCTGCTGGCCTACCTGGCCGACCCGCTGGTGGATCGCCTGGAACGCCTGGGGCTTTCGCGCACCTGGGGCGTGGTGGTGGTGTTCGGCCTGTTCACCTTGCTGTTGCTGGCCTTGCTGCTGGTGCTCGTTCCGCTGCTGGCCAAGCAGCTGGTGCGCCTGTACGAGCTGGCGCCGCAGATGCTCGACTGGCTCGAACACGTGGCTTTGCCCTGGGTGCAGAGCCGCCTGGGCCTGGCTGACGGCTTCTGGAAATTCGACAAGATCAAGGCCGCCATCGGCACGCACATGGGGCAGACCACCGATATCGTCGGTGTGCTGCTGTCCCATGCCACCGCTTCGGGCCTGGCGCTGATGGCCTGGCTGGCCAACATGGTGCTGATCCCGGTGGTGGGTTTCTATCTGCTGCGTGACTGGGACCTGATGATGGCCAAGCTGCGCGGCCTGCTGCCGCGCCAGCGTGAGCCGCAGGTGATGGGCCTGGCGGGCGAATGCCATGAAGTGCTGGGGGCGTTCGTGCGCGGGCAACTGATGGTGATGGTGGCCCTGGGCATCATCTATTCGGCCGGGCTTATGCTGGTGGGGCTGGAGCTGGGGCTGCTGATCGGCATGCTCGCCGGGCTGGCTGCCATCGTGCCGTACATGGGCTTCATCATCGGCATTGGCGCAGCCTTGGTGGCGGGCCTGTTCCAGTTTGGCGGCGACCTGTACCCGATGCTGGGCATCATCGCCGTGTTCATGGTCGGGCAGGCACTGGAGGGCATGGTACTGACCCCTCTGCTGGTGGGAGACCGCATCGGTCTGCACCCGGTGGCGGTGATTTTCGCCATCCTGGCCGGCGGTGAGCTGTTCGGCTTTACCGGGGTGCTGCTGGCGCTGCCGGTGGCGGCTGTGATCATGGTGCTGCTGCGGCATGTGCATGACCTGTACAAGGAATCGGACATGTATGCCGGGGATATCGACCCGGAGTTGTGATGGAAGGGCTGCAAAGCAGCCCCAAAACAGCGCAAAAAAAGCGCAACTCGTTGATTTTGCTTGTGCTATCCGCTGCCGTGATTGTGCACCCCGCGTTGCGGGTATAGACTTTGCAGATTGTTCACCAAAGGCCCCCTGCGGTCCTGTCGACCGCCCGCGAGCATGAAACCACCGATCCAGTTGCCCCTGGGTGTGCGCCTGCGCGATGACGCCACCTTCATCAACTACTATCCGGGAGCCAATGCTGCGGCATTGGGCTACGTCGAGCGGCTATGCGAAGCCGACGCCGGCTGGACCGAGAGCCTTATCTACCTGTGGGGCAAGCAAGGTGTTGGCCGTAGCCATCTGCTGCAGGCCGCCACCCACCGCTTCCAGCAACGCGGCGAGCCAGCCGTCTACCTGCCACTGGCGCAGTTGCTCGATCGTGGCGTAGAGCTGCTCGACTACCTGGCCCAGTACGAACTGGTGTGCATTGACGACCTGCATGTGATCGCCGGCAAGGCGGACTGGGAAGAGGCCATGTTCCACCTGTTCAACCGCCTGCGTGACAGCGGCCGGCGCCTGCTGCTGGCTGCCTCGGCATCGCCGCGCGAGCTGCCAATCAAGCTGCCGGACCTGAAGTCGCGGCTGACCCTCGCCCTGGTGTTCCAGATGCGCGGCCTGTCCGACGAAGACAAGCTGCGTGCCTTGCAACTGCGTGCTTCGCGTCGTGGCCTGCACCTCACCGACGAAGTTGGCCACTTCATTCTTACCCGCGGTGCACGCAGCATGAGTGCGTTGTTCGACCTGCTCGAACGCCTCGACCAGGCCTCGCTGCAGGCACAACGCAAGCTCACCATTCCTTTCCTCAAGGAAACCCTGGGCTGGTAACCCCGAAAACGCGGGGCCAGAGCGGCAAAACAAAAAAGTCACATCTTTTTCGATAAAATTTGCAAATGGCCATGATAGAGGGCATAGTTTCACCCTTCTAAAGGATTACAGACACGGTCGTGCCCATGCTGAAGCGCTTCGCACCCCTCGTGCCACTCGCACTCGTGACCCTGCTTTTTGGCTGCGCGGCCCAAGGCCCGGCTTCTCATTCAGAGCAGCAGCCTCAGGATCACAACCCCATCGCCGCACAATCGGCGTTCAAGGCCAAAGCCTCGTCCTCGTCGGTATTCGGCGAGCCGGAAGAACTGGCCACCGAAGATGACCTGGAGGCCTTCTCCAGCAGCAAGCCTTACCAGCTGCCAGCTCTGGCTGACAGCGTTCTCGAGCGCGGCATGTCGCTGATCGGCACCCGCTACCGCTTCGGTGGTACCTCGGAGCAGTCCGGCTTTGACTGCAGTGGCTTCATCGGCTACCTGTTCCGCGAAGAGGCGGGTGTGACCCTGCCGCGCTCCACGCGTGAAATGATCAACGTCGATGCCCCGAAAGTGGCCCGCAACAAGCTCAAGCCAGGTGACCTGCTGTTCTTCAGCACCAACGGCCGCGGCCGCGTCAGCCATGCCGGCATCTACCTGGGTGACAACCAGTTCATCCACTCCAGCAGCCGCCGCAGCGGTGGCGTGCGCATCGACAGCCTCGGTGACCGTTACTGGAGCAAGACCTTCATCGAAGCCAAGCGCGCCTTGGCCATGGCGCCGACCACCAATATCGCGCGCAACTGATAGCAAAATGATATATCCTGCCGCGGCGGCGATGCTTTGAAAAAAGCTCGCCGCCGTGCGCATTTATAGAAAGCGGCTAATCTAATTTCTCAACTCTTTTCGGCTGCGGCCCAGCGGTCTCAGACAGGATGTTCTGGCCATGGTAAAGATGGCGCGCTTCGCATTTATCTCCTTGGCAGCCTTGCTGGCTGCCTGTTCCAGCCGTGCTCCTGCGCCGGCCCCTGTGGTACAGCCGCAGGTTACCTATAGCCAGCCTAGCCCTTCACCGATTGCCGATGACGTGTTGATGCGAGCCATCGGCCTGGTGGGCACGCCTTATCGCTGGGGCGGCAACACCCCGGACTCCGGTTTCGATTGCAGTGGCCTGATCAAGTACGTCTACCGTGATGCTGCCGGCATAAGCCTGCCGCGTTCGACGCGGGAGATGATCGTCATGCGCGCGCCGACCGTGGATGCCAAGTCGCTGCAGTCCGGTGACCTGGTGTTCTTCGCCACCAGTGGCGGCTCGCAGGTCAGCCACGCCGGCATTTATGTCGGGGAAGGGCGCTTCGTGCATGCCCCTTCCAGCGGTGGCACGGTGCGCCTGGACTACCTGTCCAACAGCTACTGGGCCAAGGCTTACCTGCAGGCCAAGCGCGTGATTCCGCAAGGGCATCTGGCGCAGAACCCCTGACGGATATTCCTGTGGGAGCGGCTTTAGCCGCGAACACCGGCGCAGCCGGTGCCATGCACCGCGTTGGATTCTTCGCGGCTAAAGCCGCTCCCACAGGGTGCGCGCTGGCCGGGCTCATGGCGCCTTGCTCACTCGCCAGACCACATTACCGACATCATCGGCCACCAGCACGCCACCACGCCCATCGTTGATTACGCCGACCGGGCGACCCTTGGCCTTGCCATGCTCATCCAGAAACCCGGTAAGCAGGTCCACAGGCTTGCCCGAGGGTTTTCCTGACGGGTCGAACGGCACGAAAATAACCTTGTAGCCACTGTGTGGCTTGCGGTTCCACGACCCGTGCTGGCCCACGAATGCCCCTTGGTCGAAGGGCGCTGGTAGTCCATTCGGTTCGGCGAATGCCAACCCCAGCGATGCCGTGTGTGGGCCCACGGCATAGTCGGGCACCAGCGCCTGGGCCACTTTTTCAGGCGCTGGTGGTTGCACGCGCTCATCCACGTGACTGCCATAGTAGCTGTAGGGCCAGCCATAGAAACCGCCGTCCTTCACGGAGGTGATGTAGTCGGGTACCAGATCGCTGCCGATCTCGTCACGCTCGTTGACTGCGGTCCACAATGCACCGCTGTTTGGCTCCCAGGCCAGGCCGTTAGGGTTGCGCAGGCCTGTGGCGAACAGGCGGTGCTGGCCGCTGGTGGGGTCCACTTCCCAGATCGCGGCGCGCCCCTGTTCCTTGTCCAGGCCGTTTTCGCCGACGTTGCTATTGGAGCCGACCGTCACGAAAAGCTTCTTGCCATCGGGGCTGGCGATCACGTTCTTGGTCCAGTGGTGGTTGAGCGGTCCGCCGGGCAACTCGACCACCGGCTGGCCTTCATTGCGAATTTGCAAGGCTCCGGGCTCGTAGTGAAAGCGCAGCAGCCTGTCTGTGTTGGCGACAAAGAGGTCCTTGCCGACGAGGGCCATGCCGAACGGTGAGTTGAGCTCTTCGATAAAGGACGTGCGGATTTCAGCCACGCCGTCGTGGTCGGCGTCACGCAGCAGGGTGATCCGGTTGGCGCTGGGCACGCCTGCACCTGCCCGCTTCATCACCTTCTTCATCACCCAACCGCGCAGGCCCTTGCCATCTTCGGGCTTGGGCGGGGCATTGGTTTCGGCTACCAGCACGTCGCCGTTGGGCAGCAGATATAGCCAGCGAGGGTGGTCGAGCCCGCTGGCGAACGCTTTCACCTGGGTGCCTGGTGCTGCTTCGGGCTTGACGTCCTTGGGCCAGCCCACTGCTGGAGCGATATTCACGGTGGGGAGGGTAGTCTTGACCGGAGCAGGCAACTGGGGGGTTGGGCCACTGCCATCGAGTACATCCAGCCGCGCGGTTTCGCCGCAGGCAGTCAGGCTGGCGGCCAATAACCAAGGCATCAGGTGTTTCATGGGCGGTGTCCTCCTAACAGGGCCTATGGAACTGAGAGGTCGGCGATATTCGCCAGGTTCCCGGCAGCCATCCAACTGTCGTTGCTTTTGCTTTTGCTTTTGCTTCTAAGCGCGCGATAGTTCAGGCGCCGCCGATTGCGACTTCAGGAGGCCGAGCGAAGGGCTTGCGGAGGGAGGTGACGGGCATGGATGCCCGTCAAGCGCTGAGGCCCCATGGATGGGGCCTGCGGCGCGTACTCCCGGGAGCAAGCCCGTAGCGAGGGGACCCCGTAGCGCAGCGGAGGGGCCGGATGATAGGAGCCAGCGTTTTTTGGTTACTTTTTGTCGCGTTTGACAAAAAGTGACCCGCCGTAAGGGCGGAAAGGTGAATAAGCGCCACCTTCGAAAATGAATGTTGACCCTGTTGTTGATGCCCACGCTTGAAAGCGAAGAGCGAAGAGCGGAAAAGTGCTGGTTTTGATCTCGCGCATAGTCCATTTACGATGGCGACGCTTACTCACCTTTCCGCCCTTACGGCGGGTCACTTTTTGTCAAACGCGACAAAAAGTAACCAAAAAACGCTGGCTCCTATCATCCGGCCCCTGCGCTGCGCTCCGGGGTTCCCTCGCGCCGGTCTTGCTCCCGGGAGTACGCGCTGCAGGCCCCATCCATGGGGCCTCAGCGCTTGACGGGCATCCATGCCCGTCACCTCCCTCCGCAAGACCTCTGCTCGGCCTCCTGAAGTCGCGAAGATCAAGAGCAAGATCAAGATCAAGAGCAAGATCAAGAGCAAGATTTAGCAGGCGTTCTGTGGGAGATGGCCCAACCCTTGGGGCTGCGCTGTTGCGTAGATAACTGAAATTGCAAGCAATCCGCGTACCCTGTGGGAGCGGCTTTAGCCGCGAAGAATCCAACGCGGTGCCAGCCACCGCGTTGGATTCTTCGCGGGCATGCCCGCTCCCACAGAGGCCACGTCGCCCTTGCTAACGCGTTCCGGCCCCGGCCCGAGCCGAAGTTGCTTCAAGCCTGCTTGAGCAACAACGCCACCCCCGGGAAATACTGCCCCAGCTCGTTGTGCAACTTGCGGTAGGCATACGGGAAGTACCAGGCGATGGCACAGGCGGTATGTTTCTGCAGATCGTCGACCAGGTCCTGCAGTTCCTCGGGACTGGCGTGCTGGCCGGCCTTCCACGGGCTGATGAACAGCGCTCCGGCCTTCAACTGGCTGGGGTAGGCCACCTGGCGGGCGAGGGCAGCGGTCTGCTGCAGGGCGTCGGCCATGTCCAGCCGGGCGATTTTCGGCCAGCGCTGGCTGGCACTGAGGTATAGCGCTTCACCGGCACTGCTGAGCAACAGGTCGCAGCGCCCTTCGTATTCACCTTCATCGCGCTGCTTCTTGCCGGCAAACTGCTGCAGTGCCGCCAGCTCGGCCTGCCAGGCCGCCGCGGCAAGCAACCCGGTATTGGCGGCTGCCCCATGCCAGTACGGTGCTTCGGCATCGCCGGCAAACTGGTTGAAGCGGTCGATGCAGTCGCCCCAGCGCTCCAGCACCGGGGCAAGAAACTCCAGGCGCGGGTTGTTGATGATCTGGCCTCGCATGCTGCGCTCTCCTGTTGTCGTTGTGATCGCGTTCAGCTGAAAGTGATGGCTATGTGATATCACTGTATCCAGTGTGGCACAACCGGGTGAATTGGCCATTACCCGGGCGGTGACTGTTCGGCTGCAAAGCGGCCCGCTTCGATTGACGCTCCCGGTGCAACCCTCTAACCTTCGCGCGTGTTTCAGGTGCCCTGCCAGCCCCGTCTGGGCAGGGTGAAACTGGGAAGCCGGTGGGTGCCAGCATGGCGCAATTCCGGCGCTGCCCCCGCAACGGTAGGTGAGTCGCGGCCGCGCAGGGCCACTGGGTGCCAGCACCCGGGAAGGCGCGCAGGCCTGGGCCCAGGCCCGCTCACAAGCCCGGAGACCGGCCTGATACTGCCAACGGCATCACGGAGGGTGATGCGCGGTGCACCGTGGCCTACGGCCACGGCCCCTGCGCGTTCTCCGTCTGCCCGCCTATTACCTGTCGCCTCGCGTTGCCGTGGCGCCAGCCAGCGGAGAACCCTGATGAGCGAATCCACCGAACGCGACGAACGCCACCTGGCGCGCATGCAGCGCAAGAAGGCGATCATCGACGAACGCATCGCCAATTCCCCCAACGAGTGCGGCCTGCTGCTGGTGCTGACCGGCAATGGCAAGGGCAAGAGCAGCTCGGCCTTCGGTATGCTCGCGCGCGCCCTGGGCCATGGCATGCAGTGCGGTGTGGTGCAGTTCATCAAAGGCCGCAACAGCACCGGCGAAGAGCTGTTCTTCCGCCGCTTCCCCGAGCAGGTGCGCTACCACGTGATGGGCGAGGGCTTTACCTGGGAAACCCAGGACCGCCAGCGTGACATCGCCGCCGCCGAAGCGGCCTGGGCTGTGTCGCGCCAGTTGCTGCAAGACCCGAGCGTGCAGTTCGTGGTGCTCGACGAACTGAACATCGCCCTCAAGCATGGCTACCTCGACCTTGACCAGGTGCTCTCCGACATCCAGGCCCGCCCACCGATGCAGCATGTGATCGTCACTGGCCGTGCCGCGAAACCCGAGATGATCGAACTGGCCGACACCGTGACCGAGATGGGCATGCTCAAGCACGCCTTCCAGGCCGGCATCCGTGCACAGAAGGGCGTCGAACTGTGAGCCAGCCGCGCCACTGCCCCGCCGTGCTGATTGCGGCACCGGCCTCTGGCCAGGGCAAGACCACCGTCACTGCCGCCCTGGCCCGGCTGCATCGCAACCTCGGGCGCAAGGTGCGAGTGTTCAAGTGCGGGCCAGACTTTCTCGACCCGATGATTCTTGAGCGGGCCAGCGGCGCGCCGGTGTACCAGCTCGACCTGTGGATGATCGGCGCCGAGGAAAGCCGCCGCCTGCTGTGGGAAGCAGCCGGTGAGGCCGACCTGATCCTGATCGAAGGGGTGATGGGGCTGTTCGACGGCACGCCGTCCAGCGCCGACCTGGCGCGTCACTTCGGCGTGCCGGTGCTGGCGGTAATCGACGGCACGGCCATGGCCCAGACCTTCGGCGCCCTGGCCTTGGGCCTGGCACGCTACCAGGCGGACCTGCCGTTTGCCGGTGTGCTGGCCAACCGGGTAGGCAGCCTGCGCCACGCACAACTGCTGGAAGGCAGCCTGACCGAAGGCCTGCGCTGGTATGGCGGTTTGTCCCGTGAGCGCGGTATCGAGTTGCCCAGCCGCCACCTGGGGCTGGTCCAGGCCAGCGAGCTGAACGACCTGGACGCCCGTCTGGACGCCGCTGCCGAGGCGCTGGGTGCCAGTTGCGATGCTGCCTTGCCGCCGCCAGTGACCTTTGCCGAACCCGATCCGCAAGCCAGTGCTGCGTCGTTGACCGGTGTGCGCATCGGCGTGGCGCGGGACGAGGCGTTTGCCTTCACCTATGGCGCCAACCTCGACCTGCTGCGCAACCTGGGCGCACAGCTTGAGTTCTTCTCGCCGCTGCATGACCACGAATTGCCGGCAGTGGACAGCCTGTACCTGCCGGGCGGTTATCCCGAGCTGCACCACCACGCCCTGGCCGCCAACGCGCCGATGAGCGAAGCGATCCGCGCCCATCACGCCCAAGGCAAACCGTTGCTGGCCGAATGCGGCGGCATGCTGTACCTGCTCGACGCCCTGACTGACGTAGCCGGCGAGCGTGCCGAGCTGCTCGGCCTGCTGCCGGGTGAAGCGACCATGCAGAAGCGCCTGGCGGCCCTGGCGCTGCAGGCGGTGGAAATGCCGGAAGGCATCCTGCGCGGTCACACCTATCACCATTCTCTGACCAGTACCGCACTGGAACCGATCGCCCGTGGCCTGAGCCCCAACGGTGGTCGCGGCAACGAAGCGGTGTACCGCCTGGGACGGTTGACGGCTTCCTACGTGCACTTCTACTTCCCCTCCAACCCGGATGCGGCGGCGGCGCTGTTGCGACCATGAGTGAACACGCCTACAGCGACGCCGAGCGCGCCGCGATCTACCGGGCCATCGGCGAACGCCGTGACATGCGCCATTTCGCCGGTGGCGAGGTGGCCCCGGAGGTGCTGGGCCGCCTGCTGGCCGCCGCGCACCAGGCGCCAAGTGTCGGGCTGATGCAGCCCTGGCGCTTCATCCGCATCACCCAACGCGACCTGCGCGCCCGTATCCAGGCCCTGGTGGAAGCAGAACGGGTGCGTACCGCCGAAGCCTTGGGCGAGCGCTCCGACGCCTTCATGAAACTGAAGGTGGAGGGTATCAACGACTGCGCCGAACTGCTGGTGGCCGCCCTGATGGACAACCGCGAGCCGCATATCTTCGGCCGCCGCACCCTGCCGGAAATGGACCTGGCCTCGCTGGCCTGCGCCATCCAGAACCTGTGGCTGGCAGCCCGTGGCGAAGGCCTTGGCATGGGCTGGGTGTCGCTGTTCGACCCGCAGGCGCTGGCAGCGCTGCTGGGCATGCCGGCCGGGGCCAAGCCCGTCGCGGTGCTGTGCCTGGGGCCGGTGACCGAGTTCTACCCGGCACCGATGCTGGTGCTGGAAAACTGGGCCGAGGAACGGCCCTTGAGTGAAATGCTCTTTGAGAACCAATGGGGAGAACGCCAATGAGCGTGGCCTTGCTGACCGTGGCCGGCGTGGCCCTGGATGCCTTGCTGGGCGAACCGCAGCGGCGCCACCCGCTGGTGGCCTTCGGCAACATGGCCAGTAACCTCGAGCGCCGCCTGAATGCCGGTGGGCGCGGCTGGCGCAGCCACGGGGTGAGCGCGTGGTTCCTGGCCGTGGTGCCGCTTACTTTGGTGGTGCTGATCCTGTCCTGGCTGCCGTACATCGGCTGGCTGGTCGACGTGCTGGCACTGTACTGCGCCGTCGGGCTGCGCAGCCTGGGCGAACACGTGTTAACGGTGGCCAGTGCCTTGCGCCAGGGCGACCTGCAGGAAGCGCGGCGCCGTGTGGGCTACCTGGTCAGCCGCGAAACCCGCGAACTGGACGAGCCCGCCGTGGCCCGGGCGGCCACCGAATCGGTGCTGGAGAACGGCAGCGACGCGGTGTTCGCCGCGCTGTTCTGGTTCGTGCTGGCCGGTGCGCCGGGCGTGGTGCTGTACCGCCTGAGCAATACCCTGGATGCCATGTGGGGCTACCGCAACGAACGCTTCGAACGCTTCGGCTGGTGCGCGGCGCGCGTCGACGATGTGCTCAACTATATTCCCGCCAGGCTGGTGGCATTGACCTACGCGCTGCTGGGCAAGACCCGCCTGGCCCTGGCCTGCTGGCGCAAGCAGGGCCCACTGTGGGACAGCCCCAATGCCGGGCCGGTGATGGCCGCCGGTGCTGGCGCGTTGGGGGTGGAGCTCGGTGGCCCGGCGGTGTACCACGGCGAACTGCATGAGCGGCCACGCCTGGGTGACGGGCCCATGGCCGACGCCGACGCCATCGAGCGTGGCTGGAGCCTGGTGCAGCGCGGCGTGTGGCTGTGGCTGCTGGTGATCTGCCTGGGGGCCTATATCAATGCTTGAACACGGAGGCCGCCTGCTGCGGGCGGTACGGCAATACGGCATCGCCCGTGAGCAGTGGCTCGATCTGTCCAGCGGCATTGCGCCATGGCCTTTCCCGATCCCACCGATTCCCATGGAGGCCTGGGCTCGCCTGCCGGAGACGGAGGATGGCCTGGAGGACGCCGCGCGCGCGTATTACGGCGCCCGCCAATTGCTGCCGGTGGCCGGTTCCCAGGCTGCGATCCAGGCTTTGCCGCTGTTGCGCGCAGCCGGCCGGGTTGGGGTGCTGACGCCGTGCTATGCCGAGCACCCATACGCCTGGCAACGGGCGGGGCACCAGTTGCTGGAGCTGGACGAAGCGCAGGTCGAGGCGACGCTCGACAGCCTCGACGTGCTGGTGCTGGTCAACCCCAACAACCCCACCGGCCGCCGGGTGCCGCGAGAACGCCTGCTGGATTGGCACGCACGCCTGGCCGCCCGTGGTGGCTGGCTGCTGGTCGACGAAGCGTTCATGGACAACACCCCGGCGGATGGCGTGGTTGATTGTGCCGAGCGCCCGGGGCTGATCGTGCTGCGCTCGTTCGGCAAGTTCTTCGGCCTGGCCGGCGTGCGTCTGGGGTTCGTTGCCGCCGAACGCAGCCTGCTGCTGCGCCTGGCCGAGTTGCTTGGCCCGTGGACCGTCAATGGCCCGACCCGGGTGCTGGCCCAGGCCAGCCTGGCCGACCACGCCGCCCAGCGTGTGCAGGTCGAACGCTGTGCTGCCGCCAGCCAGCGGCTGGCTATGCTGTTGCGCGGCGCCGGCCTGGCGCCCAGCGGCGGTTGCGACCTGTTCCAGTACGTGCGCAGCGAGCATGCTGCGCAACTGCATGACTTTCTCGCTCGCCGCGGCATCCTGGTGCGCCTGTTCGAGCAGCCGCCGGCGCTACGCCTTGGGCTGCCGGCCTGTGCGGCGGACGAACAGCGCCTGGCCCAGGCTCTGGCGGCCTATCAAAAGGAAACGGCATGACCACCCTCATGGTGCAAGGCACCACCTCCGATGCAGGCAAGAGCACACTGGTGACCGCGCTGTGCCGCTGGCTGTTGCGCCAGGGTGTCGGCGTGGTCCCGTTCAAGCCGCAGAACATGGCGCTGAACAGCGCGGTGACCGCTGACGGCGGTGAAATCGGCCGGGCCCAGGCGGTGCAGGCCCAGGCCTGCCGGCTGGAGCCACACACCGACATGAACCCGGTGCTGCTCAAGCCCAACAGCGACACCGGCGCCCAGGTGATCATCCATGGCCGTGCCGTCACCAGCATGAATGCAGTGGCCTACCACGACTACAAGGCTATCGCCATGCAGGCGGTGCTGGCTTCGCATCAGCGCCTGAGCGCTGCCTGGCCGGTGGTCATGGTCGAAGGCGCGGGGTCTCCGGCGGAGATCAACCTGCGTGCCGGTGACATCGCCAACATGGGCTTTGCCGAAGCGGTGGACTGCCCGGTGATTCTGGTCGCCGACATCAATCGCGGTGGCGTGTTCGCCCACCTCGTGGGCACGCTGGAGCTGCTGTCACCCAGTGAGCAGGCGCGGGTAAAGGGCTTTGTCATCAACCGCTTCCGCGGCGACATCGCCTTGCTGCAGCCGGGGCTGGACTGGCTGGAGCAGCGCACCGGCAAGCCGGTGCTGGGCGTGCTGCCATATGTCACCGATCTGCATCTGGAAGCCGAAGACGGCATTGACGCGCGCCAAGGGGCAAAGGCCGAGCGCGTGCTCAAGGTGATCGTCCCGGTGCTGCCGCGCATCAGCAACCACACCGACTTCGACCCACTGCGCCTGCACCCGCAGGTGGACCTGCAGTTCATCGGCCCGGGCCAGGCGATTCCGGCTGCCGACCTGATCATCCTGCCGGGCTCCAAGAGTGTGCGCGGCGACCTGGCACAACTGCGTGAGCGCGGTTGGGACCAGGCCATTGACCGGCACCTGCGTTATGGCGGCAAGCTGATCGGCATCTGCGGTGGCCTGCAGATGCTGGGCCGCGAAGTGCATGACCCGCTTGGTCTTGAAGGGGCCGCAGGCTCCAGCCCGGGGCTTGGCCTGTTCGATTACGCCACGGTGCTCGAAGCCGAGAAGCAACTGCGCAACGTTGCCGGCACCCTGAACCTCGAAGCAGTACCGATTGCCGGTTACGAAATTCATGCCGGCGTCACCACGGGGCCAGCCCTGGAGCAGCCTGCCGTGCAACTTGCCGATGGCCGTTGCGATGGTGCTGTCAGTGCCGATGGCCAGATACTTGCCACCTACCTGCACGGCCTGTTCGAAGGCAGCCAGTCGTGCGCGGCGTTGCTGCGCTGGGCTGGCCTGGAGGAGGTGCAGGTCATTGATTACGAGGCCCTGCGCGAACGCGACATCGAGCGCCTGGCCGACCTGGTGGAAAAGCACCTGGACACCGCGCGCCTGCGCCAGCTCTGTGGGGTGGCCTGACATGCGCAACCTGATCCTCGGCGGTGCCCGCTCGGGCAAGAGCCGGCTGGCCGAACAGTTGGCCAGCGCCAGTGGCTTGCCGGTGACCTACATCGCCACCAGCCAGCCGCTGGATGGTGAAATGTACGAACGGGTGCTGCTGCACCGCCAGCGTCGCCCCGATGACTGGGGATTGATCGAAGAACCCCTGGCACTGGCCGCGGTATTGCGCGCCGAAGCGGCCGAAGGGCGCTGCCTGCTGGTGGATTGCCTGACCCTGTGGCTGACCAACCTGCTGATGCTCGAAGACGACCAGCGCCTGGCCGAGGAGCGTGATGCGCTGTTGGCCTGCCTGGAACAGTTGCCGGGCACGGTCATCCTGGTCAGTAACGAAACCGGCCTGGGCGTCGTGCCCATGGGCGAGCTGACCCGACGCTATGTCGACCTGGCCGGCTGGCTGCACCAGGCCGTGGCCGAGCGCTGTCAGCGTGTGGTGCTGACCGTGGCCGGCCTGCCCCTAATGCTCAAAGGACCTGCACTATGACCCAAGCCTGGTGGCGTGACGCCTGCCAACCCCTCGACAACGCCGCCATGGACCAGGCCCGCGCCCGTCAGCAGCAGCTGACCAAACCTGCCGGTTCGCTCGGCCAGCTGGAAGGCCTGGCCATTCAGCTGGCCGGCCTGCAGGGGCGTGAGCGGCCAACGCTGGATCACGCTGCAATCAGCATTTTTGCCGGTGACCACGGTGTGGTCGAGGAAGGCATCTCGGCCTACCCGCAAGCGGTGACCGGGCAGATGCTGCGCAACTTCGTCGGCGGTGGCGCGGCGATCAGCGTGCTGGCGCGCCAGCTGCAGGCCAGCCTGGAGGTCGTCGACCTGGGCACCATCGACCCGCACCTGGAGCTGCCTGGCGTGCGTCATCTGCGCCTGGGCGCCGGTACCGCCAACTTTGCCCGCCAGCCAGCGATGACCGAAGGCCAGCTGCAGGCCGCCCTGCAGGCCGGTCGCGATAGTGCCCTGCGCGCCGCCGAACAGGGCGCGCAGCTGTTCATCGGTGGCGAGATGGGGATTGGCAACACCACGGCAGCCGCCGCCCTGGCCAGTGTCCTGCTGGGCTGCCCGCCGGCTGAATCGAGTGGCCCGGGTACCGGCCTGGACAACGCCGGGGTGCGGCACAAGGCCGAGGTTATCGAGCGCGCGCTGAGCCTGCATGGCCTCAGCGCCAACGATCCCTTGCAGGCGCTGGGCTGTGTCGGTGGTTTCGAGATCGCGGCCTTGGCCGGTGCCTACATGGGCTGCGCGCAGGCGGGTATCGCAGTGCTGGTGGACGGCTTCATCTGCAGCGTCGCCGCGCTGCTGGCGGTGCGCCTCAACCCGCAGTGCCGGGCCTGGCTGCTGTTCGCCCACCAAGGCGCAGAGCCTGGGCACAAAGCCGTGCTCGACACGTTGCAGGCCGAGCCGTTGCTGGCCCTGGGCCTGCGCCTGGGCGAGGGCAGTGGGGCTGCCCTGGCCGTGCCGCTGTTGCGCCTGGCCTGTGCGCTGCACGGGCAGATGGCGACCTTCGCCGAGGCGGCGGTGGCGGACCGCCCGGCATGATCCTCGACCTGCTGCGCCATGGTGAAACGGAGCAGGGCGGCCTGCGTGGCAGCCTTGATGATGCCCTGACCGACAAAGGCTGGGCGCAGATGCGTGACGCCGTGGCCGAGGCCGGCCCGTGGGAGGTGCTGGTCAGTTCGCCGTTGCAGCGCTGTGCACGTTTTGCCGAGGAACTGGGCGAGCGCCTTAACCTGCCCGTACAGCGCGAAGCGGCGTTGCAGGAGCTGCATTTTGGCGACTGGGAGGGCCGTAGTGCGGCGCAGATCATGGAAGACCAGGCGGACGCGCTGGGGCGCTTCTGGGCGGACCCTTATGCGTTTACGCCGCCCAATGGCGAGCCGGTCGAGGCGTTCGCCGAACGTGTGCTGGCGGCTGTCGAGCGCCTGAGCCGTCAGCATGCTGGCAAGCGTGTGCTGCTGGTCACCCATGGCGGCGTGATGCGGCTGTTGCTGGCCCGTGCTCGTGGCCTGCCGAGGGCGCAGTTGCTGCAGGTCGAAGTTGGCCACGCTGCGCTGATGCGACTGGTGCCGGGTGATGACGGCCAGTGGGTGGAGGGGCGCTGAGATGTTGCCGTTGTGGATTGCCTTGCAGTTTCTCAGCAGCCTGCCGGTGAGCCTGCCGGGCATGCCGGCGCCACGTGAGGTGGGGCGTTCGCTGCTCTGGTACCCGTTGGTCGGGTTGTTGTTCGGCTTGCTGCTGTGGCTGGCCAGCCATTTCCTGCAGGGCACGCCGGCGCCGCTGCACGCGGCCCTGCTGCTGACGTTGTGGGTGTTGCTCAGTGGCGCCTTGCACCTGGATGGCCTGGCGGACAGTGCTGACGCCTGGCTGGGCGGTTTTGGTGACCGCGAACGCACTTTGCAGATCATGAAAGACCCGCGTAGCGGGCCGATTGCCGTGGTCACCCTGGTGCTGGTGCTGTTGCTGAAGTTCTGCGCCTTGTGGGTGCTGGTCGAGCAGGGCATTGGCATGCAGTTGCTGCTTGCACCGCTGATCGGGCGGGCGGCGATGCTCGGGCTGTTCCTGAGCACGCCTTATGTGCGACAGGGCGGTTTGGGGCAGGCGCTGGCCGAGCACCTGCCTCGGCCTGCGGCCGGGTGGGTGCTGCTGGGCTGTGCGCTCTTCTGCCTGGTCCTGGGTGGATGGATCGTGGTGCTGGCATTGGCGGTGTTTGCCTGGTTGCGACAATTGATGTGCCGGCGCCTGGGCGGGACTACCGGCGATACCGCTGGTGCAATGCTGGAGTTGCTCGAACTGACCGTGATGCTGGGGTTGGCGTTGGGCCTCTGAGCTCTTGCTCAGGACGCTGGCCCTGTAGGAACGCAAGCAGGATGCTGTAGGGGGGTTCTGAGCCTAACGTGCTGGCAAATTCCTGAAAAACTCAGCAAGAGCCGGCATTTTGTCACTGGCGTATGCTTGCCCCTTCGCTAACTGTCGAGGAGTGTTCGCACCATGCGTCATGTCATTCTCGCCGCGTTGTTGGTGGCCATGGGGCCTGCAGCCCTGGCAGCCGATCTCATGGATTTCTGGAACACCCCACGCCACGGCGGCAACAGCTTCAACCGGCTGCCACCCGAGCAAGTCTATTTCGACGCCCTGAGCGGCTATGGCGCGACCTGGGTGCGGCTGTCCTACGACAAATGGCAGCCGGCAGAACGCGACTTCCTCCTCGGCGATGCCGATGCCTACCAAGGCCTGCCTGCCGCCGACCTGGCCACGCTGCGAGCCACTCTCGACCGTGCCCATCAGGCCGGCCTCAAGGTGGTCATAGCACCGCTTTCGCTACCCGGCATGCGCTGGTCGCAAAACAACCAGGGCCAGTTCGACGACCGCCTCTGGCAAGACAAACGCTACTGGTTGCAGGCTGCGGCCTTCTGGCGGGATCTGGCCCGTGAGCTGAAAGGTCACCCGGCCATCGCCGCCTACAACCTGGTCAACGAGCCCGCGCCGGAGAAGCAAGGTGGCCTGGCCGAGCATGCCGACCCCGGGCAAATGCAGCAGTGGTATGCACGGCAGCAGGGCACTGCGCGTGACCTGCCCGCCCTGTATCGGCAGTTGATAGTGGCCATTCGCGAGGAGGATGCGGACACGCCGGTCATGCTCGATGCCGGCTGGTTCGCCGCCGCCGACGCCTTCGGTTACTGGCCGGCACCTGTGGAAGACCAGCGGGTGCTGTACAGCGTGCACATGTACGAGCCCTATCTGGTGACCAGTGCACCGAACATGACGCGCAAGCAACCCATCGCCTATCCCGGCCCGGCACCGTTCGCGGGGCAAACGCAGCAGTGGGATGGCCAGCGTGTGGCGCAGTACCTGCACCAACCGCTGGACTGGGCCGAGGCCATGAAGGTGCCCCGCTCGCGGCTGGTGGTGGGTGAGTTCGGTTGCATGCGCAGGTTGCCGGGCTGCCGGCAATACCTGGAAGACGTGCTCAGCGTGCTGGATCGCCACCGGTTGCATTGGGCCTTTTACAGCTTCCGTGAAGATAACTGGGACGGTATGGACTACGAGCTGGGCTCGGCCAAGGTGCCGTGGCGCTATTGGCAGGCCATCGAGCAGGGCGCTCCAGACCCGCTGGCGCGCAAGGCTACGGTGGAGTTCGAGCCGATTCTCAGGCGCTTGAACCCAGGCAGAGGGTAGTGCCTGCCAGCTAAGTCATTGGGGGCCGCTTTGCGGCACATCGCCGGCAAGCCAGTTGCTCCCACAGGGTCCCGTCAACGCAATCTGACAGACTTTAGGGCTGAGGGGCGTCGGTAATCATGAAATCTCTTGCAACACACATGATGCGGGTATATACACGTATCCATGCTGACCAGTGAATGCATCTGTACCCATCTGCGTCGTGCCGCCCGTGGGGTGAGCCGGCATTACGACGAAGCCCTTGCCGGCTTTGGGGTCAATGTCGCCCAGTTTTCCCTGTTGCGTCATCTGCAGCGGCTCGACCGCCCCAGTATCACCACCTTGGCAGAGGCCATGGGCCTGGAGCGCAGTACCCTGGGCCGCAACCTGCGGGTGCTGGAGGCTGAAGGGCTGGTGGCCTTGGCCGATGGCGACGACCAGCGCAACCGCGTGGTGCTGCTGACCGAGGCCGGTACGCAACTGCTGCGCGCTGCCCATCCGGCCTGGGAACAGGCCCAGGCCGATCTGGTGGAACGGCTGGGGGCAGGGCAGCGGGATGAACTGGTGCGCTTGCTGGATCAACTGGCTTGAATTGATACGACTATAAGCGGGTATGTACCCGTAAAAACCTTGCGATGTGCTGGAGATAACAATGACTTCGGTGTGGCGAACCAGCGGGTGGGTATTGGTGGGAGCAGCGTTGATCCTGGCGCTATCCTTGGGTGTGCGGCACGGCTTCGGCCTGTTCCTGGCGCCAATGAGCGCCGATTTTGGCTGGGGGCGTGAGGTGTTCGCCTTCGCCATTGCCTTGCAGAACCTGATCTGGGGGCTGGCGCAACCGTTCGCTGGCGCCCTGGCCGACCGCCTGGGCGCGGCGCGGGTGGTGATCATTGGGGGTATTCTCTATGCGGCCGGGTTGGTGCTGATGGGCATGGCCGACTCGGCCTGGTCGTTGTCGCTGAGCGCCGGCTTGCTGATCGGCATCGGCCTGTCCGGTACCTCGTTCTCGGTCATCCTTGGCGTGGTCGGGCGCGCCGTACCGGCGGAGAAGCGCAGCATGGCCATGGGCATTGCCAGCGCTGCCGGTTCTTTCGGCCAGTTCGCCATGTTGCCGGGCACCCTCGGCCTGATCCAGTGGCTGGGCTGGTCCGCTGCGTTGCTGGTGCTGGGCCTGTTGGTGGCGCTGATCGTGCCTTTCGTCGGCCTGTTGCGCGATCGCCCGTTGCCCAGTCATGGCGCCGAACAGACCTTGGGCCAGGCCCTGCGCGAGGCGTGCTCGCACTCCGGCTTCTGGTTGCTGGCGCTGGGCTTCTTCGTTTGTGGCTTCCAGGTGGTGTTCATTGGCGTGCACCTGCCGGCCTACCTGGTCGACCAGCACCTGGCCGCGACCACCGGTACCACGGTGCTGGCGCTGGTGGGCCTGTTCAATATCGTCGGTACTTTCACCGCCGGCTGGCTGGGTGGGCGCATGTCCAAGCCGCGCCTGCTGACCGGGCTGTACCTGCTGCGTGCGGTAGTGATCGTGCTGTTCCTCTGGGCGCCGGTGACTGAATTCAGTGCTTACCTGTTCGGCATTGCCATGGGCCTGCTGTGGCTGTCCACGGTGCCGCTGACCAACGGCACCGTGGCCACGGTGTTCGGCGTGCGCAACCTGTCCATGCTTGGCGGCATCGTCTTCCTGTTCCACCAACTGGGCGCCTTCCTGGGTGGCTGGTTGGGTGGGGTGGTGTACGACCGCACCGGCAGCTACGACCTGGTCTGGCAGATTTCCATCTTGCTCAGCCTGCTGGCCGCCGCCCTTAGCTGGCCCGTGCGCGAACGCCCGGTCGCCCGCCTGCAGGCCCAGGCCGCATGAACCGCTACCTGGCTAGGGGGCTACTGGCCGGCGCCGCCTTGTTACTGCTGGCGCTGGTGTGGTGGGGCTGGCACAAGGGCGGGATGGCGTTGATGCAGCTGGGCATGAGTGTTTGTTAGGCGCTACCCTGCAAGTTCGAGGATTGTCTTGCGGGAGAAACGAGTCATGCGTGCACATTGGTTGACGGTGCCGGTGCTGGCCCTGCTTGCCAGCGCATCGAGCTGGGCTGCTGATTGCCCGGCGTTGTTGCAGGGCAGCCTGCCGGAGCTGCGTGGCAAGGGGCAGGTTGACCTGTGCGAGCGCTTTGCCGGCAAGCCGCTGGTGGTGGTGAACACGGCCAGCTATTGCGGTTTTGCGCCGCAGTTCGAGGGGTTGGAGGCGACGTACAAGGAATATCACCAACAAGGCCTGGAAATGCTTGGCGTGCCATCCAACGACTTCAAGCAGGAAGATGCGGACAGCGAGAAGACCGCCAAGGTCTGCTATGCCAACTACGGTGTCACGTTCACCATGACCAAGACGCAGCCGGTGCGGGGCACGGATGCGATACCGCTGTTCGCTGAACTGGCCAGCCAGAGCAGTGCACCGAAGTGGAACTTCTACAAGTACGTGGTGGACCGCAAGGGCAAGGTGATCGGCAACTTCTCCAGCCTGACCAAGCCGGATGATCCTGCGTTCCGGGCTGCTATCGAAAAGGCTATTGCCTCGCAGCCATAACTGGCTGCACTTGCTCTTGCTCTTGCTCTTGCTCTTGCTCTTGCTCTTGCTCTTGCTCTTGCTTCTAAGCGCGCGATAGTTCAGGCGCCGCCGATTGCGACTTCAGGAGGCCGAGCGAAGGCCTTGCGGAGGGAGGTGACGGGCATGGATGCCCGTCAAGCGCTGGGCCCCATGGATGGGGCCTGCAGCGCGTACTCCCGGGAGCAAGCCCGTAGCGAGGGGACCCCGTAGCGCAGCGGAGGGGCCGGATGATAGGAGCCAGCGTTTTTTGGTTACTTTTTGTCGCGTTTGACAAAAAGTGACCCGCCGTAAGGGCGGAAGGGTGAATAAGCGCCACCTTCGAAAATGAATGTTGACCCCATTGTTGATGCCCACGCTTGAAAGCGAAGAGCGAAGAGCGAAGAGCGAAGAGCGGAAAAGTGCTGGTTTTGATCTCGCGCATAGTCCATTTACGATGGCGACGCGGATTCACCTTTTCGCCCTTACGGCGAGTCACTTTTTGTCAAACGCGACAAAAAGTAACCAAAAAACGCTGCGCTCCCATCATCCGGCCCCTGCGCTGCGCTCCGGGGTTCCCTCACTCCGGCCTTGCTCCCGGGAGGACCGCGCTGCAGGCCCCATCCTGGGGCCCAGCGCTTGACGGGCATCCATGCCCGTCACCTCCCTCCGCAAGGCCTGCGTTCGGCCTCCTGAAGTCGCGAAGATCAAGATCAAGATCAAGATCAAGATCAAGATCAAGATCAAGATCAAGATCAAGATCAAAGTCAAAAGCAGGTAACGTGGCCGGGTTTCGGGTTATTTCACTTTGCATGCACCGTAATCGCCACCAACCGCACCACCACCGGCCTGACCATCAACACACAAACGAACGCCACAGGCATTGCCAACTGGTACGCCTTCAGCACGTTGCCGAGGTATTCGGGGTTGACCCCCGCATTCGCTGCAGTGATCACGAAACACATCAACAGTGCCATGATCGACGACATGTAGAAGGCAAAAACGTAGGGCGTGGCGCCCGGGTGCAATTTGCGTCGGCTGCGTGCCTGGGGCAGGTTGCTCATGCGAACTCCTGAAAGATGAGTAGAGGCGCAGGTTAGCAACGCACCGGGCAGCACCTGTAGACCAGTCGTATTGAGTTCTTTATAAAGAGATTCTTACGAATCCAGGGGCTCAGCATGGACCTGCTCAATGCCATTCGCTGCTTCATCAAGGTGGTCGAAGCCGGCAGTATCGCCGCCGGCGCCCGCAACCTGGGCCTGAGCCCGGCCGCGGTCAGCCAGAACCTGGCACGCCTGGAAGGCCACTTGCAGGTTCGCCTCCTCAGCCGCACCACACGCAGTATGGCGCTGACGCCCGCCGGTACCCAGTACTACCAACGCGTCAGGCACATCGAGCGCGACCTGGCCCTGGCCGAACAGGCCGTCACCACCCCCGACAGCGAACCCCAGGGGCGGCTGTGCATTGCCTCGACGTCCGCCTTCGGTCGCCACGTCCTGGCACCCTTGATACCCGCATTCAGTGCCCGCTACCCCCTGCTTTCGATAGAGTTGGTAACGACTGATCGCCGGGTCAACCATGCGCGGGAAGATGTGGATGTGAGCCTGCGCATTGCCCCACAACTGGAAGAACAGTTGCTGGCCCGGCACATCGCCCGTATCCCGTTCATTTGCTGTGCCTCGCCCGGTTACCTGCAAGACGCCGGCGTGCCGGCCACGCCCGAGGCCTTGCGTGACCACCGCTGCCTGGTGTTCCGCTACCCGGTGGATGGGCGCTTCCTGCGTTGGGGGTTCATGCGCGACGGGCTGCGGTTCGAGGCAGAGTTCGGCAGTGTCCTGATCAGCGACGACATCGATGCCCTGACCCAGATGGCACTGCACGATGGCGGCATCACCCGCTTGGCCGAGTTCATCGTGCGGCCGTATCTGGCCGCTGGGGCGCTGGTACCGTTGTTCGAATACAGCGATAGCGGCCAGGCCTATGCCCAGACCGAACCGATGGATATCTACCTGTGCCTGGCCGACCGCTTCGCCATGACCACTAAAGTGCGTGTGTTCATGGACTACCTGCGCGAATGCCTGGGCGACAGCTGGCAGATGCAGGCATGAAAAAACCGCCACGAGGGCGGTTTTTCATGTAACGCGTACGAATCAGAAGCGGTAGGTAAGGGATGCACCGATACCGTGAGCACTGTTCTCATACTTGGCCTGATAGGTGCCTTTCAACGCCTGTTGTGTCGGCGAACCGGACACATTGTTGACCTTGGTATCCTCTTCCCACAGGTACGAGTAGGCAACATCGATGGTCATGTCATCGTTCGGGCTCCAACCGGCACCAAAGCTGACTGCCTTACGATCGCCGGTAGGAATGCGCGGCGAACGATCGTGGTTGTTGGTCGGCGATTGGTCGACGGAGAAGCCTGCACGCAGGGTCCATTCCTTGTTCACCTTGTAGGCCGCACCAATGGCGTGTGCCCAGGTGTCATGCCAGTTCTGCTCTTCGGTGATGGTCTGCAGTGGGTAACCCGCTGGTGCTTCGTTCTTGACAACGATGCTCTCCAGGCGGCTCCAGCGTGTCCAGGTGCTACCGGCATAGAGCGTCCAGTGGTCATCCAGTTCATGGGTGACCGAGAAGTCCACCGATTCCGGCGTCTTGATTTTCAGGCTGGCGTCGAACTTGCCGTTCAGACCAAGCTGGGGAATCGGGTAGGAAACACGGGTATCACCTTCAAGCTTGTAGTCGACCATCGAGTGATAGGTCAGACCCAGACGGGTGCGGTCTGTGGCTTGTACGAGAACGCCGATGTTGTAACCGATCGCGGTGTCGTCGCCCTTGATCTTGATTTCTCCATCCGGGCCTCCGCCCACGACCGGAGGGAAGGCTTTGCTGCTCAGGTTCGAGCCCAGCTCACCCTTGATGCGGTTGATGGTCGGGCCAAAACCGATCGACACCTTGTCATTGAAGGCGTAGCTGATGGTTGGCTGGAAGGTGACAACCTCGACCTTGCTCTTCTTGCCCCAGTAGCGGGCCGCGTCATCGCTACCGTAGTCGGTGATCAGGCCGTATGGCACGTAAACACCGAAACCAACGCTCCAATGATCATCGATCGGCTTGACGTAGTAACCCATGGGCACGCCCACGACCGGGACCATGTCGCCATCGGTTTCCCCCCCGAAATTGCTACCACGACCCGAAATATCAGACTTGGCAATGACGGCTGCGCCACCCACGGTGACCTGTTCGCGCTTCAGGCGCGACATGCCTGCAGGGTTGCCATACACCGTACTGGCATCTTCGGCAGAAGACGAACGTCCCGCAAAACCGGTTCCCATGCCGCTGATGCTTTGTTCGTTCAGCGCGAAGCCTGCGGCGAGCAGTTGGCTGGAAGCAAGTGCAACGGCAACGCCGAGGGAGGCTTTGAGCATTACTTTTTTCATTATTAGAACTCCTTGGGATCTCCGGGGCGAAAAGCTACCAACAATTCACGCGCCGCGCTATAGCCTCAATCGCAGGAGATAGAGCGGTTTTGTAGGACAATCCGACCAAAATTCCCTTTTTTCCGGGTACTTTGTAGGACACGTCTTAAGATGCCTGCGGCAATCTCTGGTCTATGCAGGTATGCCAGGCGTGGGTGAAGTCGCGCAGGCGACCTTGGGGGTTGAAAATCTGTCGCCAGATCCGTGCCAGCGCGAGAAGGTCGTCGGCGGCAGGCAGTGGCGTGGCCTGCTCTTCGACGAGCATCCAGGCAATGGCTGTGGAATAGCGCAGGTTGACGGTGAGTTCCAGATGCGGGCCGCCGAGGAAGGCGTGCTGGCTGGCCAGGCCGCGGACCAGGCTGGCCAGGTCGGGGTCACGGGCAAGGTAGTCGTCCCAGATTGCCTGGTGGCGGTGTTCGCCGATGCGGTACAGGCCATGCCCACGTCGGTCGTGCAAGGCCGACCCCAGGGCCGACTGGCTGGCGGCGATGCCCAGCAACAAGGCTTCGGCGCTGGCGCAGTGACGGTTCAGGTAGACCAGAGTGGGTCGTATCACATACTGACACAATTCATTCGCCGCGATACCCATGATGCCCTCGAGCAGGTAAGGGCCGGACGGGCGCTGGAGCTTGGCAGCTGGTGAGTGATCAGGCCCGCCGGAAGCGGTAAGCACCGCTCGAGTTGAAGTCTAGTGTGATAATCGTGGTGTAAAGGGCTGTTTTTAAATCAATTGCTGCCTGACGTACCGGGCTATATGCCTTAAGGCAATTATGCCTGGAACATTCAGGCAGGCTTGCGATGGAATGATTCAGCGCTTGAATACCGCAGTATTCGCCGCTCACGCGGTGAGCGACTGGCGGGTTCGGGCGATGACCGCCTGCAGCGGTTCACTGCGGCTGTACTGTTCGGGGTACAGGCGCTCGGTGTGGCAGGCGACGCCGTGTTCGTCTACCAGGGTGAAGCTGAAGCTGCCTTTGCGAGGGGCAACGATAAGGCACTTCAACGGCGAGAAGGCCTGGGAGAGGGTGCCAATGGCAGCCTGAATCTGATGATGAGTTTGCATATTGTTGGAGGTTCCTGCTTTAAACACGGGGTTATGATCCGTGCATGATAGAAACGTTCCAGTGACGCCTTTATTAAGGGACGAACGAACCTGACTGGAACAGGGCAGCCAGAGGGAGCGCAATCAAAAGTGGGCGCATGGGCTGACTGGTAGGTACTTCAGAGGGCAGGCAGCACGCCGGGGCCAAGGTTCTAGGCCGTCGGTGTGGGATCCTGATCAATTGTCACGTGATTCGTGCTTGAACAGCGCAGGGCTGGCGAGTGAATCATCGAAAAGGCCGGTCCTGGTTTCAGCAGCGCCACTCTTGGGGGGAGCAGGTCTGCAAGGACACTTGAGGCCAGAATTGACTTTCAGCTTGGTACTAACGAGCGGCACCTTACCGAAAATACAGGCGCTTGGCAAGCCTTTCATGTTTGTTCGGGTGAGCCGAGCAGTATGGCGTGTATTTGCACCGCTGGGAAGAGGGGGTAAAAGGCCCGCAACCGGCCTGATGTACCGATTTTGTGCACTCAAGTGAAGGTTTATGGTGCACTTGTTCACATTCCGGGCAGCGCTTGTAACTGCCCGGCAACACGCCGCGACAGCCTCGCCAATGCCTTGACTGGGCGGTTAAGTCAATGAAAAAAAACACTATTTTTAGCTGGTGAAAAAATCGTCAGTTTGACCGAAAGCCCCAATTTACGGGGGTTTGCGGGGTATGGGAGGGGGTTGTCCACCGAGTTATCCACAGGAACTGTGGATTGTCCCACGCGCTTGCTCTAGGACGGGCGTGCCAGCAATACAGCGAACTGTCCGACAATCGACATGCTCGGAGAGACCCGTTGGTCATCCACTTGAAAACGTCAAGAAAAGATCGTTGAAAATTTTTTCAATTCTCCGGAAATCGAAAGGCCAGGGCGCTGAAAAAAGGGTAGAGTGGCGCGCCTTTCGAGTTGCCAAACCTGTTGCTCATGAAGTTTCGCGGTAAACACCTCGCCAGCCCCGCTGCATCGACGCCTGCGCCTCCCCCCAAACGTTTCTCCCTCAAAGTGGCCTTGTGGCTGCTCGACAACCCGCGCCTGGGTGACAAGCCGCAGGTCAAGCACCTGGCCGGGCGCCTGTTGAAGCAGCCGGCGCGCCAGGGTGTGGTAGTGGCGCAAAGCCGCCTGGGGCAGATGTTGTGTCGTGATTGCGGCAATGCCCGTGACCGGCGTATTGGCCATGAACTGCTGCGTCAGGCCGCCCGCGCCGGTGATCGGCGGGCGCAACTGGAGTATGCGCGGCTTTGCCAGCACAGCGAGCCGGAGCAGGCGCGGTACTGGCTGGAGCTGGCGGCGGGGCAGGGGTTGCAGGAAGCGCGGCGGCTTTTGAGGCAGTGGTTCCGTGCCTGAGGTGGGTTGCCTGTTCTGGCCTCTTCGCGAGTAAACCCGCTCCCACCGGAATAGCTATACCTCGGATACTGTGCAATCCCTGTGGGAGCGGGTTTACCCGCGAAGAGGCCGGAACAGGCAACACATCGCTCAGGCTGATAAGCTGCGCTGCATTCATCCAGGATCATTCGGGGTAAGCATGACAGTGGATCTGGCCAGCATTCTGCTGGGCTTGGTGGCAGGTGCATTGCCCTGCCTGGGTTGGGTCATGCAGGTGCAGCGCCGACAGGGCGCGCGACAAGGCGAGCAGGCCTTGCTCGAAGAGCGCCTCAATGCTGCCCAGCTGGCCCAGGCCGGCCTGCAGGCGCAACTGGACGCTTGCCGCGACGAGGTCAGCGACCTCAGCGAAGCCAACACCGTCAAGCAGACCCAGCTGGCCGCCCAGGGCCGTGAGCTGGAACTGCTGCAGATCGAACGCGACAACGCCCGGGACGCCGCCCACGCCTGGAACCTCGAGCGCGCCAACCGCGAAGCCGAACTGCGCCGCCTGGAGGCCCAGACTGCACGCCTGGACGCCGAACTGCGCGAGCAGCAGGAAAGCCACCAGCAGCGTCTGGAGGACCTGCAGGAAGCCCGCGATACCCTGCGCGCCCAGTTCGCCGACATGGCCACCAAAATCTTCGACGAGCGCGAGCAGCGCTTTGCCCAGACTAGCCAGCAGCATCTCGGCCAGTTGCTCGACCCGCTCAAGGAGCGTATCCAGGCCTTCGAAAAACGCGTGGAGGAAAGCTACCAGCAGGAAGCCCGCGAACGCTTCTCGCTGGGCAAGGAGCTGGAGCGTCTGCAGCAACTCAACCTGCGCCTGTCCGATGAAGCCACCAACCTGACCCAGGCCCTGAAAGGGCAGAAAACCCAGGGTAATTGGGGGGAACTGATCCTCGAACGGGTGTTGGAGCATGCCGGCCTGGAAAAGGGCCGCGAATACCAGACCCAGGTCAGCCTGAAGAGCGCAGACGGCGAGCGCTTCCAGCCCGATGTGCTGATCATGCTGCCCGGTGACAAGCAGGTGGTGGTGGATGCCAAGGTCAGCCTCACCGCCTACCAGCAGTTCGTCGCCGGCAACGACGAGGCTGCGCTCAAGCAGCATGTGCAGTCGCTGCGCAGCCATGTCAAAGGCCTGTCGAGCAAGGACTACAATCGCCTCGAAGGCCTGCATAGCCTGGATTTCGTGCTGCTGTTCGTGCCGATCGAGGCAGCTTTCTCGGCGGCCCTGCAAGCCGAGCCGAACCTGTTCCAGGAAGCCTTCGACCGGCAGATCGTGATCGTCAGCCCGACCACCTTGCTCGCTACCCTGCGGGTGATCGACAGCCTGTGGAAGCAGGAACGCCAGGGCCAGAACGCCCGCGAGATCGCCGAGCGTGCCGGCTGGCTGTACGACAAGTTCGTACTGTTCATCCAGGACCTGGACGAACTGGGCAACCGCTTGCAGCAGGTGGACAAGGCCTATGCCGCCGCGCGCAACAAGCTGTGCGAAGGGCGCGGCAACCTGGTCAGCCGCAGCGAACAGCTGAAGCTGCTGGGCGCCCGTGCCAGCAAGAGCCTGCCGGCCGACCTGCTGGAGCGGGCGCTGTCCGACGAGGCGTTGCCGGACGAAGCGCTTACTGAACCAGGCTCAGATGGCGATTGAGCAGGGCGCGCAGGGCCGCCGGCTTGACCGGCTTGGCCAGGTAGTCCAGGCCCGAGGCATGCACCATGGCGATGGTTTCCTTGCTGCCGTCGGCGCTGATCACCACGCCCGGCACCGGTTCACCCAGGCGCGCGCGTAGCCAGCCCATCAGCCCGGTACCGGTCTCGCCGTCGTCCAGGTGGTAGTCCACCAGCGCCAGGTGCGGGCGCATGCCCTTGGCCAGCAGGGCTTCGCATTCGGCGCGGTTGCGCGCGGTCCACACCTGGCACCCCCAGCGGCTGAGCAGGCTGTTCATGCCGATCAGGATGCTGTCTTCGTTGTCCACGCACAGTACCTGCAGCCCGGCCAGCGGCTGGCCGCCCTGTTCCACTGGGGCGCTGGGCACCGGCGCGGCCTGGCGGGCAATCGGTACGCTGACGCGGAACACCGTGCCCTTGCCCGGCCACGAGCGCACTTCCAGCTTGTGTCCAAGTACCCGGCACAGGCCATCAGCGATCGCCAGTCCCAGGCCCAGGCCCTTCTCGGCGCGGGTCTGGTGGCTGTCCAGGCGCTTGAACTCCTGGAAGATCACCTGCAGTTTGTCGTCGGCGATGCCCGGGCCGCGGTCCCACACCTCAAGCCACAACTGTTCACCCTGGCGCCGTGCGCCCAGCAGGATCGGGCTCTTGCCATAACGCAGGGCGTTGGTCAGGAAGTTCTGCAGTACCCGGCGCAGCAGCTTCATGTCGCTGTCCACCCGCAGGCGGCTGCCGCGCAGGCGGAATTCCAGGCCCTTCTCGGCGGCCAGCACCTTGAATTCGGCGCCCAGGGTGTCGAACAGTTCGTTGAGGGCGAAGGGCTTGGCATCCGGGGTGATCTTGCCGTTTTCCAGGCGCGAGATGTCCAGCAGGTCGCTGATCAGCTCTTCGGCCGAGCGCAGCGAGCTGTCCATGTGCTGTACCAGTTGCCGGGCTTCTTCATTCATGCCCTCGGCCTGCTGCGACAAGGCGGCGGAGAACAGCCGGGCAGCGTTCAGCGGCTGCATCAGGTCGTGGCTGACCGCGGCCAGGAAGCGGGTCTTGGACTGGCTCACCGCTTCGGCACGGCTCTTGGCTTCGGACAACGCCTGGTTCAGTTGCGACAGCTCGTGGGTACGCTCCGCCACCCGTTGCTCCAGGCCTTCGTTGGCGTCGCGCAGGGCCTGCTCGGCCTCGCGGAACGGGGTGATGTCGGTGAAGCTCATGACGAAGCCACCGCCCGGCATTGGGTTGCCGATCAGTTCGATCACCCGGCCATTGGGGAACAAGCGCTCGGAGGAGTGCGCACGGCCCTGGCGCATCCAGTGCAGGCGCCGCGCCACATGCACCTGCGCCTCGCCGGGGCCGCACAGGCCACGCTCGGCGTTGTAGCGAATGATGTCGGCAATCGGCCGGCCCACGCTGATCAGCCCGTCGGGATAGTTGAACAGTTCCAGGTAGCGGCGGTTCCAGGCCACCAGGTGCAGGTTCTGGTCGACCACGCTGATACCCTGGTTGATGTTTTCGATGGCGCCTTGCAGCAGGGCGCGGTTGAACTGCAGCACCTCGCTGGCCTCGTCGGCGATACGCACCACGTCTTCCAGCTGCATGTCGCGGCCTTCGATGGCGGCCTTGACCACGGCGCGGGTCGATGAGGTGCCGAGTACACCGGCCAGCAGGCGTTCGGTGTGTTCGATCCAGTCGCCATCGGCGTTCTGGTTGGGGTTGAAGCCCTTGCCCTGGCGGTAGGCGAAGCGGATGAAGCTCTGCCGGGCGCGCTCCTCGCCGACAAAGCGTGAGGCCAGGGTCAGCAGGTCGTCGATCTGCACCGCCAGCAGCGGCTTGCTGCTGGGCCTGGCGCTGGTCTGCTGGCCGATGAAGCGGCCGGCCTGCCAATGCTCGGAAACCCGTGTGCGCGACAGCACCGAGAGCCAGGCGAACAGGGTGAAGTTGCCCGCCAGTGACAGCACCACGCCCTGGGTCAGCGGGCTGATCGGCAGATTCAGCGGGTTGCCGTGCAGCCACGCCAACCCTGGGAACAGCTGCAGCGACCAGCCCACGCTGTGCGCGGCAATTGGCAGCACCAGGGTGTAGAACCACAGGAAAATACCTGCGGCCAGGCCGGCGAACACGCCACGGCGGTTGGCCTGCTTCCAGTACAGCGCACCGAGCATGGCCGGGGTCAGCTGGGTCACGGCGGCAAAGGCGATCTGGCCGATAGTCGCCAGGCTGGCGGTGGAGCCCAGCAGGCGGTAGCTGACATAGGCCAGCAGCAGGATCACCACGATGGTCACCCGGCGAACCGAGAGCATCCAGTGGCGGAACGCCTCGAATGGCCGCTCGGCGTTGGTACGGCGCAGCAACCAGGGCAGCAGCATGTCGTTGGAGACCATGGTCGACAGCGCCACGGCCTCGACGATGACCATGCCGGTTGCCGCCGAGGCGCCACCGATGAATGCCAGCAGGGCCAGGCTCGGGTGTGCTTCGGCCAGCGGCAGGCTGATGACGAACGAATCCGAGATCACCGTGCCCGGCAGCAACATCTGCCCGGCCAGGGCGATAGGCACCACGAACAAAGCGGCCAGCGCCAGGTACATCGGGAACACCCAGCGCGCCAGGCGCATGTCCTGGGGTTCGATGTTTTCCACCACGGTGACGTGGAACTGCCGTGGCAGGCAAATGATCGCCATCATCGCCACGGCGGTCTGCACCACCATCGACGGCCAGTTGATGGTCTCCTGCCAATAGTCCTGCAGGTGGATCGACTGGCGGGCCTGGTTGAACAGGTCGTCGAAGCCGTCATACAGGTTGAAGACGACGAAGATGCCGACGGCGAGGAAGGCCAGCAGCTTGATCAGCGATTCGAAGGCAATTGCCAGGACCATGCCACGGTGGTGTTCGGTCACGTCCAGGCTGCGGGTACCGAAGACGATGGCGAACAGTGCCAGTACCAGCGATACCACCAGCGCGGTGTCCTGCACGCGGGTGCCTGTGGCGTCGGCATTGGCGCCGATCAGCAAGTTGACGCCGAGCACGATGCCCTTGAGCTGCAAGGCGATGTACGGCAGCACGCCGACCAGGCAGATCAGCGCCACGACTACCGCCAGGGACTGCGACTTGCCGTAGCGCGCGGCGATGAAGTCGGCGATCGAGGTGATGTTCTGTTGCTTGCTGATCAGCACCATCTTCTGCAGCACCCAGGGCGCGAAGATCAGCAGCAGCACCGGGCCCAGGTAGATCGGCAGGAATGCCCAGAGCTGTTCGGCGGCCTGGCCGACCGCGCCGAAGAAGGTCCAGCTGGTGCAGTACACGGCCAGCGACAGGCTGTACACCCAGGCACGCAGCTTCGGCGGCAACGGCGTGCTGCGGCGGTCGCCGTAGAAGGCGATGGCGAACATGATGGCCATATAGGCCAGGGCGACCACGGCGATCAGCCCGCTGGACAACGACATGAAGACTCCGAAGCAAAAAGATAACGCGGTCCCGATCAATCAGTCTGGCACGCAGGTGCCGCTTCGTCAGCGCAGACGATGGTCGCAGTGGCAGGTGGTCGCAGGGTTCTCTTTAACCTGTGCCGGCCCTTTCGCGGGTGAACCCGCTCCCACAGGTACTGCACAGGCTTCGAAAGCGGCGCAGTCCCTGTGGGAGCGGGTTCACCCGCGAAGAGGCCAGCAGAGCAAACATCATCCTTTACGGGTACCCAGCCAATAAAACACCCCTGCCAGTATCACCGACAACACCAGCAGGTAGAAGATCGCCCCCGGCCACAGGTGCACCAGGGCAAACCCCACCATCACCGGCCCCAGCGCCGCGCCGAGGTTGGACAGGTTCTGCGCACCGTAATACACCCCACGCAGGTGCTCCGGCGCGATCAGGTCGATGAACATGTACTCGGCCGGGATCACGATGATCTCGCCCAGGGTGAACACCAGCATCGCCAGACACCACGCCAGCGCCGAGCCGGCCAGGGCAAAGCCCAGCAGCCCGGCGATGAACAGGCCCATGCCGGCCAGCAGCCAGGGCATCAGGCGCTGACGGCTGATGCGTCGGCCAATCAGGTACTGCAGGGCAATCACCGTCACCGCGTTGGTGGTCACCAGGTAACCGACCAGGCTCGCTGCTTCGGCCGGGCTGCTGGTCACCACCAGGTACTGCGACAGGTAGGCGGTGAACTGGCCGAACACCACTGCGCTAAGCACCCCGCCCAGGGTGAAGCATACCAGCCGCCGGTCACGGGCCAGCCCCAGCGCCACCTGGGCAAAGCCGACCCCGGGCTTGTCCGGCGCACTGGCCTGCAGGCTGCGATCACCCAGGCGCCAGTAGGCCAGGCACATACTCAGGCCTAGCAGGGCAGAGGCGATGAACGGCATATGGTCGTTCAACTCCAGCATGGCCACGCCCAGCAGCGGGCCGGCCGCGTAGCCGACGTTGCTGAGGGTGTACTTGATGGCGAACACTTCGGCCCGTTCCTCCACCGGCAGCAACGCGCAGAAGCCCGCCTTGGCGGCGATGTCGACCACTGCCAGGGCCAGGTTGATCAGGACCAGGCAGAGAAAGAACAGCAGCGCCGAGTTGCTGACGACCGCGCCGACGAAGGCCAGGGCAAACAGCAGGGTGCTGGCGCTGACCAGTGTGTGGTTGCGCAAGGTATCCACCAGGTGACCGCCATACAGGCTCAGCAGCGAGGCGATGATCAGCGCGCCACCGATCAGCAGGCCGATCTGGCTGATCGGCAGCTGGAAGTTGTCGGCCAGGTACACCACCAGGTAGGGCAGGGTAAGGGCGCGGGCGACAGTGAGGGTGAAGGTGGTGGTAAGCAGCAGGCGAACGGTGTGCGGGTAGCGTTTTATGGCGGCGAGCATGACCACATCCTTGTTGTTCTGTTTTGCCGGAGGGGCAGCATATGCCAACAGAGGCCTGCTGCGCAGGCCTTTCGCGGGCACGCCCGCTCCCACAGGTACGGCGCTGCCCTCAAGGCATGTGATATTCCTGTGGGAGCGGGCGTGCCCGCGAAAGGGCCGGTACAGTCCTCCAAAATCCTCGAGCGCTTGCCAGCCAGCGTATTTCCCATGCAGATTTGTGGCTTGTCGCGCCCGGCGCGCCTCCAATTGAAAAGCCCTCAGGACCAAGGACGATGAGTCACTCCTCGCAATTCACCTTGCTCGGCAAGCGGCGTTTCCTGCCGTTTTTCATCACTCAGTCGCTGGGTGCCTTCAACGACAACCTGTTCAAGCAGTCGCTGATCCTGGCGATCCTGTTCAAGCTCAGCCTGGGCGACGGTGACCGTTCGATCTGGGTCAACCTGTGCGCCCTGCTGTTCATCCTGCCGTTCTTCCTGTTTTCGGCGCTGGGCGGGCAGTTTGGCGAGAAGTTCGCCAAGGACGCGCTGATCCGGGCGATCAAGCTGGCCGAGATCGCGATCATGTCGGTCGGCGCACTCGGTTTCATCACCAATCACCTGGGGCTGATGCTGGTGGCATTGTTCGGCATGGGGACCCACTCGGCACTGTTCGGGCCGGTGAAGTACTCCATCTTGCCGCAGGCCCTGCGCGAGGAAGAACTGGTCGGCGGCAACGGCCTGGTCGAAACCGGTACCTTCCTGGCCATCCTCGCCGGCACCATCGGCGCCGGGGTGATGATGTCGGCCGACAGCTATGCCACCGTGGTGGCCGGTGGCGTGGTCGGCACCGCCGTGCTCGGCTACCTGGCCAGCCGCTGGATCCCGCGGGCCGCTGCCGCCTCACCGCAAATGCCGCTGGACTGGAACATCTTCAAGCAGTCGTGGGCGATCCTGCGCATGGGCCTGGGGCAGCCGCCGGCGGTGTCGCGTTCGATCGTCGGCAACTCGTGGTTCTGGTTCGTCGGTGCCATTTACCTCACGCAGATCCCGGCCTACGCCAAGGACTGGCTGCACGGTGATGGCACGGTGGTGACCCTGGTGCTGACCTTGTTCTCGGTGGGGATCGCCCTGGGTTCGCTGCTGTGCGAGCGGCTGAGCGGGCGCAAGGTGGAAATCGGCCTGGTACCGTTCGGCTCGTTCGGCCTGAGCCTGTTTGGCCTGCTGTGGTGGTGGCACTCCGGCGATGTACCTGCTGCGGCAGTACCGCACGACTGGCTGACGCTGTTGGGCATGGGCCAGGCCTGGTGGATCCTGCTGTCGATCGTTGGCCTCGGGGTGTTCGGCGGCTTCTACATCGTGCCGCTGTATGCACTGATCCAGGCCCGCACCGCCGAAGACCAGCGCGCTCGGGTGATTGCAGCCAACAACATCCTCAATGCCCTGTTCATGGTGGTCTCGGCAGTACTCACCATCATCCTGCTGGGCCTGGCCGAGTTGACCATCCCGCAGCTGTTCCTGGTGGTGTCGCTGCTCAACATCGCGGTCAACGCCTATATCTTCAGGATCGTGCCCGAGTTCACCATGCGCTTCCTGATCTGGCTGCTCAGCCATTCGATGTACCGCGTGCAGCACCGCGACCTTGAGCGCATCCCTGACGAAGGTGCGGCGTTGCTGGTGTGCAACCATGTGTCGTTCGTCGATGCACTGCTGCTGGGCGGGGCGATCCGCCGCCCGATACGCTTTGTCATGTATTACAAGATCTACAGCCTGCCAGTGCTCAACTTCGTGTTCCGCACCGCAGGCGCCATCCCGATTGCCGGGCGCAACGAAGACCAGGCCATCTACGAGCGTGCTTTCGCGCGCATTGCCGAGTATCTGGCCGATGGCGAGCTGGTGTGCATCTTCCCGGAGGGCAAGCTGACCGGGGACGGCGAAATCGATGTGTTCAAGGGCGGCGTCAACCGCATCCTCGAAGAAACTCCGGTGCCGGTCATTCCGTTGGCGTTGCAGGGGCTGTGGGGCAGCTTCTTCAGCCGGGACCCGGCCAAAGGTTTTTTCAAGCGCCTGTGGTCGCGGGTGACCATCGTGGCAGGCGCCGCCATCCCGGTGGAAGCGGCGCAGCCAGAAGCGTTGCGTGAGCAGGTCAGCCGCCTGCGCGGCGACCTCCGCTAGGGGGCGTTAGCTGGCGCTGACTTTCAGGCCGACCAGGCCGGTAACGATCAGCGCCACGCTGGCCAGGCGTACCAGGGCCATGGACTCGCCGAACAGGATGATGCCGGCGATCACCGTGCCAACGGCGCCGACGCCGGTCCAGATGGCATAGGCGGTGCCCAGCGGCAGCTCTTTCATGGCCAGGCCCAGCAGGCCCAGGCTGATGGCCATGGCGGCGACGGTGAGGACGGTGGGCAGTGGTTTGCTGAAGCCGTCGGTGTATTTCAGGCCGACGGCCCAGCCGACCTCGAACAGGCCGGCGAAGAACAGGATGATCCAGGACATGGAGCGTCTCCATCGTTGTAAATGATGGGGCCGTCCCCGGAATGGTCACGCGGTGCGTCGCGAGGTCGTCCTCGCAGTGGGCTCCATGGTGCACATATGCAGCCCTCTGGGCAAGCCTGTGCGGGCCTCTTCGCGGGTAAACCCGCTCCCACAGGATTCTCCACAATTTTCATACCTGCGCAGTACCTGTGGGAGCGGGCGTGCCCGCGAAAGCGGCAGTGCAGGCAACATCAATGCCTGGCCGGCTCCCCACCTTCAGCTTCGGCCACAGGCTCCCCCATGCGCCGGAACCAGGTCGACAGCAGCGCCCCGGAAATATTGTGCCAAACGCTGAACAACGCACTCGGCACCGCAGCCAGCGGCGAAAAATGCGCCGCCGCCAGTGCTGCGCCCAGCCCGGAGTTCTGCATGCCCACCTCCAGTGCCAGCGACTTGCGCTGGGCCAGTGGCAGCTTGCACAGCCTGCCGGTCAAGTACCCCAGCAAGTAGCCGAAGCTGTTGTGCAATATCACCACCGCCATGATCAGTAGCCCCGACTCGGCGATCTTGGCCTGGCTGGCCGCCACCACCGCGCACACGATCATCACGATACTCACCACCGACACCAGCGGCAGCACCTGCACCGCCGCCTGCACCCGGGCGCCAAGCAGCCGTTGGGCCAGCACGCCGAGCACGATCGGCAGCATCACCAACTGCAGGATCGACCAGAACATGTCCATGAAGGACACCGGCAGCCAGGCGGAGGCGAGGAACCAGATCAGTGCCGGGGTCAACAGCGGGGCGAGCAGGGTGGTCACCGCAGCGATCGCCACCGCCAGCGCCAGGTCGCCCTTGGACAGCCAGACCATCACGTTCGACGCCGTGCCGCTCGGGCAGCAACCGACCAGAATCACGCCTACGGCGATTTCCGCCGGCAGGTGGAATAGCTGGCACAGCAGCCAGGCCACGCCCGGCATGATCACGAAGTGCGCGACCACCCCCAGCATCACCCGCCAGGGCTGGCGGGCGAGGGCGGCAAAGTCATCGAGCTTGAGGGTGAGGCCCATGCCGAACATCACCAGCCCCAGCAGCGGCACGATGGCCACCTTCAGGGCGATGAACCATTGCGGTTGCAGGAAGGCCAGCACGGCGAACACCAGCACCCACAGGGCGAAGGTGTTGCCGACGAAGCGGCTGAGGGCGGCGAGGGCACGCATGGGGCAAGTCCTTTTCCATTTTACAGCTTCAAGAATTTCACTGGCCTCTTCGCGGGCAAGCCCGCGAAGAGGCCAGTACTGTCTGAGGATATCTCCCAGGCCAGCACCGGCATTTCAAAACACATCAGACCCCTTGCGGAATCTCTTCCCCACCCAGCGCCTCGAACAGCACCGGCAGGAATTCGGCAAAGGTCATCATCATCAACTGGAAGCTGGCATCGAACTGCTGGGCAGCTTCGTCGCCACCATCCTGCTCGGCCTGTTCCTGCAGCAGCTCTTCGAACTTCAGGCGCTTGATCACCATCTTGTCATCCAGGATGAACGACAGCTTGTCCTGCCAGGCCAGGGCCAACTGGGTGACCACCTTGCCAGTGCTCAGGTGCAGCTGGATTTCCTCGCCGGTCAGGTCCTGGCGCTTGCAGCGCACGATGCCGCCGTCTTCGGCGGTGTCGCGCAGTTCGCATTCGTCCAGCACATAGAAGCCTTCGGCAGCTTCCTGCGACTTGACCCAGTCGGTCATGGTGGCAACCGGTGCGATTTTCACGGTGGCCGGGCGCACCGGCAGCGAACCCATCACTTCACGCAGGGTCGACAGCAGGTCTTCGGCACGCTTGGCGCTGGCCGAGTTGACCAGGACCATGCCCAGGCGCGGGGCGATGGCGGCGAAGATCATCGAGCGGCGAATGAACGCGCGCGGCAGGAAGGCCTGGATGATCTCGTCCTTGATCTGGTCGCGTTCCTTTTTATAGACCTTGCGCATCTGCTCGGTCTCGATCTCTTCGACCTTCTCCTTCACCGCGTCGTTGACCACGCTGCTGGGCAGAATGCGCTCTTCCTTGCGTGCGGCAATCAGCAGGTACTCGCCGCTGACATGCACCAGGGGAGCGTCTTCGCCTTTGCCGAACGGCGCGACGAAACCATAGGTGGTCAGCTCCTGGCTGGCGCAGGGGCGGGCTGGCTTGCTGGCCAGGGCCGCTTCCAGCGCTTCAGGCTCGAATGGGACATCCTGGGTCAGGCGGTAGGTCAGCAGGTTCTTGAACCACATGAGGGGCAATCTCTCCTTAATGCATAAGGCGGGCATTATTCTCCGAGCGGTGCTCTCAGGCCAACCCTGTCGGAGTGCCAGTAGCGGTTGCTGGAGGTAAAGATGCGCGTAGCAACGCTAGGTCTTTGAAAGGCCTGAGGTTTTTTTTGAAAAAAGTTAAAAAAGTGCTTGCCAGGGTACAGGGCCGTCCGTAGAATGCGCGCCACACCGAGACGAAGGGTGATTAGCTCAGCCGGGAGAGCATCTGCCTTACAAGCAGAGGGTCGGCGGTTCGATCCCGTCATCACCCACCACTCGATGTTTAGCGCAGCGGTAGTTCAGTCGGTTAGAATACCGGCCTGTCACGCCGGGGGTCGCGGGTTCGAGTCCCGTCCGCTGCGCCATATTTCACTTCCAGGGCCTACTGAACACCCGGAAGTAACAGAGAAAGCGACCTTAGGGTCGCTTTTTTTGTGCCTGTGATTTGGTGTTTCGCCGAAATTTGCAAAAAGTTCGATAAGTGCTTGCCAGAGCGTAAAGTCGCCCGTAGAATGCGCGCCACACCGAGAGACATGGGTGATTAGCTCAGCCGGGAGAGCATCTGCCTTACAAGCAGAGGGTCGGCGGTTCGATCCCGTCATCACCCACCACTCGATGTTTAGCGCAGCGGTAGTTCAGTCGGTTAGAATACCGGCCTGTCACGCCGGGGGTCGCGGGTTCGAGTCCCGTCCGCTGCGCCATATTTCACTTCCAGGGCCTACTGAACACCCGGAAGTAACAAAGAAAGCGACCTTGGGGTCGCTTTTTTTGTTTCTGCATTGAGCAAAAAACCAACAGGCGATGCCTGGCCCCTGTGGGCGCGGGTTTACCCGCTCCCACAGAGGATCTGTAGCAATTTCAGCTACGACGTTCTTCTTCTCGCAACGTCAGCACTTCAAACCCATCCTCGGTCACCGCCACCGTATGCTCCCACTGCGCCGACAGGCTGTGGTCACGGGTAATCACCGTCCAGCCATCCTTCAGCGTGCGCGTCCCGCGCCCACCCTGGTTGATCATCGGTTCGATGGTAAACACCATCCCCGGCTTCAACTTCATGCCCATCCCGCGCTGGCCAACGTGCAGCACCTCAGGCCCTTCATGCATCTGCTGGCCAATGCCATGTCCGCAATACTCACGTACAACGCTGTAACCCGCCGCTTCGGCATGGGTCTGGATGGCATGGCCGATATCACCCAGCGTCGCCCCGGGGCGTACCTGTTCGATGCCTTTCCATAGCGCGTCATAGGTGGTGTCGACCAGGCGCTGCGCCTCATCGCTGATCGGCCCGATGCTGTACATCTTCGACGAGTCGGCGATATAGCCGCCTTGCTCCAGGGTGATGTCGACGTTGATGATCGAGCCTTCCTTCAGCACTTCATCGACCTTGGGCATGCCATGGCACACCACATGGTCCACCGAGGTGTTGAGCGAGTAGGGGAAACCGTACTGGCCCTTGCTTGCCGGGCGGGCCTTGAGCGTGCCGACGATGAACGCATCGGCACGGTCGTTGATCTGCATCGTGGTCACGCCGGGGCGGATGAAGCTGTCGAGGTCGGCGAACACCTGGGCCAGCAACTGGCCGGCGCGGCGCATCAGGTCGAGTTGGGCGGGGGTCTTGAGAATCACCTGGGACATGGGGGAGGGCAGTGGCTCATGCTGGAATGTGCCCCAGCATAGCGCCACGGGGTGCGGGGTTGCCACCGCATGGTGCGCTCCTGTGCCGGCCTCTTCGCGGGTGAACCCGCTCCCACAGGGACTGCACAGTCTGCAAACCTGTGGTGATCCTGTGGGAGCGGGTTTACCCGCGAAAGGGCAGGCACAGCTGGCCCATTAATTGCTGATCTACCGCTACCCAGGGCTATCAACGTCGACAGCCCACAAACCTTCACGACAAAGGCGCCGTGTTGCCCCGCTTGCCCAGCAAGCAGGGGCAGCCGGCGCCTTTTTGCGTTTCCTACAGGAGCCCGCCCATGGCCAACAGCGAAGTGCGCAGCGTCTGCCCTTACTGCGGCGTCGGTTGCGGCATCGTCATGAGCGTTGCCGATGGCAAGGTCGGCAAGATCAGCGGCGACAAGCTGCACCCCAGTAACTTCGGCCGCCTGTGCACCAAAGGCCTCACCGCACACCTGCCGCTGACCGCTGCCGGCCGTATGGAAGATGCCTATGTGCGCCAGCAGCGCAGCCAGCAGCCAGCGCGTACCGGCATCGACCAGGCCATCGCCGCTGCCGCTAGCCGCCTGCTCGGCATCATCGACCAGCACGGCCCGGACGCCGTGGCGCTGTACGTTTCCGGGCAAATGTCGCTGGAGGCCCAGTACCTGGCCAACAAGCTGGCCAAGGGCTTTATCCGCACTCGCCACATCGAGTCCAACTCGCGCCTGTGCATGGCCAGCGCTGGCAGCGGCTACAAGTTGTCGCTTGGCGCCGATGGCCCGCCCGGCAGCTACCAGGACTTCGAGCACGCCGACGTATTCCTGGTGATCGGCGCCAACATGGCCGACTGTCACCCGATCCTGTTCCTGCGCCTGCTCGACCGGGTGAGGGCGGGCGCCAAGCTTATCGTCATCGACCCGCGGCGCAGCGCCACCGCCGATAAGGCCGACCTGTTCCTGCAAGTGCGTCCCGGTAGCGACATGGCCTTGCTCAATGGCCTGCTGTATCTGTTGCAGCGCAACGGCCACACCAACCCCGACTTCATCGCCCGCCACACAGAAGGCTGGGACGAACTGCCGGCTTTCCTCGACGACTACACCCCTGAACGCGTGGCCGCCATCACCGGGCTGGCCGAGGCCGACATCATCAGGGCCGCCGAATGGATCGGCGGCGCCAGCAACTGGATGAGCTGCTGGACCATGGGCCTGAACCAGAGCATCCATGGCACCTGGCACACCAATGCGATCTGCAACCTGCATCTGGCCACGGGCGCCATCTGCCGCCCCGGCAGCGGGCCGTTCTCGCTGACCGGCCAGCCCAATGCCATGGGCGGCCGCGAGATGGGCTATATGGGCCCGGGCTTGCCAGGCCAGCGCTCGGCGCTGGTAGCGCAAGACCGCGCCTTCGTCGAGCAGCAGTGGCAACTGGCACCGGGCAGCCTGCGCAGTGAGGGCGGCGAGGGCACGGTGGCGCTGTTCGAACAGATGAAAAGCGGCGCGGTGAAAGCCTGCTGGGTCATCTGTAGCAACCCGGTGGCCAGCGTCGCCAACCGCCAGCAGGTGATCGACGGCCTGCGCCAGGCCGAATTGGTGATTACCCAGGATGCCTTCCTCGACACCGAAACCAACCGTTACGCCGACATCCTCCTGCCGGCCGCACTGTGGGCTGAAGGGGAAGGCGTGATGATCAACAGCGAGCGCAACCTCACCCTGATGCCACGCGCCGTCGAGCCGCCCGGGCAGAGCCTGCCCGACTGGCAGATCATCGCCCGGGTCGCCTGCGCCATGGGCTACGCCGACGGCTTCGACTACCCCGATGCCGAAGCGGTGTACGAGGAGATCCGCCGCTTCCATAACCCGGCCTCCGGCTACGACCTGCGTGGTATCGGCTATGCCGAACTGCGCGAGCAGCCGCGCCAGTGGCCCTGCGCCCCGGGCCGCGACAACCCGCGCAGCCCGCTGCGCTACCGCAACGACGGCAGCAGCCAGGCGCTGTTGCACGACGCCCAGGGCGAATGCCCGGCGTTGGCCTTCCCGACCGCCAGCGGCAAGGCCCGTTTCTTCGCCCGGCCCTGGTTGCCGGCAGCGGAGCTGCCGGATGCCGATTACCCCATGGTGCTCAATACCGGCCGCGTACAGCATCAGTGGCACACCCTGACCAAGACCGGCAAGGTGCCGGCGCTGAACAAGCTGGAGCCTGGCCCCTTCATGGAGATCCACCGCGACGATGCCGCCCGTCTGGGCATCGCCGAAAAGGACCAGGTGGCCATCCGCTCGCGCCGTGGGCAGGCCGTGCTGCCCGCGCGAATCAGCGACCGGGTCATGCCGGGCAACTGCTTTGCCCCATTTCACTGGAACGACCTGATCGGCGAGCAGCTGGCGATCAACGCCGTGACCTGCGATGCGGTCGACCCGCTGTCGCTGCAGCCGGCGTTCAAGCACTGTGCCGTGACCCTGGAGCGGGTTGCAGGCGAGCGGATCGAAGCCCTTGATCTGAACACTGCCATTCCGCCGACCGCCGCCCTGTCCCGTCTGCTTGGCCTGGACACCCTGCCAGCCCCGGTACTGCCCGATGCTGCGCTGGCGGCGCCACGGCACCAGGTGTTGTGGGCCTCGCAGACCGGCAACGGTGAGTTGCTGGCCGAACGCTGTGCCGAGCGCCTGCGTGGTGCCGGCCTCGATGTGCAGCTCAGTTGCATGGACGCGGTCAGCCCGCGTCAGTTGCAGGGCGCCGCCAGCGTGGTGCTGATCGCCAGCACCTTTGGCGATGGCGACGCGCCCGACAGCGCGGCGGCGTTCTGGCACGCCTTGCAGGGGGAGCAGGGCGCCCACTGCGCCGAACTGCGCTATGCCGTACTGGCCCTGGGCGATTCCAGTTACGATCAGTTCTGCGGCTTTGGCCGCAAGCTTGACCAACGTCTGGCCGAACTGGGTGGGCGGCGCCTGCTGCAACGGGTGGACTGCGAGCCGGACTTCGACGACGCCTTCGCCGCCTGGCTCGATGCGCTGTTGCCTACGCTGGGCAGTGCCGCCGCACCGCAACCGGTCACCGAGCCTGCGCCCGTGGCGGCTTACAGCAAGCAGCAACCCTGGGCTGCCACCTTGCTGGAAAACCGCCTGCTCAACGGCCCGGGTGCCAGCAAGGAAACCCGTCAACTGGTATTCGACCTGAGCGGCAGCGGCTTCACCTATGCCGCGGGCGATGCCTTGGGCGTGTGGCCGCGCAACTGCCCGCAGCTGGTCGACGAACTGCTGGCGCTGATGCAGCTCGATGGCCAAACCATGGTCGAGCTCAAAGGCCAGCCCGCCATGCCGCTGACTGAAGCCCTGCAAGCGCACCTGGAGATTGCCAAGGTCACCGCGCAGCAGTTGCAGGCCTTCGCCAGCAATGCCCCGGACCTGCAGCGCCTGCTGCAGCCCGAGTGCAAGGCCGAGCTGCAGGACTGGTTGTGGGGCCGGCAACTGGTCGATGTGTTGCGCGCCTTCCCCCAGCAGTTGCCGCTGGCCAGCTGGCTGGCCCTGCTCAAACCGTTGCAGCCGCGCCTCTATTCGATCAGCTCCAGCCTGCTGGCGCACCCGGAGCAGGTGCACCTGACCGTTTCCACGGTGCGCTATGGTGCGCGCAAAGGGGTGTGTTCAAGCTTTCTTGCCGACCGCGCACAGGCGCTGAAGGTGGCCATCTTCCCGCAGGTGTCGAAGCACTTCCGCCTGCCCGAGGATGACTGCGTGCCGGTGATCATGGTCGGCCCCGGCACTGGTATTGCGCCGTTCAGGGCTTTCCTCGAAGAACGAGAGGCACGCGGGGCGAAAGGGGCTAACTGGCTGTTCTTCGGCGAGCAGTACGCGGCCACCGATTTCTATTACCAGGAGCAGCTACAAGCTTGGCAGGCTGCAGGGCACTTGCGGCTGGACACGGCGTTTTCACGCGACCAGGCCGAGAAGGTCTACGTGCAGCAGCGCATGCTCGAACAGGGCGCGCAGTTGTGGCGGTGGCTGGAGGCGGGGGCGTACTTCTTTGTGTGTGGCGATGCGCAGCGCATGGCCAGGGATGTGGATGCGGCGTTGCGGGCCATCGTGGCCGAGCATGGCGGCATGGATGCGGCGGCGGCGGGGGCTTATGTCGAAGCGCTGGGCAAGGCCAGGCGGTATCGGCGGGATGTGTATTGATGTGCGCCAAGATGGGGAGTGATGCACTTGGAATGTGCACTTGCTGTGCTGGCCTCTTCGCGGGCACGCCCGCTCCCACAGGTACTGCAAAGGTCTGAAAAAACGTGGAGGACCCTGTGGGAGCGGTCGTACACCGCGAAGAGGCCAGTACAGGAAACAGGGTTGGCACAGTCCCTGCTTTATCCCAGTTACAACAAAGCCCACTGATCAACGGCGATCAACCCGGGCCCACTACCGCGATGAATACAGGCAAAGGCGCCTGGAGCTTCGGCTCCAGGCGCTTTTTTTTTGATCGAGGATCGGCTTATGAAGGCAACAGCGAGCAGCGGGCAACGAGAGCGACTGGTCATCGTCGGCAACGGCATGGTCGGCCACCATTGCGTCGAACAACTGGTCAGCCGCGGCGCCCTGCAGCGCTTCGAGGTGCATGTGTTCGGCGAAGAGCGCCAACGCGCCTACGACCGCGTGCACTTGTCCGAGTACTTCGGCGGCAGCTGTGCCGAAACCCTGGCCCTGTGCGGGCAGGACTTCTACGGCGCCAACGGTGTGCACCTGCACCTCGGCGAAGCGGTACTGGAAATTGACCGTGAGTGCGGCGAAGTGGTCACTGCTGAGGGCCGCTACGGTTACGACCACCTGGTGCTGGCCACAGGCTCCTATCCCTTCGTGCCACCGATCGAAGGCTCCAGCGGCAATGCTCGGCTGGTCTACCGCACCCTCGACGACCTCGACGCCATCCGCGCTGCCGCAGCCAGCGCCCGCCGTGGCGTGGTAGTGGGCGGTGGCCTGCTTGGCCTGGAAGCGGCCAACGCCCTCAAGTCGCTGGGCCTGGAAGCCCATGTGGTGGAGTTCGCCCCACGGCTGATGCCGGTGCAGCTGGACGGCGAGGGCGGCGCCGCGCTCAAGGCACAGATCGAAGCGCTGGGCGTGGGTGTGCATCTGTCGCGTGCCACCCAGTCGATCAGTGCGGGGGAAGACTACCGCTACCGCATGAACTTCGATGGCGGCGAGCACCTGGAAACCGACCTGATCGTGTTCTCCGCGGGTATCCGCCCGCAGGATGCCCTGGGCCGTGCCTGTGGCCTGGATATCGCCGCGCGTGGCGGGGTGGTGATCGACAACCACTGCCGCAGCAGCGACCCACGCATTTTCGCCATCGGTGAGTGCGCCTCGTGGAACGGCAGCGTGTTCGGCCTGGTTGCCCCGGGCTACAGCATGGCGCGCAACCTGGCGGCGCTGCTGATGGGGGAAGCCGCTGGCGAATTCACCGGTGCCGACATGTCCACCAAGCTCAAGTTGCTGGGCGTGGATGTCGGCTCCATCGGCGATGCCCATGGTGCCACCCCGGGGGCACGCAGCTACCGCTTCATTGACGAAGCCAACAGCGCCTACCGCCGGCTGGTGGTGGATGCCAGCGGCAAGCACGTACTTGGTGCGGTGCTGGTCGGCGACAACAGCTATTACGACACCCTGTTGCAGTACGCCCAGAACGGCATTGCCCTGCCGGCCGACCCGGCGGCACTGATCCTGCCGCAAGGCGGCGGCGCACCGGCGCTGGGCGCCGATGCGCTGCCCGACAGCGCGACCATCTGCTCCTGCCACAACGTCAGCAAGGGCGCGGTCTGCGCCGCCATCGACAGCGGCTGCGGCGACCTTGCCGCCGTCAAGGGCTGCACCAAAGCTGCCACCGGTTGTGGTGGATGCGCGGCCCTGCTCAAGCAGGTATTCGAGCACGAGCTGACCGCCCGTGGCGTGGCGGTGGACAAGAGCCTGTGCGAGCACTTTGCCTACACCCGCCAGGAGCTGTACGGGCTGGTACGGGTGGAGGGCATCCGCACCTTCAGCGAGCTGCTCGAACGTCACGGCAAAGGCCATGTTGGGTGCGATATCTGCAAGCCGGCGGTGGGCAACATCCTGGCCTCGTGCTGGAACCAGCCGATCATGGACCCGGCGCTGGTGCCGCTACAGGACACCAACGACACCTTCATGGCCAATATGCAGAAGAACGGTACCTACTCGGTGGTGCCGCGTATCCCCGGTGGTGAAATCACCCCCGACAAGCTCATCGTGATCGGCCAGGTGGCCAAGAAGTACGACCTGTACACCAAGATCACCGGTGGCCAGCGCATCGACCTGTTCGGCGCCCAGTTGCACGAACTGCCGCTGATCTGGGGCGAGCTGATCGAAGCCGGCTTTGAAACCGGGCATGCCTATGGCAAGTCGACCCGCACGGTGAAATCGTGCGTCGGCAGCACCTGGTGCCGTTACGGCGTGCAGGACAGTGTTGGCATGGCCCTGCGCCTGGAAGACCGCTACAAAGGCCTGCGCAGCCCGCATAAGCTCAAGTTCGCCGTATCTGGCTGCACCCGTGAATGTGCCGAGGCGCAGAGCAAGGACATCGGCGTGATCGCCACCGACAAGGGCTGGAACCTTTACGTGTGTGGCAACGGCGGCATGCGCCCGCGGCATGCCGAGCTGTTCGCCACCGACCTTGATGACGAGACCCTGGTACGCCTGATCGACCGCGTGCTGATGTTCTACATCCGCACCGCCGACAAGCTGCAGCGCACCTCGGTGTGGCGCGAGAACCTGGAAGGCGGGCTGGACTACCTGAAACAGGTAGTCATCGATGACAGCCTGGGCCTGGCCAGCGAGCTGGAAGCGCAGATGCAGCATGTGGTGGACCAGTACGAATGCGAGTGGGCCAACGCCCTCAACGACCCCGAGAAGCTCAAACGCTTCCGTACCTTCGTCAACGACCGCCGTGCCGATCCGGACGTGCATTACGTGCGCGAACGCGAACAGCGCCGGCCTGCTGCGCCGCTGCACCTGATCCCAACTGTCGAGGAGGCTGTCTGATGAACCTGTCCAATGCTGCTGTGAAAACCCGAGAAACCTGGCAGGCCGTGTGCCAGGCGGATGACCTGGTGGCGGATTCCGGGGTGGTGGTGTGGCTTGACGGTGCCCAGGTGGCGCTGTTCTACCTGCCAGGGCAGGCGCAGCCGCTGTACGCGGTGGACAACCGTGACCCGCGCTCCGGCGCCAACATCATCGGCCGCGGGCTGGTGGGCAGTGTGCAGGGCGAACTGGTGGTGGCGGCGCCGTTGTACAAGCAGCACTTCAGCCTGCGGAGCGGGGAGTGCCTGGAAGATTCCGGGCAGCGTTTGCGGGTGTGGCCGGTGCGTTTGAGTGGTGAGACGGTGGAGTTGGCTGTGGCCTGATATTCATCTGCCGCCTGCACTGGCCTCTTCGCGGGTTTACCCGCGAAAGGGCCGGTACAGGCTATCTGCATGCGGTAAGCTTGAGCCCATGAACCTCGACACCCGCATCAAGTACCGCCACCTGCTGTGCTTCCTGGAGATTGCCCGGCAGGGCAGCCTGGCCAGGGCTGCCGACATCCTGGCAATCAGCCAGCCGGCCATCTCCAAGACCCTGAAGGAACTCGAAGAGCTGCTGGAAACACGCCTGTTCGCGCGCAGCCGCCAGGGCGTCGAGCTGACCCCGGCCGGCACGCGTTTCATGCGTTACGCCGGACCCAGCGTGCAAGCCCTGCGCGATGGCGTGAGCAGCCTGCGTGGTGAAGCGCGGGCGCCGTCGCAGGTGCGTATTGGCGTGCTGTCCACGGTCGAAGGCCTGCTCATGCCCGAGGTGCTGTGCCGCCTGCACCAGCGGCATGACGCGTTGGTGATCAGTGTGGTCACCGGGGTCAGCGCGCAACTGCTCGGCCAGTTGCGCCTGGGCGAACTGGAGCTGGTGGTCGGGCGCATGACCGACAGCCCGCAGATCCAGGGCCTGTCGTTCGAGCACCTGTACAGCGAGTCGATGAGCCTGGTGGTGCGGCCTGGCCACCCGTTGCTGGCCGGCACGCCGGTGGAGCGGGCGCAGGTGGGGCGTTACCCGTTGGTATTGCCGCCCGCAGGCACCACGATCCGCCAGCATGCCGACAGCCTGTTTGTGCAATGTGGCATCCAGATGCCGGCCCAGCGCCTGGAAACCCTGTCACTGGCGCTGAGCCGGCGCTACCTGCTGGGCAGCGATGCAGTGTGGGTGGCGCCGCGCGACGCGGTGCTGCTCGACCTGCGCCGGGGCGAGCTGGTCGAGCTCGACCTGGGTGTGCGCGAGCCGGGCGGCTCGGTGGGCATCTGCCGTAATGCTGCGTTGCCGCAGAGTCTGCCGGGGCAGTGGGTGTGCGAAGTGCTGCGCGAGGTGGCGGGGCAGTACCGTGAGGGCAATTACCCCTGAGGGCCAATGCAGGCTTCTCGGCATTCCGCGAAATAAATCCCCCGCAAAACCGGGCAAAGGCGGCACAACCGGTCAATACTGGCCAATGGCTGCACATCCTTTGATGAATAACCGTTTAACTACTGAACTTCCTTACCAAAACCCGCTCCTATGCCGGTAGCCATTGGTCATGGCCGCCTGCTAAGCTCGCGGCTTTACCCTGATTGCCCTTATGGCGCATGAACAAGGAAATAGCATGAAACAGCATCGTTTGGCGGCTGCGGTTGCCCTGGTAGGCCTGGTACTGGCTGGCTGTGATCAACAGACCAGCAGCCCCGAGCTGAAGACTCCGGCACAGAAAGCCTCCTACGGTATCGGCCTGAACATGGGCAAGAGCCTGGCTCAGGAAGGCATGGAAGACCTTGATTCGAAAGCAGTCGCCCTCGGCATCGAAGACGCCGTTGGCAAGAAAGAACAGCGCATCAAGGACGAAGAGCTGGTAGAAGCCTTCACCGCGCTGCAGAAGCGTGCCGAAGAGCGCCTGGCCAAGGCCAGCGAAGAAGCCGCCTCCGCCGGCAAGAAATTCCTTGAGGAAAACGCCAAGAAGCCAGGCGTGGTCACCACTGCCTCGGGCCTGCAGTACGAAGTGGTCAAGAAGGCCGACGGCCCGCAGCCCAAGCCGACCGACGTGGTCACTGTCCACTACGAAGGCAAGCTGATCGATGGCAAGGTGTTCGACAGCTCCGTCGAGCGCGGCAGCCCGATCGACCTGCCGGTCAGCGGCGTGATCCCGGGTTGGGTCGAAGGCCTGCAACTGATGCACGTCGGCGAGAAGTACAAGCTGTTCATCCCGGCTGAACTGGCCTACGGCGCGCAGAGCCCAAGCCCGCTGATCCCGGCCAACTCGGTACTGGTGTTCGACCTGGAACTGATCGCCATCAAGGATCCGGCCCAGCTGCAAGGCGCCGAGCCGGAAGCTGAAGCCCCTGCTGACGCTCCAGCCGAAGCGCCTGCCAAGTAACACTGGCTGGCCCACGCAAAACGCCCCGTCCTGACGGGGCGTTTTCGTTTGTGCAGGGTGGTTGGACGAACCTGCAACTGCTGATACTGTCCGAGGAAATGCAGCGTGAAGCAGCAAGATGCTTCTGACGCAAATCGTTTGCGACGTAGGCACCCATGGTGTGAAACGACTGTGTAAAAAACGCCCGATCTGACCGGGGCCCTTGCCTGGCAGGCACCCGGGGTCAGAAACGTCGCCCTGTTCACAAGGTTATCCACAATAAATGTGGATAACCTTTTCCGCCTGGAGGCTCCATGAGCGCACCCTGGAATTTCGCCCGTTTCCTGCCCTTGGCCGAGCGGCTGCTCAGCCGTGGCCGGTTGCCGGCCTTGCTGTTCGCAGTCGCCCGCAAAGGCCCGCGCATCGGCCAGCTGCGTGAAGACGTGAAGCTGCTGCAGTCATTGTGCCTGGCCTGGTGGCGCGGCGAGTACCGTGCCATCAGCCCCAGGGCCCTGGTCACCATCGTCGCTGGCCTGTTGTATTTCGTCAGCCCCATCGATGCCATCCCCGACTGGTTGCTGGGCGTGGGTTTCCTCGACGACATCGCGGTGCTGGGTTGGGTACTGAAGACCGTGGCCGACGAACTGGCGCGCTTCAAGGCCTGGCGCGACAGCCAGGCGCCCGAGCGGCTGCGTGTGGTCGAGCGCCTGCCGGCCACTCCCGAAGCCCTGCGTTTGGAGCGCAATACGCAGTGAAACTGGCCCGAGCTACTCCTCAACTGCACAGACCCCGGAGTTGGTAATATAATTGGCATAAGGGTTATGCCTACGGATTACATGCTGTAATCCTTTTTAAAGGGGTTTGTAATGGGTATTCAGGTCATCAGCCGGGACGGTCAGCCCGAGTACGCCGTCGTTCCCTGGGAGCAGTACCAGGCACTGCTCAAGGCTGCGGGGCAGGCGCCTGCCGAGGTGGTTGCCATTGAAGCGCAGGGCGATGCAGCCAGTGCGCCATTGCCGGCCTTCAGCGAAGTGGCACAGATTCGCCAGGCCAAGGGCATCGCCCCTGAGCAACTGGCGCGCAATGTCGGCGTGAGCCCGGCTTACCTGGCCATGATCGAATCGGGCGAACGCCAGCCTGATGCTGCCATCCGCCGCGCCCTGGCCTGGCATCTGGGGGTGGCTGGCTGGAGCGAGCCATCATGAGCCAGGTCAGGATCAGCCGTCAGCACTGGGATAACCTGCTGGGCGAGCTTGACCTGGCCCGTCGTCAACGTCACTTGCTGACATACCGAGCGTTGATCGAACGCTTGCAATTACCCAGCCCGGCCATGCAGACGCTGACCGCCGCGCTGGAGTACCTGGCGGTGCTGGACGCCCGCGCCGAGCAACCATTGCGCAGCTCGCTGGTGATCAGCCAGGGTGCCAGCCGTTTGCCGCGTACCGGCTTCTTCGAGTGCGTTGAACGGTTGGGCCGATTTTCCGGGCCGGTCGACGGCATGGAAGCGGCCTCATGGCATGCCTCCGAGGTGGTCAGGGTGTTCGAGTACAGCTACCCCGAATCGGCCTGACTCGTTGCCTGTTCCGGCCTCTTCGCCGGTAAACCCGCTCCCACAGATACAACACAAGGCTCAAGATCCGTGATGAACCTGTGGGAGCGGGCGTGCCCGCGAAGAGGCCATAACAGGCAGTGCATGCCTGTGAATCAATCCACAAGCCCGGCCATCGGCATCCACCACCTCCAATGCCTCCAGGTGCTGATGCCGGCCAAACAGCTCCAGCAACTGCCCAATCGTGGCATTGAGCCGCACCGTCGGCTGTTCGGCCAACGGCAGCTTCATCAGCGCCGGTAGTGGCAGGCTTTCGCGCACCCCCAGCTCCTGCGGCCGCCCCAGCAGGTAACCCTGCACCAGGTCCACGCCCATCTCCATCAGCACCGCCAGCTCCTCCGCCAACTCGATGCCTTCGGCAATCACCTGCGCCTTCGACGCCCGGGCGATCTGCAATATCGACCCGACGAACTCACGCTTGAGCGGGTCGCGGTGGATGCCGTCGATGAAATGCCGGTCGATCTTCACATATTCGGGGCGCAGCTCCGACCACAGGCGCAGGCTCGAATAACCCGCCCCCAGATCGTCGATTGCAATCGAGAAGCCCATGTCACGGTAGTGGTGCAGGGCATTGGATAGCAGTTGGAAGTCGTCGGTCGGGGTATGTTCGGTCAGCTCGATCACCACCCGGCTGGGCGACAGGCCGACCTGCTCAAGCAGTTTCAGGGTCTGGCCGGATGGGTAATGCGGCTCCAGCAGCGTCTCCGGCGAGACGTTGAGAAACAGCTTGCCCTGCAACTGCTGTTCGCTGAAACGCCGGCAGGCGCTTTCCCGGCAGGCGGCCTCCAGCTCGGTCAGGCGACCGGCCTGGCGGGCGATGGTAAACAGGTTCAGCGGTGCGTGCAGTGGGCTGTTGGACGGCCCGCGGCTCAGCGCCTCATGGCCGTAAACCCGTTGTTCGCTCAGGCACATGATCGGCTGGAACAGACTGTGAATGCTGCGTTGAGCCAGGATGGCACTCAAGGCACTGAGCTGCTCGGCAACGGTCATGACGTATTCCTGAAAATGAAAGGGCCGGGCGTTTCCACGCCCGGCCCCTCTATTTCACGAGAGCGCGATGACTGCTTGATGACAGGTCACATTATTCTGCCATCATTGCCGTTGCGCCTTACTTCTTGGCCACCTTGGTGCTCGCACTCAGGTAGTCGATCAGGATGCGACCGGTTTCCGACAGGTAGGCATCGTCTTCCGGCTTGGTGTTCTCATCCTCGGTCGGCAGCGCATCCTCGTCCTCTTTCTTCAGCTCTTTCAGCGGCTCTTCACCCTTGGCCTTGCGGCGGATGTTTTCCAGCGCCAGCTGCTTGGCCTCGATCTCATCGTGGCGTGCGCGACGGTCCTGCTCGTTGAGGCTGACGGTCTTCTCGTTCAGCAGCTTCTGGGTCAGGGCCAGGCGGTCGCGGATGTAGGTGAACTCCGCGTCCTTGTCGCTGCGGGCTTCATGCTGGGCTTTCAGCTGGGCCAGGAACGGCTTGAACGGATCGGCCGCCGGCTTGACTACCGGGCGGATGGTGTCCCACGGCATGGCCTCGGGCAGGGCGCTCTCGCCGATTTCCTTGGTGTCGATGATCGATGGGTAGTCGATGTCCGGCAGCACGCCCTGGTGCTGGGTGCTCTGCCCGGAAACCCGGTAGAACTTGGCCAGGGTAAGCTTCAGCTCGCCATGGTTGAGTGGCTGGATGGTCTGCACGGTGCCTTTGCCGAAGGTCTGGCCGCCGATGATCAGCGCGCGGTGGTAGTCCTGCATGGCACCGGCGAAGATCTCCGAAGCCGAGGCCGACAGGCGGTTGACCAGCAACGCCAGCGGGCCCTTGTAGAAGGCACCTGGGTTTTCGTCTTCCAGCACGTCGACGCGGCCGTCGCTGTTGCGTACCAGCACGGTCGGGCCTTTTTCGATGAACAGGCTGGTCAGTTCGGTGGCTTCCTGCAGCGAGCCGCCGCCGTTGTTACGCAGGTCGATGACCACGCCGTCGACTTTCTCTTTCTGCAGTTCGGTGAGCAGTTTCTTCACGTCACGCGTGGTGCTCTTGTACTCCGGATCACCGGCGCGGTAGGCCTTGAAGTCCAGGTAGAAGGCCGGGATCTCGATGATGCCCAGCTTGTAGTCACGCCCGTCCTGCTTGAGCTTGAGCACCGACTTCTTCGCCGCCTGCTCTTCAAGCTTAACCGCCTCGCGGGTGATCGCCACGATCTTGCTGGTCTGGTCGCTAGGCGCGTTGCTGGCCGGGATGATTTCCAGGCGCACCACCGAGCCTTTCGGGCCACGGATCAGCTTGACCACTTCGTCCAGGCGCCAGCCGACCACGTCGACCATTTCCTTGTTGCCCTGGGCCACACCGATGATCTTGTCGGCCGGGGCCACCTGCTTGGTCTTGGCCGCCGGGCCTGCCGGCACCAGGCGCACGATCTTGACCTGGTCGTTGTCGCTTTGCAGCACCGCACCAATGCCTTCGAGCGACAGGCTCATGTTGATGTCGAAGTTCTCGGCGTTGTCCGGCGACAGGTAGTTGGTGTGCGGGTCGTAGGACTGGGCGAAGGTGTTGATGTAGGCCTGGAAGATATCTTCGGCACGGGTCTGGTCCAGGCGCGCCAGCTGGTTCTTGTAGCGCTTGGTCAGGGTTTCCTGGATCTGCTTGGGTTCCTTGCCGGCGATCTTCTGGCGCAGCACTTCGTCCTTGACGCGTTTGCGCCACAAGTCGTCGAGCTCGGCCTGGTCCTTCATCCACGGGGCATCCTTGCGGTCGATCAGCAAGGTTTCCTTGGCGTTGAAGTCGATCTTGTCCACGCCTTTGTTCAGCTCGGCCAGGGCGAAGTCCAGGCGTTGCTTGACGCGGTCCAGGTAGCGTTTGTAGATGGTGAAGCCCGGGTCGAGGTTACCGCTCTTGAGGAAATCGTCGAATTGCGTTTTCCATTTGTCGAATTCGGCAATGTCGGCAGCGGTGAAGTAGCTGCGCGCCGGGTCCAGCAGCTTGATGTAGCTGTCATAGATGATGACCGAGCGGGCGTCGTCCAGCGGCGGCTTGCTGTAGTGGTGGCGCTTGAGCAATTCCACCACGTTGAGGCTGGCGACGATCTCGTCGCGGTCCGGCTGCAGGCTGTCCCACTTGTTGGCGGCCACCGCATTGCCGCCGAGCGTGAGGCTGCCCAGGCCGATCATCAGCGCCAGGGCGGTGCTTGGGAGGAAATGCTTCATGCTGATTCGACGTGGAGACAATTGATCACGCATAGTAGGCCGTCTTTTCTGTTCACCGGTTGCAAAAAACCGGATGCATACTGCAAAAAGCCTGGGGACTTGGCGTTCCCAGGCTCGGTCATATGATTCAACTATGGAGGCACTGTGAAGGCATTGCAAGGCGTTGACGGACATGTGGCCTGGGTCGAGGCCGAACGCCCGACCTGCGACGCGGGCCAAGTGCGCATTCGCGTGGCTGCTGCGGGGCTGAACCGCGCCGATCTGCTGCAGATGAAAGGTTTGTACCCACCACCGCCAGGCGCCAGCCCGTACATGGGCCTGGAGTGTTCCGGCGTGATCGAAGAAGTGGGCGCCGGTGCCGACTGGCGCGTGGGTGACCGTGTTTGCGCGCTGCTGGCCAGCGGCGCCATGGCCGAGGAAGTGGTGGTCGATGCCCGCCACGTGCTGCCGGTACCCGAGGGCCTGAGCCTGCATGAAGCGGCGGCGTTGCCGGAAGTGTATGCCACTGCCTGGCTGAACATCTTCCAGCTGGGTGGCGTGAAAGCTGGCGAGAAGGTGCTGGTGCACGCTGGCGCCAGCGGCGTTGGCTCGGCCGCGATCCAGCTGTGCAAGGCGTTCGGCAGCCCGGTGTGGGTCAGTGTCGGTTCGCAGGACCGCCTGGCCTACTGCGAGGCGCTGGGCGCTGCCGGTGGCGTGGTACGTAACGAGAACCTGAAGGCGCTGGAAGGTTTCGGCCCGTTCGATGTGATTCTCGACCCGGTGGGTGCCAGCTACGGCGAGCTCAACCTCAAGCTGCTGGCCCGTGACGGCCGCTGGGTGATCATCGGCCTGATGGGCGGGCGCAAGTTCGAGCTGGACCTGGCACAGGTACTGGGCAAGCGTCTGGAGATTACCGGTTCCACGTTGCGCAACCGCGATGACGGCTTCAAGGCCGAGCTGCTGCGCGAGTTGCAGCAGCAGGTGTGGCCGCTGTTTGCCGAAGGGCGCCTGTCGCCGCAACTGGTGGATACCTACCCGGTGGAGTTTGCCCAGGCGGCGTATGCCGAGCTTGAGACCAACCAGGTGTCGGGCAAGCTGGTGATGGTGATAGACCCTAGCCTGGCGTAGGCAGGCCCGGCCTCTTCGCGGGTAAACCCGCTCCCACAGGGATTACCACAGGCTTGAAAACTGTGCGGTCCCTGTGGGAGCGGGTTTACCCGCGAAGAGGCCGGTGCAGGCGATGCGATTACCTCAGGCCCAGCTCAGGATCGGCCACTTGTTGATCTCGGCATGCTCCCGCAACACCGCATCCGGGTTCACCACATGCGGATGATCCACCTTCAGCAACAGTGGTAAATCATTCCGCGAATCGGAATAGAAACTTGCCCCCTCCAGGTTCTCCTGCTCCTGGTCCAGCCACTCCAGCAACCGCGTGATCTTCCCTTCGCGATAGGTCAGTACCCCATGGGTGTTGCCGGTATACACCCCGTTCACCGCCTCCAGCTCGATCGCCAGGTACTCGTCCACCCCCAGCCGCGCCGCAATCGGCCCGACCAGGTGCGTACCCGAAGCCGAAATGATCAGGATGCGATCCCCGCGTTTGCGGTGCTCGGCAATGCAGCGGCAGGCGTCGCCGTAGATGATCGGCTCGATCACCTCTTCGACCCATGGCTCCACCAGGTGCTCGACCTCTTCCAGGGTACGCCCGGCAATCGGCTCCAGGCTGAAGGCCATGTACTCCTCCATGCGCAGGTGGCCCCTGCCGTAGGCTTCCATCAGTTCATGGTCGCGGCGCAGGAACGCCTTGCCGTCGACCCAGCCCAGCCGGGCCATCTGCTCGCTCCACAGCGACGCGCAGTCGCCGTGGATCAGGGTTTCGTCCAGATCGAAAATTGCCAGTGCCATGTGTTGATGCTCCTTAGGCCACTTCCCGTAGCGCCGTGGGGTCGATCGACAAGCTTACCCGTTGCCCGTCCGCATGCAGGTCGGCCGGTGAGCGGTTGAGCACGTCGACCACCAGTTCCACCTCGCGCACCTGCACCCGGTAGCGGATCACGTTGCCCAGCAGGCTGTGGCTGCGCACTTCGGCGTCCAGTTCGCCGTTGATACCCAGGGTGATCGACTCGGGGCGGATCGCCAGGCGGCTGGCCACCGGGCGTTGCAGCAGGCGGCTGGCGCTGTCGGCGTCGAGCAGGTTGTAGTTGCCGATGAAGCCGGCGGCAAACAGGTCCACCGGCGCGGTGTAGAGGGTTTCGGCATCGCCGCTCTGGACGATGCGCCCCTGGTTCATCAGGAAGATGCGGTCGGACAGGGTCAGCGCCTCTTCCTGGTCGTGGGTGACGAAGATGGTGGTCAGCCCCAGCTCACGCTGGATGGCGCGGATCTGCTCGCGCAGGTGCTTGCGGATGCGCGCATCCAGTGCCGACAGCGGCTCGTCGAGCAGCAGCAGGCGCGGACGGGTGACCAGTGAGCGGGCCAGGGCCACGCGCTGGCACTGGCCGCCGGACAACTGGTGCGGGTAGCGCCCGGCGAAGTTGCCCAGCTCCACCAGTTCCAGCGCCTCGCGCACCCGGGCCTGGCTTTCATCGGCCTTGACCTTCTGCATGCGCAGACCGAAGGCGACGTTCTGCTCCACGGTCATGTTGGGGAACAGCGCGTAGCTCTGGAACACCATGCCAATGCCGCGCTTTTGCGGGCTCAGCGGCACGATGTCATGGCCGTCGAGGAGGATCTGCCCACTGTCCACCGGGGTCAGCCCGGCGATGCAGCGCAACAGCGTGGACTTGCCGCAACCGGACGGGCCAAGCAGGGTGACGAACTCGCCCCGTTCGATTTGGCAGTCGATGTTCTCGAACACCGGGCTGCCGGCGTAGCTTTTTTGCAGTTTCTGTACGCTGACGAAGCTCATGTCAGGTCTTGTCCTTGTTCAGGCGGTTGGCGACCCAGGTCAGTACCAGCACGAAGGCGAAGTACGAGATCACCAGCGCGCTGTTGAAGTGGCCGCTGCTGTTGCGCATGTTGTTCAGGTACACCTGCAGGGTCTCGTAGCGGGTACCGACCAGCAGGTTGGCGAACACGAACTCGCCGAACAGGAACGAGAACGACAGCAGCAATGCCACCATCAGGCCCTTGCGCAGGTTCGGCAGGACCACCAGCAGCGCCGCCTGCCAGGTGTTGGCGCCCAGCAGCTGGGCGGCGTCCATCAGGTCGCGCAGGTTGATCGCCTGCAGGTTGTTGGTGATGGCCCGGTACATGAATGGCAGGGCGATGGTGAAGTAGCAGCCGATCAGGATCCACGGTGTACCGACCATGGCCATGGGGCCGCTGCCATACAGCTGCAGCAGCCCCACCGACGACACCACCGGCGGCACCGCGAACGGCAGCAGGATGAGGATGTTCATCAGTGCATCGAGCCTGGGGAAGTGGTAGTGCACCACGAACAGCAGCGGCAGGATCAGCACCACTGACAGCAGCAGCGCGCCCACGCACACCAGCAGCGACTGGCCGAAGGCAGCCAGGAAGCGCGGCTCGCTCCACAGCGCGATGTACCACTTGAAGGTCAGACCGCTGGGCAGCAGGCTGGCCGACCAGCTGGTGGCCAGCGAGTAGAGCAGGGTGCCAGCCAGCGGCAGCAGCAGGATGAGGAACAGCAGGTAGACCACGACGCGGTGGTACCAGCCGCCGGAACGGGCGTCAGCGCGCATGGTAGCTCCTTTTCAGCAGCCATTGATGCACCACCGTGACCAGTGTCATCAGCCCCACCAGGACCATCGCCAGGGCGCTGGCCAGGTTGGGGTCGAGGCTGATGTCACCGGCTACCAGGCCGGCGATGCGGATCGGCAGTACGTTGAAGTTGCCGGTGGTCAGCGCGTACACGGTGGCGTAGGCACCGAGGGCGTTGGCCAGCAGGATGACGAAGGTGCCCAGTAGTGCCGGGGTCAGCACCGGCAGGCCGATGTGCCGCCAGAACTGCCAGTGGCTGGCACCCAGCAGCGCGGCCGACTCGCGCCAGTCTTCACGCAGGGCGTCGAACGCGGGGTACAGCAGCAACACGCCAAGCGGGATCTGGAAATAGGTGTACACCAGGATCAGCCCGCTCTTGGAATAAATGCTGAAGTCTTCCAGCAGGCCGACCTGCTTCAGCAGCAGGGTCAGTGCGCCGTTGAAACCGAGCAGGATGATGAAGGCGAAGGCCAGCGGCACCCCGGCGAAGTTGCTGGTCATGTTGGCGAAGGCGCTGACGAAGTCGCGCAGCTTCGAGTCCACCTGGCGCAGCGAGTAGGCGCCGACCGTGGCGATGACGATGCCGAACAGGCTCGACCAGAAGCTGATCTCCAGGCTGCGTTGCAGGGCCTGCAGGTAGAACTTCGAGGCGAACACCTTGCTGAAGTTGTCCACGCCCCAGCCCGCTTCCGATTGCAGGCTGTTGATCGCCACCCAGGCCAGCGGGGCGATCTGGAAGATGACGAAGAACACGGCGAACGGTAGCAGGCAGAGCAAGGCCAGGTAGCGGCCACGGGTGCTGCTGCTCTTGGCTGTAGTCACTTCAGCAGCTCCCGGCAGACGCTCTTGTCATGTGGCGCGCCGAGCAGCTCGCAGATGGTCCCGCACAGCTCGGTCTGCAGCGGTTTGGCTGCCGGGTCCAGGCTGAAGGCATCGCCGAAGACGAACAGCGGCACTTCGCGCTCCTCGGCCAGCAGGCCATTGTGCGAGCGGTCGTTGTTCATGCCGTGGTCGGCGGTGACCAGTACCTGGTAGCCTTCCTCAAGCCAGTCTGGCAGGTAGTCGGCCAGCAGGATGTCGGCGCTGCGCGCGGCGTTACGGTACTGGCTGCTATCCAGACCATGGCGGTGGCCGATGTCGTCGATACTCATCGGGTGCACCAGCAGGAAGTTGGGGGCGTGGCGGCGGCGCAGGTATTCGCCATCGGCCAGCAGGTGCGAATCGGGGTAACGGTCGTCCCAGTAGAACAGCCCGTGCTGAATCGGCAGCTTCGGCGCGTGGGTATGGCGGTCGCGCTGCGGGTCGAAGGGCGAGCGGTTGTACAGCTCGCTGATCCAGTGATAGGCCGCCGCCGCAGTGCCCAGGTTGGCCTCGCGGGCGTAATGGAACACGCTGCGCTGGTTGGACAAGCGGTTGACGTTGTTGTGCACGATGCCGCTGTCGATTGGTGGTACACCGGTGAGGATGCACTCGTACAGTGGCCGCGACAGCGACGGCAGTTCGCATTCCACGCGGTACAGCGCGGCACGGTCGGCCTCGACGTAGGCGTGCAGGTGGCCCATGGCGTGGTGGGCGACCTGGTAGTTGAGGCCGTCGAGCAGGACCAGGATGACGTTGTGTTGCATGGTGGCTCCAGTCATAAACCGCGTTGGCTTCTTCGCGGGTAAACCCGCTCCCACAGGGTCATGCGCCAGCCTTGAGACGCGTGCTTTACTTGTGGGAGCGGGTTTACCCGCGAAAGGGCCCGTCCAGGCGCTAGAGAAGCTAGCCCCTTACTCCATCTCGATGATCACCTGCTCCTGCCACATCTGCGGCAGTTTCTTCGAGCTCGCTTCCCAGGCCTCGGCATTCTTGATCGGCTGCGCGGCCTTGTACTGTTCGTTGGGCAGCAGCTTGGCCTGCACGTCTTCCGGCAGCTTCAGGTGCTCGGCACGGATCGGCCGTGCATGCCCCTTGGCCAGGTTGATCTGCCCGGCGTCGCTGAAGATGTATTCACGGGCCAGCTTGGCCGCATTCGGGTGCTTGGCGTACTTGTTGATGATGGTGGTATAGCCGGAGATCACCGAGCCATCCGACGGGATCAGTACGTCGAAACGCTTGGGGTCGATCTGTTCACGGTAGCTCAGGCCGTTGAAGTCCCACACCACGCCCACTTCCACCTCGCCCTTTTCCAGGGTCTGGATGGTCGGGTTGGCCAGCGACAGGCGCTTCTGCTGGGCCAGCTTGGTGAACAGTTGCAGGCCCGGTGCCAGGTTGGTTTCGTCACCCTTGTAGGCGATCGCCGCAGCCAGCACGCCGTTGGCGGCCTGGGCAGCGGTGCCGACGTCACCGATGGCGACCTTGTACTTGCCTTTTTCCAGGTCATGCCACGAGGTTGGCCGCTCACCTTCCTTGACCAGGTCCTTGTTGATGATGAAGGCGATGGTGCCGGTATAGGCCAGCGCCCAATGGCCGTCCTTGTCCTTGGCCCAGGTCGGTACCTGGTCCCAGGTGCTCGGTTTGTATGCCTGGCTCACGCCCTTGCTCACGGCGATCGGGCCGAAGGCGGCACCCACGTCGCCGATGTCGGCGCTGGCGTTGTCCTTCTCGGCTTCGAACTTGGCGATTTCCTGGGCCGAGCTCATGTCGGTGTCGCTGTGCTTGAGGCCGTACTTGCTGGCCAGGTCTTCCCAGGTGCCTTTCCAGTTGGCCCAGGCGTCGGGCATGCCCACGCTGTTGACAGTGCCTTCCTTGCGGGCGGCGTCTTCCAGGGCCTTGAGGTCGGTGCCGGCGGCCATGGCCGTGGTACACAACGCGATGGCCGAACCGAGCAGTGACGCCATGAAGAACTTTTTCATCCGAAGCTCCTTTGGGTGGGTGCCTTTGCGATCGTTGTTCTGGGTAAAACCGTTGCAAGCCGTTGACTGGCACCTTTGGTCTAGGTCAGCAAACCTTGAGCCAAGGTAGGCCGCTTGCATGACAGTTTGATGTAGGGAAGGGCCGGTGAAGGCCCTGAAGCTACAGCGTAGACCACGCAACCAACCCGGTTCTGCTGGCTTGGCGCGTTTCTGGTAGTGTCTGGCCAAAGCCTTTGTCACAGGATGTTCATCAGCCCTGCCTAGGCTTGCACTATTCTCCACATGCCCTGTGATGGGGCTGGACTAGTCCAGATAGGTAACCTTTCGATGCAGTCGATGCCACCGCGTGCGGTAACAGCCATCTGCCATGCCTTGCAGGAGCAGATCGAGCACGGCCTGCTGGCGCCGGGCGGCAAGCTGCCGGCCGAGCGCAGGCTCAGCGAGGTGTTCGATACCACGCGCATTACCCTGCGTGAGGCGCTGGTGCAGCTGGAAGCCCAGGGGCTGATCTATCGCGAAGAGCGTCGTGGCTGGTTCGTCGCGCCCGAGCGGCTGACCTACGACCTGATCGAGCGCAGCCACTTCCATGCCATGGTCCGTGACCAAGGGCGGGAGCCCAGTACCGAACTGTTGTCGGCGCGGCTGCAGCCGGCCTCGGCGGCCATCTGTGCGCGCTTGCAGCTGCCAGCGTTGTCCAGCGTGGTGCGTATCTGCAGGTTACGGCGGATCGATGGTCGGGCGGTGCTGTATGCCGAGCACTACCTCAATCCCCGGTACTTTCCGGAGATTCTCGAGCAGGACCTGGCGCAGTCGCTGACCGAGATTTATGGGCGGGTGTATGGCATCCAGTATGGGCAGGTGTGCTTCGAGATCTTGCCGACGGCGTTGCCGGTGGAGGCGGCCAGTGCCTTGAAAGTATCGGCGGGAAGCCCGGGGTTGCATATCACCCGAGTCAACAGTGACCAGCATGGGCACCTGATCGACTGTGACCTGGAGTATTGGCGGCATGATGCCATCCGCATTCGCGCTCAGGCTGGATGAAATGTTGGCTTCTTCGCGGGTAAACCCGCTCCCACAGGGACCGCACAGGTTTCAGCCTTTGCGCAGTACTTGTGGGAGCGGGTTCACCCGCGAAGAGGCCCTAACTGGAGGAACCGGCAGTCACTACCTGCACTGACAACCTTGGCGTTGCCAAATCCAGCCCGGCCTCATCCAGCTGCCGCTTCAACGCCAGGTTGAACGCCCGCGAAACCTCCCACTGCTTGATCGGTGCGGTCTTGAACCGCGCCCGCAAGATCGCCGAACCCGACTCGAAGCTCTCCACCCCCTGCAGCTCCAGCGGCGACCAGATGTTGCGGCGCATCAGCGGGTCGTTGCGCAGCTTCTGCCCCACCTCGCGAATCAGCGTGATCGCCTGGTCGATGTTCATGCTGTGCGGGATCGCCACGCGGAAGATCGCGTAGCCGAACTCGCGCGAGTAGTTCTTGATGCTCTTGATCTCGCTGAACGGGATGGTATGCACGATGCCGTCGATATCCCGCAGGCGCACGGTACGGATGGTCAGTCCCTCCACCGTGCCCAGGTGCCCGCCCACATCCACGTAGTCGTCGATGGCCAGCGAGTCCTCGATGATGATGAACAACCCGGTGATCAGGTCGGCCACCAACGACTGCGCACCAAAGCCGATGGCCAGGCCGATCACACCGGCACCGGCCAGCAGCGGGGTGACGTTCATGCCCATGTTGGCCAGGGCGACGATCACCGCGATGATGAAAATGACCACGAACATCACGTTGCGGATCAACGGCATCATGGTTTGCGCGCGGGCGTTGGCCAGGCCCCGGCGCGAACGCACCAGGGCGTGGTGCACGGCGGTGTCGGCCAGGATCCACACCAGCCAGGCGACGATCAGCGTGCCGGCCAGGCCCAGCAGGCGCACGCTGATGTCGTGGCCGTCGCCCTCGGCGAAGCCGATCATCGACAGGCCCCACACGCGCAGGCCCAGCTCGATGAACACCAGCCAGATGAACAGGTGCACCAGCAGGTAGCCGAAGTTGCGCAGGCGTTCGGCGTACACTGCCTGGCGCTTGCTGGCGCGCTTGGGGTTGGCGGCGTGGCGGCGCACCAGGCCGTTGAGCACCATGCACACCACCACCAGCACCGTGCACATCAGCGACTGGCGCAGGGCGGTGCTGGTATCGCCGGCCGAGATGAAGGTAGCGAACAGCGAAATCGCCACCAGGATCAATGCCGGCACGAACCAGAAGCTGCCGAGGATCTCGATGGTGTCGCTGAGGGTGCGCCGGGTCAGGCGCCGTGACAGCGGCTGGTTGCGGATCAGGTGGGCGATCGGGCGGCGGAAGCGCAGAATGAACAGCCCGGTGCACAGCGCCGCAATCACGTTGGCCAGGGTGGCCAGGGCGTGGGCCAGGTGGGTGCCGAGGGCGACCGTCAGGCGCGGGTCGCTCATCGCTTCGCCAAACGCGGCGAAGCTGCCGATCAGCCACAGCGGGCGGAACGCCTGGTGGCGCAGGATGTGCAGGGCGCGGTGGCGGTGCGGGCCGTCGAGCAGCGAGAAGGCGATCACGCAGATGGCCGAGAAGCAGGTGCCGACCACCAGCGCGTAGGCCAGCACCATGGCCAGCGATTTGCCCAGTGACGGTGGTAGCACGACGCTCAGGTACACGGTGAACACCAGTGCCACCAGCCACGGGCCCAGCTTGCGCAGGGCAAAGCGCACCAGGTCCCAGGTGCGCGGGTGCTGCGGCAGCTCCTCGCTCAGGCCAAAGCGCAGGCGTACCCGGTGGCCGACCCAGTTGAAGGCGTAGGCCAGCACGCTCCAGACGGCGATGACGGCGGCAAAGCCGAACAGGATGGCCGGCCACTGGTGTACCGGCACCATCAACTCGGTCAGTTCGGCCTGGGCCTGTTCGATCTCCGCGGCCCAGCGATGGAACGGGCTGGCATCGCCGCTGAACTGTTTTTCGAAGTCATTCAGGGCGCCGCCGATCAGGCCGAGCACGCCCTGTTCGACGGTGGGTTGCGATTGCCTGGTGGCGTCGCGCAGTTTTTTCAGGTCGGCCAGCAGCTTGGCCCGCTGCTGGTCGTTTTCCAGGTTCTTGATCACCTCGTCCAGCGACTTGCCCAACGGTTCGGTCGCTTCCGGCTGTGCGGGCGCACTGCCACCAAGCAGGCCGGGCAGGCCAGCGGCCTGTACCGGGGTGACAAACAGGAACAGCAGCAGGAAAAGGCAACGCAGAAGGGCAGGCACTGGCAAAACTACCTCAGGTCAAACGATTGACCGAGTGTAGAGGTTCACGACGGCAGTTGCTCCAGGATTTTCCAGCAGGTGAGGCCGAAGATACCCAGCGTGCCGACCCACATCATCAGTACGCCGATGTTGCGCTCGCGCAGGCTGAAACCGATGGTCAGCAGCATCAGGAACAGGAACACCGGCACGAACAGGGAAAGGAACGGGGACATGGACAGCAATCCTTTTGCAGTGGGGCCATGTAACAAGCATAGCGGGTGGCAGGCGAAGCGGGATTGACCTTGAGCAGGCCTGGCCTCTTCGCGGGTAAACCGCTCCCACAGGTACCGCACAGCTCCTGAAGGTTGTGCGGTCCGTGTGGGAGCGGGTTTACCCGCGAAGAGGCCGGGCCTGACTACATCAAGGCAGCTCGCGGCTACGGTAGAAGGCGCTCAGCACTTTCACCAGGTGCGCCAGGTCATGGCTACCGCACAGCTCGCGAATCGAATGCATGGCAAAGGTTGGCAAGCCGATATCCACCGTACGCACGCCCAGGTGGCTGGCCGCAATCGGACCGATGGTCGAGCCACAGCCCATGTCGCTGCGCACCACAAAGCTCTGCACCGGCACTTCCTCGGCCATGCACAGATGGCGGAAGAACCCGGCGGTCTCGCTGTTGGTGGCGTAGCGCTGGTTGTTGTTCACCTTGATTACCGGCCCGGCGTTGAGCTTGGGCCCGTGGTTGCCGTCGTGCTTGTCGGCGTAGTTGGGGTGCACGCCGTGGGCGTTGTCGGCCGACACCATCAGCGAGCGCTGGATGGTGCGCACGTAGGCGTCGCCATCCGGCAGCAGGCGCTGCAGGGTCTGCTCCAGCATCGGGCCGTCGGCACCACAGGCCGAGCAGCTGCCGACTTCTTCATGGTCGTTGCACACCAGTACGCAGGTTTCGTCGCTGTCGGCGGCCAGCAGGGCCTGCAGGCCGGCGTAGCACGACAACAGGTTGTCCAGGCGCGCACCGGCGATGAAGTCGCCGTTCAGGCCGACCAGGGCGGCGTCCTGGGTGTCGTAGAAGCTCAGCTCGTAATCCAGCACCACGTCGGCGATCAGCTCGTGCTCGCGGGCCAGTTGCTCGGTGAGCAGGGCTCGGAAATCGATGCGCTCGTCACCCGCCACCTGGGCCAGGATGGGCGGCAGCTCGTTCTGCGGGTTGATCGCCCAGCCTTCGTTGGCGGTGCGGTTGAGATGGATGGCCAGGTTGGGGATGATCGCGATCGGCAGCTTGAAGTCGATCAGCTGGCTTTCGACCTTGCCGTCACGGCGATAGGTGACCCGGCCGGCCAGCGACAGGTCGCGGTCGAACCATGGCGCCAGCAAGGCGCCGCCATACACTTCTACACCCAGCTGCAGGAAGCCCTGGCGCTGCAGTTCAGGCTGCGGCTTGACGCGCAGGCACGGGCTGTCGGTGTGGGCACCGACCATGCGGATACCGTTCAGCAGTGGGGCTTGCTTGCCCAGCTTGATGGCGATGATCGACGAGTCGTTACGGGTGACGTAGTAGCGACCGCCAGGCACTGTGGCCCAGCTGTCGCGCTCGTCCAGGCGCTGGTAGCCGGCAGCTTCCAGGCGCTGGGCCAGGCTGGCGGTGGCGTGGAAGGGCGTGGGGGAGGCCTTGAGGAAGTCGATAAGGCCAGAATTCAGTGCGTCGCGCATAGCTCACTCCAGACAGCAGTGGCGCGAGTTTAGCGTATTAAGTCGACAAATTGTGTCTGCCTCTTCGCGGCTGCAGCCCCACAGGTACTGCACAACCCTCGAAAGCGGTGCGGTCCCTGTGGGAGCGGCTTTAGCCGCGAAGAGGCCAGTACAGGCTGTACACATTCAGAAGGGCGCAGGGCACTCGAACTTCAGCCGCTCCCCGGACACCGGGTGGGTAAAGCTCAGCATCGAGGCATGCAGGCACAACCGCTCATGGGCCGCCAGTGCCTCGGGGTTGGCATACAGCCGGTCGCCCAGCAGCGGGTGCCCGATCGACAGCATGTGCACGCGCAACTGGTGCGAGCGCCCGGTAATCGGTGTCAGTTCTACCCGGCAGTAATCACCGCAGCGCTCGACGATGCGCCAGAAGGTCAGCGCGTGCTTGCCCTGTTCGTGGTCCACCACATGCCGTGGCTTGGTCGGCGGGTCGTAGCGCAGCGGCAGGTCGATGCTGCCGCTGTCCAGCGCCGGTTGGCCCCAGCACAGCGCGGTGTAGGCCTTTTCGGTTTCGCGGTCGTGGAACTGGCGCGACAGCTCACGGTGGCTGTCGGCATCCCGGGCCAGCAGGATGATGCCAGAGGTTTCCCAGTCCAGGCGGTGCACGATCAGCGCGTCGGGGTAGCCGTTTTCCTGCAGGCGGGTGATCAGGCAGTCCTTGTTGTCCTCGGCGCGGCCGGGTACCGACAGCAGCAGGGTCGGTTTGTTGATCACCAGGATGGCGGCGTCTTCGTGCAGGATCTGGATGTTGGACAGCGGCATTGCTTGGTCTCGGTTATATCGGGGAAAACACTGGGGCCGCTTTGCGGCCCATCGCCGGCAAGCCAGCTCCCACAGGTACAGCGCGAACCCTGTGGGAGCTGGCTTGCCGGCGATGGGCTGCAAAGCAGCCCCAATGATCCAGGCCTGGTCGCGAAATCAGCGATCCGGCAAGGTGATGTTCAGCTCCAGAATCGAGCAGCTACCCTGGTTTTCCAGCTCGATATGCACATCATCGTTGCCGATGTTTACATATTTGCGGATCACTTCCAGCAGTTCTTTCTGCAGCGCTGGCAGGTAGTCCGGTTCGCTGCGTTGGCCGCGCTCGTGCGCCACGATGATCTGTAGACGCTCTTTCGCTACCGACGCGCTGGTCTGTTTCTGTCTGCCACGAAAGAAGTCAAAAAGGTTCATGGTTTACTTGCCTCCAAACAGGCGCGCGAAGAATCCTTGCTTCGGCACTTCGATGAACCGCAGGGGCTTTTCTTTGCCCAGCAGACGGTCGACGGTATCGCTATAGGCCTGGCCGGCATCGCTCTGGTCGTCGAGGATGACCGGGATACCCTGGTTGGAAGCCTTGAGCACGGCCTGGCTCTCGGGGATCACACCCTTGAGCTTGATCGCCAGGATTTCTTCGACGTCGGCGATGCTCAGCATTTCGCCCTTTTCCACGCGCTCCGGGTGGTAGCGGGTGATCAGCAGGTGTTCCTTGATCGGCTCTTCGCCATTCTCGGAGCGGCGCGACTTGCTCGACAGGATGCCCAGCATGCGGTCGGAGTCACGTACCGAGGACACCTCGGGGTTGGTGACCACGACGGCTTCGTCGGCAAAGTACATGGCCAGGTGTGCGCCTTTCTCGATACCGGCCGGCGAGTCGCAGATGACAAAGTCGAAGTCTTTCTTCAGCTCCATCAGGACCTTTTCCACGCCTTCCTGGGTCAGCGCGTCCTTGTCACGGGTCTGGCTGGCGGCCAGCACGTACAGGTTCTCGAGGCGCTTGTCCTTGATCAGGGCCTGTTGCAGGTTGGCTTCGCCGTTGACCACGTTGACGAAGTCATACACCACGCGGCGTTCGCAGCCCATGATCAGGTCGAGGTTACGCAGGCCCACGTCGAAGTCGACGATGACGGTCTTGTGGCCACGCAGTGCGAGGCCGGTACCAATGGCGGCGCTGGTAGTGGTCTTGCCCACCCCCCCCTTGCCGGAAGTAACCACGATAATCTTGGCCAAGGTGTTTCACCCCTAAAATAATCGGGACACAAGTCCCTGCAAAAATACAAAAAAATGGCAACGGTAAGAAAAGTTGCACTAAAAATGCTGGCAAGTATCCGTTAAAGACGGGTGATGTTCAACACGTCGCCAGACAGGCTGACTTGCACGCCGGTGCCCCACAGCGGGTCGCGGCGCAGGTCTTCGCAGACCTTGTACTGGCCGGCGATGGAGACCATTTCGGCGGTCATCTGCTGGCAGAAGATACGTGCCTTGGTATTGCCTTTGATGCCGGCCAGGGCGCGGCCGCGCATGGCGCCGTACACATGGATGTTGCCATCGGCCAGAAGTTCCGCCCCCGGGCTGACCGAACCGGTCACCACCAGGTCGCCGCCCTGGGCGTAGATCTGCTGGCCGCCACGTACTGGCGAAGTGATGATGCGGGTCGGGCGCACCTCGGGTTCAAGGATCGGCGGCGGGACCGGGGCCGGCTCGGGCTTCTTCACCTCGGGCTCGGGCTCCAGCGGCCGTTCGCGGGCGCCGGATGGTGGCAGCACCGGCAGGTCGATGGCGATGGCCGCGGCGATGTCTTCGATACGGCTGGCGCGGATGGCCAGGGTGCGCAGGCCGTGGTGGCGGCAGATCCGCATCAAGCCGGGCAGGTCGATTGCCCCTTCGCCGGCCGGCAGCTTGTCCAGCGCCAGCACCAGCGGCGTGTTGCTGAAGAAGTTCGGTGCCTGGGCGACTTTGGCCGCCAGTTGGCGGTCGAGGGCCTCAAGGTCATTGCGCGCCAGCTCCAGCACTGTAATGGCGAGCATGCTGCCCTTGAGCTGGAACACGGAGGCGGTATCGGGTGTGTGGTTTGGGCTCATGGTCTGCATAGACGGCTTGTTGCGAAAAAAGTGCCCTGACTTATAACGATAAGACCGGTTGCCCGCAACATGCGCTGATCCGTTGTAGAATGCGCGGCCTTTGTCTTTCCGGAAGCTTCAATGGAACGCCCGCGTTTTCGTCCCTATTTCCTTCACCCACGTTTCTGGGGCCTGTGGTTGGGCCTGGGCCTGCTGTGGCTGGTGGTCCAGTTGCCGTACCGGGTCCTGTTGAAAGTCGGTGCCGCGCTGGGTGCGGTGATGTACCGCTTTGCCGGTGAGCGGCGGCGCATTGCCGCGCGCAACCTGGAACTGTGCTTCCCGGAGCTGTCGGTCGACGAACGGCAGCGTCTGCTCAAGGCCAACTTCGCCTCCACCGGTATCGCCTTCTTCGAAATGGCCATGAGCTGGTGGTGGCCCAAGGCCCGGCTGGCGCGTCTTGCCCATGTCGAGGGGCTGGAGCACCTGCAGGCCGCCCAGCAGGCGGGGCAGGGTGCCATTCTGATGGCGGTGCACTTCACCACCCTGGAAATCGGCGCCGCGCTGCTCGGCCAGCAGCACACCATCGACGGCATGTACCGCGAGCACGGCAACCCGCTGTTCGACTTCATCCAGCGCAGCGGCCGCGAGCGGCATAACCTCGACTCGCTGGCGGTGGAGCGCGAGGATGTGCGCGGCATGCTCAAGCTGCTGCGTTCGGGCCGGGCGATCTGGTACGCACCGGACCAGGACTACGGCGCCAAGCAGAGCCTGTTCGTGCCGCTGTTCGGCATCCCGGCGGCGACGGTGACGGCCACCACCAAGTTTGCCCGGTTGGGCAAGGCGCAGGTGATTCCGTTCACCCAGAAGCGCCTGGAAGATGGCAGCGGCTATCGTCTGGTGATCCACCCGCCGTTGGCGGACTTCCCCGGGGAGAGCGAAGAGGCGGACTGCCTGCGCATCAACCAGTGGGTCGAAAGCGTGTTGCGCGAATGCCCCGAGCAGTACCTGTGGGCGCATCGCCGGTTCAAGTCGCGGCCCGAAGGGGCGCCGCGGCTGTATGACAAGAAGAAGCGTTGAATCTTGTTTTGCCTGTGCCGGCCTATTCGCGGGTGAACCCGCTCCCACAGGTTCTCCACAGGCCCTGAAGGCTTTGTAATACCTGTGGGAGCGGGTTTACCCGCGTAAGGGCCGGCACTGACAGCACATCAACCCCAGGAAGGACTCCTATGGCGCCACCCCCGGTAACCGGTCTCATCCTTTCTGGCGGCGGCGCCCGCGCCGCCTACCAGGTCGGCGTGCTGGCCGGCATTGCCGAGTTGCTGCCCGCCGGCGCGCACAACCCGTTCCCGGTCATCGTCGGTACCTCCGCCGGCGCCATCAACGCCGTCACCCTGGCCAGCGGCGCCACCCATTTCAGCGAAGCCGTACAACGGCTCACCGCCTTCTGGCAGAACTTTCGCAGCCATCTGGTGATCCGCAGCGACTGGCCCGGCGTGGTCCGCCAGGCCAGCCGCTTCGTCGGCCACAACCTGCTGGGCCTGGGTGGCCCGGCGCCGGTGGCGCTACTGGACAGCAGCCCATTGCGCGGCCTGCTGCAGGCGCACCTGAACCTGGACGGCATCGCCCACTCCCTGGCCGCCGAGCAACTGCGCGCCGTCGCAGTGACCGCCTTTGGCTACGAATCCGGCCAGGCGGTGACTTTCTACCAGGGCCGCGGCACCATCGAAGCCTGGTTGCGCCACCGCCGCATCGGCATGCCCACGCCGTTGACCATCGACCACCTGCTGGCCAGTGCGGCCATCCCGCTGCTGTTCGCCCCGGTGCGGCTGGGCGACGAATATTTCGGTGATGGTGCGGTACGCCAGTCGGCGCCGATCAGCCCAGCCTTGCACCTGGGCGCCAGCCGGGTACTGGTCGTCGGGGTCAGTGGCAACCCGCAGCGGCCGGCGCCACCGTTGCCGACCCAGCGCGTGTTCAGCGGGCAGCAGCCGAGCCTGGCGCAGATCGGCGGGCACATGCTCAACAGCACGTTCATTGACAGCCTGGAAGATGATATCGAGCTGCTGCAGCGCCTGAACCACCTGAGCCACCTGTTGCCGGCGCACCTGGATGCCCGGCGCCTGGGCCTGGCGCCAATCGACGTGCTGGTGGTGGCGCCCAGTCAGCCGCTGGACGAGATTGCCGCGCGGCACCGGCGCGAGTTGCCGGCGGCGTTGCGCGTGTTCCTGCGCGGGCCGGGGGCGACGCGTACCAGCGGGGCGGGGGTGTTGAGCTATTTGCTGTTCGAGGCCAGTTACTGCAGCGAGCTGATAGAGCTGGGGCGAAAGGATGCCTTGGCCAAGAAGCGGGAGCTTTGCCAGTTCCTGGGGTTGATGTTGCCAGTGCCGGCCTCTTCGCGGGTAAACCCGCTCCCACAGGGATCGCACAATACCTGAGGGTGGTGCAGTCCCTGTGGGAGCGGTTTTACCCGCGAAGAGGCCTGGCCTGCCTACTCGGCTATCTGCAGCTTGCGCGCCTGGGTATACACATACCGCACCTTCTCGTACTCGAACGGCGAGTTGAGCTGGCCATAGCGGAATTTGGTGCTGTAGCGCTTGTCCACCACACGCAGGACGGAGATTTCCGGGTGGTCGCTGCTGGCTTCGGCCACATTCAGGTAGTTGATCGCCTGTTCGCCCGCATAATCCACCACCAGCCCGGTGGTATCGCGCAGGTTCGACGGCCCCAGCACTGGCAGCATCAGGTACGGCCCGTCCGGTACGCCGTAGAAGCCCAAGGTCTGGCCGAAGTCTTCACTTTGCCGCGGCAGGCCCATGCTGGTAGCCGGGTCCCACAGCCCACCCACGCCGATGATGGTGTTGAACATCAGCCGTGCGGTGATCTCCGCCGAGCGCTTGGCCTTCAACTGCAACACGCTGTTGAACAGGTTCGGCACGTCGCCCAGGTTGTTGAAGAAGTTGGTCACCCCGGTGCGCACGAAGCGCGGCGTGACGTACTGGTAGCCGCTTACCATGGGCAGCAGCACCCATTGGTCCAGACGGTAGTTGAAGTGATAGACGCGCCGGTTGATCGACTCCAGCGGGTCGTACACGTTCAGTGCCTGCAGGGTAGAGCGCTCGAACTCGCGCTGGTCCAGCCCCGGGTTGAATTTCAGCTCGCGCAGCGGGTCGAGGAAACCATCGGCCTCGGGCGCCAGTGGTGCTTCGGTAACTTGCGGGTCGGCTTCGACCACGCTGGCCCGGGGGGCGGTTTCGGCGGCCAGGGCATGGCCGGTGGCGAACAGGGCAGTGGCGAAGAGGAGTTTGTTAACCACGGAAGAACTCCAGCATGGCGTCACTGTTGACGCGGTAATTGAGGTTGCCGCAATGGCCGCCGTGGGGGTAAAGGGTCAGGCGCTCACCGAATACCTTGCGCAGGAAGCCTATGTCGCCGGGGCCGAGGATGACGTCGTCGGCGTTGTGCATCACGGCGATCTTGTCGCTGCTGCTCAGGTAGTCCTCCAGCGCATACAGGCTGACCTGGTTGACCAGTTGCAGGATGCTGTTGCCATCGGTGCGGGCGCGCCACATGGGGATGACCTGCTCGGTCATGTAGCAGTCGAAGTCGCACTGCAGGGCACGCTTGAAGAACGGCGTGAGGCTGCTGCCTTCGGTGATCGGGAACTTCGGCGGAATGATCAGGCCGCGGCGGTTGATCAGGTCGGAGGTGAAGGCAATGTCGGCCGCCGAGAAGCGGAACGAGGTGCCGATCAGCATGGCCATCTGCTCGTTGGACAGGTGCTGGCGCGACTGCTGGAAGTCGTACAGCAGGGCTTCATTGAGGTCGATGTAGCCCTTTTCCTGGAAGTAGCGGGTCAGCTTGGCCAGCATCAGCTCGTAGAAGGTGGTGCTGCGGTCGATACCCTTGACCTGGGTCTGTACCAGCTTGTCGAGGTTGTTGATCGAGGTGTACAGGTTGACCGGCGGGTTCAGCAGCAGCACGCGCTTGAAGTTGAAGCTGCGGCGGGTTTCGTCCAGGTGGCTGACGAAGGCCGCGTCGAGTGCGCCCAGGCTGTAGCCGGTGAGGTAGAACTCGCTGATTGGCAGGCGCGGGTGCTGGGCGCGCACGGCCTGCATCACCCGGTACATGTCTTCGGCATCCTCCTGGCTGACGCCGGGGGTGGCGAAGCGCGAGGCGGCGCTCATGAAGTCGTAGCTGGTGGGCGACGACAGCTGCACCACGTGGAAGCCGGCCTGGTAGAACAGCTTTTTCAGGTATTCGTTGATGCTGCTGGTGTAGGGCGCACCGGTGCCGGCGATGATGAAGATCAGCGGTGCCTCGTGGTCCTGGCGGGCCAGGCGGTACTTGAGTTTTTTCACTGCCCAGAAGTTGTCGGGCAGGGTGAACTCACGGTCCGGGCGCAGATTGAGGCTGTAGTCGGACTGGCTGATTTCGTCATCGTCGGGCAGGGTGGGGCGCTGGTCTGGCGGCGTGGTGGCGATGGTTGCCTCGAACGGGTTGGTCAAGGGGTAGCCATAGCTCGCGGCGTCGATATCCCGCGCCGAAGCGGCCACAGCCATGAGCAGGCCGCCGAGCAAGGCAGCGAGGCGCAAAGATCGAAGCATGTAATCCCCCAGAAGAACGCAAGGTCGAGCAGTGTGCAGGCTAGGACCACAGCGGACCGGGCAAAGTTGCCAAGTGCGGTGGTCTTTGGTGTGCTTGTTAACTGCAACATAGCTGCAGAGATGTGATTTTGCCTTACAACAGGGCATAAGCGATCATGGATGCTTTCGATTACCGCTATTGGAGAACTGGATGTCTCGTTCGCTGCCGGCTGCGCTGCTTTTGCTGTTTCTGGGGCTGTGGCTTGCTGCCAGTTATGGCGTGCGCTACGGGCTGATGGAAGACGGGCAATGGGTTGGGCTGTGCACGGCGCCGGCGGCGTACTGGCAGTGTGAGGTGCGGTCGTTGCTGGGGTTGGGCATTCATCATCAGGTGATGGCCTGGAGCGGGCTGGCGCTGGCGCTGCTGGCGCAGGTCGTTGCTGGCCGTAGCGGCTGGTGGCTGGCAGTGGTGGCGTTGGTGTTCGCAGTACCGGCGCTGGTGCTGTATACCGCCAGCATTGCCGTGTTCGCGCTGGTGCTGGCGGGGTTGCGGTTGGTCAGGCAAGCGCGGCGTGGCTGACAGGGAGATGCCTTGGTTGTTGTGCCCCTGCCGACCCCACCCTAATGCTCAAACCGGTCGCAATCGCAAGCTCCGCCACAAGGCAGCCGTCATCAGCACACTCACCCCGGCCCACCCCCAGGCCTGCTGGTTCTCCAGCCCTTCCACAAACAACTGTGGCGCCACCCCGGCACCGACGATGAACGCCAGCAACGCCACCTCCGCCCGCGGCGCCCGCACCGGCCACCGTGCAAACACCAGCGCCGGCAGCGCCAGCGCTGCGCTGGGGAAGCTGCGATAGCGTGGGTCGAACACCATCGCCAGCATGCTCACCGCTGCGGCAAAACCTGCCGCCAGCAACAACCAGCCGGCCCGCGCCTGCAGCCAGGCGTACAGGCGCTCGCGCCAGCCCGTGCGCCGCGCCAGGGCCAGCACGGCATGGGCCAGTACCAACAGGTTCAGCCCCGCCAGCAGCAGCGCCCACAGCCATTCCCCGGCAAACCGCGCATGGGTGCGCATCAGCTCGCCCCAAAGCCCCAGGCAAGCGGCACCAAACGCCGCCAGCAACGGCAGCAATATGGCCGCTGTCGGGGTGGCAGGGCGCCCGGCAAGCATCAGCATCAGCACCATCAGCACGGCACCGGCCAGCAACCATTGCGGCCAGTAAGGCAGGTTGCTCACCGGCCCTTCAAGTACGCCCTTGTCCTGCCGGTCGGCATCGTAAAGCCCCCAGTAACCACCGACCGCCCCTTCATTGGCGCGCTTCCATGGCTGGTCGAACGCCTCGATCAGGTTGTAGTGCCAGCCGTTGTTTTCGGCCATGGCCACAAACCCACGAATGAAGCGCGCCTCGTTGACCCGGCCGGGCTCCGCGGTCTCGCGCTGGCGGCCTTCGCTGGGCCAGCCGGTTTCGCCGATCAGAATGTCCTTGGGCGCGAAGCGCGTGCCAAACACCCGGCGCACATCGGCGACGTGGGCCAGGGCTTCGTCGATGCCTCGCGGGTCGTCTTCCCAGTAAGGCAGCAGGTGGATAGTCAGGAAGTCCACCGCAGGTGCCACCTGCGGGTGCTGCAACCAGAATTCCCACACATCGGCGTAGGTTACCGGCACCTTGACCTGGCTTTTCACCCGGGCGATCAGCGTGGCCAGGTGCGCGCCGGTTACTTCCTTGCGAAGCAGCGTCTCGTTGCCGACGATCACCGCGCTGACCACGTCGGGGTTGGCGTTGGCGGCGGCGATCAGCAGGTCGATTTCTTTCTCGGTGTCTGCCGGGTGGGCGTTGACCCAGGCACCCAGCATCACTTTCAGGCCATGCTTGCGCGCCAGCGCCGGGATCGCCTCAAGACCGGTCTGGGAATAGGTACGGATGCACTGAAAACGCTCGGCCAGCAACGCCAGGTCGGCATCCATGCGTGCCGGGCGCAGGCGCAACGGCTGGTCGTAGGGCGACTGGTCCTTGTCGAACGGGGTGTACGAGGCGCATTGCAGCTTGTGTGTCGGGCTGGCCGCGTCGGGCAGTTGCACCGACTTGCCAAGCCCGTACCAGAGCCCTCCGAGCCCGAGCAGGGCGAGCAGGCAGGCAAGCAGGTACAACGGCAGCAGCAGGCGGGTAGAACTGGGCATCGGGCGGTCCATCGTCAGGCGCAAAAGGGTAGATAGTAGCCCGGCGCCAAACCTTTGGCATGCAAGGATCGCGCAGGTTGGCGTAGGCCGATGGCGCTAATGGCATAGTGCTGTCGCATATGGGGCGGCTACAGGTCGTAGCTGGAGCAGGTCGACTATTGTTGCAGGACGATGATGCAAATTCCGAGACCTGACGAGGGGATGCTTTGATGGCTGCTATTACAAGAATGCGACGTTTCCTGGGTGTGGGCACCGCCATGGTACTGGCCATGAGCGCGGCACAGGCAATGGCCAAAGAAGTAAGCATTGGTTACGTGGATGGTTGGGCTGACAGCGTGGCGACCACCAACGTGGCCGCCGAAGTGATCAAGCAGAAACTCGGTTACGACGTGAAGTTGCAGGCCGTGGCCACCGGGATCATGTGGCAGGGCGTGGCAACCGGCAAGCTCGATGCCATGTTGTCGGCCTGGTTGCCGGTGACCCATGGCGAGTACTGGGCCAAGAACAAGGACAACGTGGTCGACTACGGCCCGAACTTCAAGGACGCCAAGATCGGCCTGATCGTCCCCGAGTACGTCAAGGCGGTGAGCATCGCCGACCTCAAGACCGACGACACCTTCAAGCAGAAGATCGTCGGCATCGACGCAGGCTCCGGCGTAATGCTCAAGACCGACCAGGCCATCAAGGACTACGACCTGAGCGGTTACAAGCTGCAGGCCAGCTCCGGCGCGGCGATGACTGCGGAACTGGGCCGTGCCTATGCCAAGCAGCAGTCCATTGCAGTGACTGGCTGGGTACCGCACTGGATGTTCGCCAAGTGGAAGCTGAAGTTCCTCGAAGACCCGAAAGGCGTGTATGGCGCCGCGGAAACCGTGAACAGCATCGGCAGCAAGGAACTGGCGACCAAGGCCCCGGAAGTGGCGGAGTTCCTGAAGAAGTTCAACTGGCAGTCGAAGGACGAGATTGGCGAAGTGATGCTGGCGATCCAGGAAGGCGCCAAGCCTGAAGCGGCGGCCAAGGACTGGGTGGCCAAGCACCCTGATCGTGTGAAGGAGTGGACTGGCAAGTAACAACCTGTCAGGACCAGTTTTGCTGCTTCGCGGGTAAACCCGCTCCCACAGGGATATCCACAGTCTTCAGGCTTGTGCACATCCCTTGTGGGAGCGGGTTTACCCGCGAAGAGGCCATCACTTTGTTACGCAACCGGTAAAACACCGTTGCATCTAAGACTAAGGTCGTCTGGTTGGCGTCCGATAGCCGCATAAAGTAAGGGTCGTGGGTTCCACCCCTATCTGTGCTGCTAGGACAAAAACAATGAACGACAGCATTTACCTCTCGATACAAAACAGCCCCCGCTTCAAGGAGCTGGTCACCAAACGCGAACGGTTCGCCTGGATTCTCTCGGCGATCATGCTCGGCCTGTACTGCGCCTTCATCCTCCTGATCGCCTACGGTCCTCAGATCCTGGGCACCAAGCTCAGCCCTGAGTCATCGATTACCTGGGGTATTCCCCTGGGCGTCGGCCTGATCGTCTCGGCATTCGTCCTGACCGCCATCTACGTACGCCGTGCCAACGGCGAATTCGATGAGCTGAACAAGGCCATCCTGAAGGAGGCGCAACAATGATTCGCCATGCCAAAGCCCTGGCCGTACTGGCCTGCGGAGCCTTCGCACCCGCCGTGTGGGCCGCCGATGCCCTGACCGGCGAGGTGCAGAAGCAACCGCTGAACGTTTCCGCGATCGCCATGTTCGTGGCTTTCGTCGCCTTCACCCTCGGCATTACCTACTGGGCCTCCAAGCGCAACAAGTCGGCGTCGGACTACTACGCCGCCGGTGGCAAGATCACCGGCTTCCAGAACGGCCTGGCGATTGCCGGTGACTACATGTCGGCTGCCTCGTTCCTGGGTATTTCCGCACTTGTGTTCACCTCTGGCTACGACGGCCTGATCTACTCGATCGGCTTCCTGGTCGGCTGGCCGATCATTCTCTTCCTGATCGCCGAACGCCTGCGCAACCTGGGCAAGTACACCTTCGCCGACGTGGCCTCGTACCGCCTCGGGCAGAAAGAAATCCGCACCCTGTCGGCCTCCGGCTCGCTGGTGGTAGTGGCCTTCTACCTGATCGCCCAGATGGTCGGTGCTGGCAAGCTGATCGAGCTGCTGTTCGGCCTGGACTACCATGTGGCGGTGATCCTGGTGGGTATCCTGATGTGCCTGTACGTACTGTTCGGCGGCATGCTGGCCACCACCTGGGTACAGATCATCAAGGCCGTGCTGTTGCTGTCCGGTGCCAGCTTCATGGCGCTGATGGTGATGAAGCACGTGGGCTTCGATTTCAACACCCTGTTCTCCGAAGCGATCAAGGTGCACGCCAAGGGCGAGGCGATCATGAGCCCGGGCGGCCTGGTCAAGGACCCGATCTCGGCGTTCTCGCTGGGCCTGGCACTGATGTTCGGTACTGCCGGCCTGCCGCACATCCTGATGCGCTTCTTCACCGTCAGTGACGCCAAGGAAGCGCGCAAGAGCGTGCTGTACGCCACCGGCTTCATTGGCTACTTCTACATCCTCACCTTCATCATCGGCTTTGGCGCCATCCTGCTGGTCAGCACCAACCCGGACTTCAAGGACGCCGCTGGCGCTCTGCTGGGCGGTAACAACATGGCCGCGGTGCACCTGGCCAACGCCGTGGGTGGCAGCGTGTTCCTCGGCTTCATCTCGGCGGTGGCCTTCGCCACCATCCTGGCGGTGGTTGCCGGCCTGACCCTGGCCGGTGCCTCGGCGGTGTCCCACGACCTGTACGCCAGTGTATGGCGCAAGGGCAAGGCCAACGACAAGGACGAGATCCGCGTGTCGAAGATCACCACCGTTGCCCTGGGCGTGCTGGCGATCGGCCTGGGCATCCTGTTCGAGAAGCAGAACATCGCCTTCATGGTCGGCCTGGCGTTCTCCATCGCGGCCAGCTGCAACTTCCCGGTACTGCTGCTCTCGATGTACTGGAAGAAGCTGACCACCCGCGGCGCCATGATCGGCGGCTGGCTGGGCCTGGTGAGTGCGGTGACGCTGATGATCCTCGGCCCGACCATCTGGGTACAGATCCTCGGACACGAGAAGCCGATCTACCCGTACGAGTACCCGGCGCTGTTCTCCATGGCTATTGCCTTCGTCAGCATCTGGTTCTTCTCGGTCACCGACAAGTCCAAGGCTGCTGAAGACGAACGTGCGCTGTTCTTCCCGCAGTTCGTGCGTTCGCAGACTGGCCTGGGGGCTTCGGGGGCTGTTTCGCACTGATCCTTCCGGCAATGAAAAAACCGCGCTTCGGCGCGGTTTTTTTGTTTTCGCCGCTAGATCATGCCTAGCAGCAACAACACCAACAGGACAACCAGCACCACGCCGATGATGCCGGACGGGCCGTAGCCCCAGCTGCGCGAGTGCGGGAAGACCGGTAAGCCACCAATCAGCAGAAGGATCAGGATGATGATGAGGATCGTGGTCATGACGGAGTCCTTGCGTGGTTGAAGGTCAAGGGCCTCGGACTGCTGGCCTCTTGCAAGTAGGGACTAGTGGGGGGTGTAAAAAATTCCATTTGAGTGGTTGCTTGGGCCGGCCTCTTCGCGAGTAAACCTGCTCCCACAGGATCATCACAGGCCTGTGGGTTGCGCTGTCCCTGTGGGAGCGGGTTTACCCGCGAAGAGGCCGGAACTGACCACACAATCATGCCCTTCCATTCACTACCCTGATGAACCCTGCCTGCCCCCGAGGCCTTGATTAGACTTGTTGCTCAACCCATCAGAACAAGGCCAGCCACCATGCAAAACCGCATCATGATCACCGGCGCCGGGTCCGGCCTCGGTCGCGAGATCGCCCTGCGCTGGGCGCGTGAGGGCTGGCGCCTGGCGCTGGCCGATGTCAACGAAGCCGGCCTGCGCGAAACCCTGGCGCTGGCCCGCGCGGCCGGCGGCGAGGGCTTCGTCCAGCGCTGTGACGTGCGCGACTACAGCCAGCTCACTGCCCTGGCCCAGGCCTGCACCGAGCAATTCGGCGGCATCGATGTGATCGTCAACAATGCCGGCGTCGCCTCGGGCGGGTTCTTCGCCGAACTTTCGCTGGAGGACTGGGACTGGCAGATCGCGGTCAACCTGATGGGCGTGGTCAAGGGCTGCAAAGCCTTCCTGCCGCTGCTGGAGCGCAGCAAGGGGCGGATCATCAATATCGCCTCGATGGCCGCGCTGATGCAGGGCCCGGGCATGAGCAACTACAACGTGGCCAAGGCCGGCGTGCTGGCCCTGTCGGAAAGCCTGCTGGTGGAGCTGCGCCAGCTGGAGGTGGCGGTGCACGTGGTGTGCCCGTCATTCTTCCAGACCAACCTGCTGGACTCGTTCCGCGGGCCGAACCCGGCGATGAAAGCGCAGGTTGGCAAGCTGCTGGAAGGCTCGCCGATCAATGCAGCGGAAATCGCCGACTACATCCACCAGCAGGTTGGCGCGGGTGAGTTCCTGATCCTGCCCCATGAGGCCGGGCGCCAGGCCTGGCAACTGAAGCGTCAGGCCCCCGAGCGGCTGTATGACGAGATGGCTGAAATGGCGGTGAAAATGCGGGCCAAGGCTCATTCGCGATGACACGTCTGTAAGGAAAATTACCTCAAGATGTAGGGTGCTTCTGATTCGCAGCAGAGCTATTGAGTAGCCGAATGCCATCAAGGCAGGCTCCGGTTTTCCCTTTCGTCTGGAGGATCGGAGCATGCTGGTAATAGGGCGCGAAGTAGGGGAGGTCATCGTGATTGGTGATGACATTCGGATCATGGTGGTAGAGACGCGGGAGGGGGTGGTGCGCTTTGGCGTGGATGCCCCGCGCCAGGTGCCGGTGCATCGGGCCGAGGTGTACAAGCGCATCAAGGAAGGGCAGCAGGGTAAAGCCCGCAGGGTTTGATGTTGCCTGTGCCCGCGAAGAGGCCGTACCTGCTAGTCGAGCAGCTCGCGGGGCACATCATGCCTGGCCAGCAACTGGCACTGCTGGCTCTCCGGGTCGAACAGGATGAACGCCTGCCCCTTGGCCAAGGCCTGGCGCACTCGCAGCACACGGGTTTCCAGCGGGGTGTCGTCGCCGTTGTCGGTGCCGTCGCGGGTGACGAAGTCCTCGATCAGGCGGGTCAGGGTTTCGGCTTGCAGTTGGTCGTAGGGGATCAGCATGGTGGGCGTTGCCTAGGGTGTTGGTGGGGACATGCTACGCGAAACATTCGGGATTTTGGGGCTGCAAAGCAGCCCCCTGGGCCCTCAAGGCTTGTTCCCGACCAGGCTATCCACCGCCGGCACCCGCGTATCGCTCTCCATCTGCGCATCATGCTCCAGCTGATGGCTGAAACGTTCCAACGATGCATTGGCCGGTTGCGAATCACTGGCAAACACCGGCGGGCTCAGCAGGTACGCTGACAGCAACCGGCTCAGCGCCGCCAGGCTGTCGATATGGGTTCGCTCATACCCATGGGTGGCATCGCAGCCAAATGCCACCAGCGCGGTACGTATATCGTGCCCCGCCGTCACCGCAGAATGGGCATCGCTGAAGTAGTAACGGAACACATCGCGCCGCACCGGCAGGTCGTGGTCGTTGGCCAGTTTCAGCAGGTGGCGGGACAGGTGGTAGTCGTAAGGCCCTGACGAGTCCTGCATGGCCACGCTCACCGCATGCTCGCTGGAGGCCTGCCCGGGCGCCACCGGGGCAATGTCAATGCCGAGGAACTCGCTGACATCCCAGGGCAGGGCGCCAGCCGCGCCAGAGCCGGTCTCCTCGGTGATGGTGAATAGCGGGTGGCAGTCGATCAGCGGTTGGCGGCCGCTTTCCACGACGGCTTTCAGCGCTGCCAGCAGCGCTGCAACACCGGCCTTGTCGTCCAGGTGGCGGGCGCTGATGTGGCCGCTTTCGGTGAATTCGGGCAGTGGGTCGAAGGCAACGAAATCACCGATGCTCACGCCTAGCGCCTCGCAGTCGGCACGGGTGGCGCAGTAGGCATCCAGGCGTACCTCCACGTTTTCCCAACTGATCGGCATCTGGTCGATGGCGGTATTGAAGGCGTGCCCGCTGGCCATCAGCGGCAGCACGCTGCCACGGTATATGCCAGTGTCGGTGAACACACTGACCCGGCTGCCTTCGGCAAAGCGGCTGGACCAGCAACCGACCGGTGCCAGGGCCAGGCGGCCATTGTCCTGCAACTGGCGCACGCTGGCGCCGATGGTGTCCAGGTGGGCGGATACGGCGCGATCGGGTGAGGTCTGCCGGCCCTTGAGGGTGGCGCGGATGGTGCCACGGCGGGTCAGCTCGAAAGGGATGCCCAGCTCGTCCAGGCGTTCGGCCACGTAGCGCACGATGGTGTCGGTGAAACCGGTGGGGCTGGGGATGGCAAGCATCTCCAGCAGCACGCGCTTGAGGTAGTCGAGATCGGGTTCGGGATGGCGGTCGGACATGGTTGGGGCTCCTTATATCCTGCGGCGGCCTCTTCGCGGGTAAACCCGCTCCCACAGGGACCCCACAGGGCCTGAGCGCAGCGCCGTACCTGTGGGAGCGGGTTTACCCGCGAAGAGGCCAGCAGCGGTTACGCCAGAGGCCGGCTATGCGGAAACAGCAGGTCGATAAAACGCTCGGCGGTAGGCTGCGGTTCATGGTTGGCCAAGCCGGCACGCTCGTTGGCCTCGATGATCACGTACTCCGGTTGCCCGGCATCACGCACCATGAGGTCCAGCCCCACCACTGGAATCTCCAGCGCCCGCGCAGCGCGTATGGCGGCGTCGGCCAGCACCGGGTGCAGGCGTTCGGTCACGTCCTCCAGGGTGCCGCCGGTATGCAGGTTGGCGGTGCGCCGCACGGCCAGGCGCTGGCTGGCGGGCAACACGTCGTCGTAGCCAAAGCCCGCTGCGCGCAGGGTGCGCTCGGTTTCGTCGTCCAGTGGAATGCGGCTTTCGCCAGCGGTTGCCGCCTGGCGTCGGCGGCTCTGGGCATCGATCAGCTGGCGGATGCTGTGCTTGCCATCACCCAGCACCTGCGCCGGGTGACGGATGGCGGCAGCGACCACTTCATAGCCGATCACCACGATGCGCAGGTCATGCCCGGCGTGGAAGCTTTCCAGCAACACGCGGCTGTCGAACTGGCGGGCATGCGCCACGGCGTGGGTGATGTCTTCGATGCAGGTCAGGTTCACCGCCACCCCCTGGCCTTGCTCGCCATCGACCGGCTTGACCACCACTGCGCCGTGCTCGTCGAGAAACGCCAGGTTGTCGTCGGCATTGCCGGCCATTTGCTGCGCCGGCACCTGCAACCCGGCGTTGTGCAGGGCATGCCGGGTCAGGCGCTTGTCCTGGCACAGGGTCATGGTCACGGCGCTGGTCAGGTCGCTGAGCGACTCACGGCAGCGAATGCGGCGCCCGCCCAGGCTGAGGGTGAACAGCCCGCCGGCGGCATCGTCCACTTGTACCTCGATGCCTCGACGCAGCGCTTCGTCGACGATGATGCGTGCGTACGGGTTGAGGTCGGCTTGTGGCCCAGGCCCCAGAAACAGCTGCTCGTTGATGCCGTTCTTGCGCTTGACCGCGAAGGTCGGCAGGTTGCGAAAACCCAGCTTCTGGTACAGGCGCTTGGCCTGGCGGTTGTCGTGCAGCACCGACAGGTCCAGGTAGGCCAGGCCGCGGCTCATGAAGTGCTCGATCAGGTGGCGCACCAGCACTTCACCCACGCCGGGGCGGGTGCAGTGCGGGTCTACTGCCAGGCACCACAGGCTGCTGCCGTGCTCGGGGTCGTCGAACGCCTTGGCGTGGTTCAGGCCCATGACGCTGCCGATCACTGCGCCGCTGTCTTCGTCCTCGGCCAGCCAGTACACCGGGCCGCCCAGGTGCAGTGGAGTGAGCAGCTCGGCGTCGACCGGTAGCATGCTGCGCGCCTGGTACAGGGTGTTGATCGCCTGCCAGTCGCCCGGGTTCTGCGCCCGGCGCACGCGGAAACCGCGGAACACGCGCTGCGCCGGGCGGTAGTCGGTGAACCACAGGCGCAGGGTGTCGGAGGGGTCGAGGAACAGTTGCTGCGGGGCCTGGGCCAGCAGCTGTTGTGGCGCGGCCACGTACAGGGCGATGTCGCGCTCGCCGGGGCGTTCTTCCAGCAGGTCGGCGGCCAGGTCGGCCGGGTTGGGGTAGGTGTGGCCGATCAGCAGCCGGCCCCAGCCGCAATGCACGGCGCGCGGCTGGTCGTGGGGCTGGCTGCCATCGCCGGCCAGGCGCGCCTGCAAGCGCTCGTAGGACGGCGCCTGGCCGCGCAGCAGGCGCTGACCGTAAGCAGTTTCGTGAGCTTTCATCGGTCAGATTCCTTGTTCGCTCAGCCACAGGTTCAGCGCCGCCAGCTGCCACAGCTTGGAGCCGCGCAGCGGCGTCAACTGGCCGTGTGGGTTGCTCAGCAGGCGGTCGAGCATGGTCGGGTTGAACAGCCCGCGGTCCTGGCTGGGGTCGGTCAGCAGCTCACGCACCCAGCCGAGGGTAGCGCCTTCCAGGTGCTTCAGGCCCGGCACCGGGAAGTAGCCCTTCTTGCGGTCGATCACCTCGTGCGGGATCACCCGCCGCGCCGCCTGCTTGAGCACCTGCTTGCCACCGTCAGGCAGCTTGAAACGTGCCGGAATGCGCGCCGAAAGCTCCACCAGGCGGTAGTCGAGGAATGGCGTGCGCGCCTCCAGGCCCCAGGCCATGGTCATGTTGTCGACCCGTTTGACCGGGTCGTCGACCAGCATCACCGTGCTGTCCAGGCGCAGCGCCTTGTCTACCGCATCGGGGGCACCAGGGCGGGCGAAGTGTTCACGGACGAAGTCGCCGGCCGCGTCGGTTTCCAGCAGCCAGGGTGCCTGCACCGTGTCTCGGTACTCGGCGTGGCTGCGATCGAAGAAGGCCTCGCGGTAGGCGGCAAAGGCATCCGCGGCGCCGTCCACCTGCGGGTACCAGTGGTAGCCGGCGAACAATTCGTCGGCGCCCTGGCCGCTCTGCACGCCCTTGCAGTGTCTGGCCACTTCCCGCGACAGCAGGTAGAAGGCGATGCAGTCATGGCTGACCATCGGCTCGCTCATGGCGCGGAAGGCGGCGGGCAGTTGTTCGATGATCTCGTGCTCGGCGATGCGCAGCTGATGGTGACGGGTGCCGTAGTGCCTGGCAATCAGGTCGGAATACTGGAATTCGTCGCCGCGTTCGCCGCCGGCATCCTCGAAACCGATGGAGAAGGTCGACAGGTCGTCCACGCCCACTTCGCGCAGCAGGCCGACCAGCAGGCTGGAGTCGACCCCGCCAGACAGCAGCACACCCACATCCACTGCTGCCCGTTGGCGGATGGCCACGGCGTCGCGGGTGGCGTCGAGTACGCGGGTGGTCCAGCCTTCCAGGTCCAGCTCACGTTCGTCGGGGTTGGCGCCGTAGTGCAGCTGCCACCAGGTCTGGCGTTCCACTTCGCCATGGTGGTCGATGCGTATCCAGGTGCCGGGTTCCAGCTTTTGCACGTTGGCCAGCAGGGTGCGTGGCGCCGGCACCACGGCGTGGAAATTCAGGTAGTGGTTGAGTGCCACCGGGTCGAGCATCGGGTCGATGTCACCCCCCTTGAGCAGCGCTGGGAGGGTCGAGGCGAAACGCAGGCGCTCGCCGTTGCGCGACAGGTACAGGGGTTTGACGCCCAGGCGGTCGCGGGCGAGGAACAGGCGCTGGTTGTCGCGCTCCCAGATGGCCAGGGCGAACATGCCATTGAGCTTGGGCAGCAAGGCCGCGCCCCAGGCGTGGTAGCCCTTGAGCAGCACCTCGGTGTCGCCATCGGACCAGAAGCTGTAGCCCAGGGCCTGCAGCTCCTGGCGCAGTTCGGGGAAGTTGTAGATGGCGCCGTTGAAGGCCAGCGAAAGGCCCAGGGTGTTGTCGACCATCGGCTGGGCAGAGCCGTCGGACAGGTCCATGATTTTCAGGCGCCGGTGGCCGAGGGCGATCGGGCCTTGGCTATGGAAGCCCCAGGCATCCGGGCCGCGGGGCGCCAGGTGGTGGGTGATGCGCTCTACCGCAGCCAGGTCGGCTGGGCGAGGGGCTTGATCGATGGGGGTGAAACGCAACTCTCCTGCTAATCCGCACATAGGTCCTTACCGGTTTTTCCGTTGGGGAGGGGGTGCCCCGGATTAGGGCACCTTAAGGAACTGACCCATGTGGTTTGTGAGAGTTTTAGATCGATCTGTTATATGAGGTTGGAGTGAAGGGGATGGCGTTGGATTTGTTGTGGCTTTGAGACCGAGCGCCGCCCGCGCGGCGCTTCGCGGGACAAGCCCGCTCCCACATTTGTTGCAACGTGGCCATGCCTGTGGGAGAGGCGTTGCCCGCTTTGGTGGAGAGTTTGAGACTGGCGAGGCGGCGGTAGCGTCAGCCGGGAAATCGCGTCAAGGCAACAAGGCTGACAACCATGACCTGACAGGTTCGGCACGTTGCAACAAATGTGGGAGCGGGCTTGTCCCGCGAAGCGCCGCGCGGGCGGCGCTCGGTCTCCAAGCCACAACAAATTCAACGGCATGCACCCGATGCAATCAATTCCCGCGGATCAATTTACGCAACCCAAACCGGTTGGGGTGGCACGCCTCCGCCACCGCCCGTGGCAACGGCAGCGGTTCCCCGCACACCCACGCCGCCACCAGTTCGCCGCTCAACGGCGCCGTGATCAACCCGCGTGACCCATGCCCACTGTTCACATACAACCCGCCCAGCCAGGGGCAGGCCACATCCGGCACCTGGCGCGCATCCCGGCCCAGCACTGCGTAGGCCTCGGCGAACGCCTGCGCATCCGCCACCGGCCCGACGATCGGCAGGTAATCCGGGCTGGTGCAACGGAACGCCGCACGCCCCTGCAATTGCCCGGGGTCCAGTTCGGTGGTGCCCAGGCGCCGGGCCAGGTCGACAGAGATCTCGTCCAGCAATGCCAGGTTGCCCTGGTGCTCGGCCGCCGTCGGCGCCAGGTCTGTGCTGTGGAAGTCGAAGCTCGCGCCCAGGGTATGTTCATCCCCGCGCGGCGGTGCCACATAGCCTTCCGCGCACACCACGGTTCGCAGCGCGCGGCTTTCGGCGGTTGCCGGCAGGCGGGTGATCTGCCCGCGGATGCGCTTGAGTGGCAACTGCGCGCACGGCTCGAAGCGCTGTACGTCGGCGGCACCGGCCAGGACCACCACCGGCGCGCTGGCCAGCAGGCGTTCGCCAGCCCAGGCTTGCCACTGCCCGTCGACCTTGCGCAGGTCGAGCACCTCCTGGTGCGTCAGCAGGCGAATACCCGGGTGCTGCAACTGCTGCTCGCACAGCGCCGGCGGGTGCACCCAGCCACCTTCGGGATAGAACAGGCCACCCGCCGGCAAGGCCACCCCGGCGATGGCTTCAGCCTCTGCACGTTCCAGTGGCTGCAGCAGGTCATGTTCGAAGGCTGCGGCCAGTTTGCCCTGGCGTTCGGCTTCCTTGCTGTCGAAGGCCAGTTGCAGCACGCCACAGGCATCCCAGTCGCGGCCACGTTGCAGGCGCTGCAGCTGGCGCCGGGTGTAGCCGAAACCGGCCAGGATCATCTGCGACAGCGCCGTGCCATGGGCGGACAGCTTGAGGTACAGCACCCCTTGCGGGTTACCCGAAGCTTCCTGTGCCGGGGTATCGTGGCGTTCCAGCACGGTAACCTGCCAGCCACGCCGGGCCAGGCTGGCGGCGGTTGTGCTGCCGGCGAGCCCGGCGCCTATGACCAGTGCTTCACGGGGCCCTGCTGCGGCAGCCGGGCGTGCGTACCACGGTGCGCCGGGGCTGGGCACAGGGCCGACGTAGGCGCCGCTCATCACTTCCCATTTCTTGCCGATGCCCGGCACCTTCTTCATGGCGAAGCCGGCGTCGACCAGGCTGCGGCGTACCCAGCCGGTAGTGGTGAAGGTGCCTAGCACCGTGCCCGGGTGTGACAGCCGTGCCAGCTGCGCGAACAGCTCCGGGGTCCACATGTCGGGGTTCTTGGCCGGGGCGAAGCCGTCGAGGAACCACACATCGATCTGCGCATCGAGTTGCGGCAGCTGTTCCAGCACATCACCGATCAGCAGGGTGAGGGTGACCCGGCCGTTGTCGAAGGTGAACTGCTGGAAGCCCGGGTGCACTGCCACGTACTGCTCCAGCAGGGGCTGGCTGTAGGCCGCCAGTTCCGGCCACAGGCGTATGGCGCGGGCCATGTCGTCGCGACCGAGGGGGTACTTTTCGACGCTGACGAAATGCAGGCGGGTCTCGGCGTGGGCGTGTTGCTCGAACAGTTGCCAGGCACAGTAGAAGTTCATGCCGGTGCCGAAACCGGTTTCGCCGATCACCAGGCAGGTGTGCGGGGCGAGGTTGGCAAAGCGCTCGGCCAGGCGGGTTTGCCCAAGAAACACGTGCCTGGTTTCTTCGATGCCTTCGTTGACCGCGAAATAGACGTCGTCGTATTGCCGCGAATGGGGGCGGCCCTGGTCGTCCCAGTCGATCTGGGCGTGCTGGAGGAGGGTGGACATGGTTGGCTCGGTTGCAGCGGATGGGCGGATTTTATGCCATCCGGGACGTTTGCGCAGGCTGTGCCGGCCTCTTCGCGGGCACGCCCGCTCCCACAGGTACTGCACAAGCCTTCAAATCCGCTAGTCTTGCTTATCCATTGAAGGAGCCAGTGCATGTTCGAATCCGCTGAAATCGGCCACAGCATCGACAAGGAGGCTTACGACGCCGAGGTACCCGCTTTACGCGAGTCCCTGCTCGAAGCCCAGTACGAACTCAAGCAGCAGGCGCGCTTCCCGGTGATCGTGCTGATCAACGGTATCGAAGGCGCCGGCAAGGGCGAGACGGTCAAGCTGCTCAACGAGTGGATGGACCCGCGCATGATCGATGTGCTCACCTTCGACCAGCAGACCGACGAAGAGCTGGCCCGCCCACCGGCTTGGCGCTACTGGCGGGCGCTGCCACCAAAGGGGCGGATGGGTGTGTTCTTCGGCAACTGGTACAGCCAGATGCTGCAGGGGCGGGTACACGGGGTGTTCAAGGATGCCGTGCTCGACCAGGCCATCACCGGCGCCGAACGGCTGGAGGAGATGCTGTGCGACGAAGGTGCGCTGATCATCAAGTTCTGGTTCCACCTGTCCAAGAAGCAGATGAAGGCAAGGCTGAAGTCGCTCAAGGACGACCCGCTGCACAGCTGGAAGATCAGCCCGCTGGACTGGCAGCAGTCGGAAACCTACGACCGTTTCGTGCGCTTTGGTGAACGCGTGCTGCGCCGCACCAGCCGCGACTATGCGCCTTGGCATATCATCGAGGGCGTCGACCCGAACTACCGCAGCCTGGCGGTAGGGCGCATCCTGCTGGAAAGCCTGCAGGCGGCACTGGCCAACAACCCCAAAGGCAAGCATCAGGGCAACGTCGCCCCGCTGGGCCGCAGTATCGACCAGCGCAGCCTGCTCGGTGCGCTGGACATGACCCTGCGCCTGGACAAGGCCGACTATCAGGAGCAACTGGTCACCGAGCAGGCCCGCCTGGCTGGCCTGCTGCGCCACAAGCACATGCGCCGACATGCCCTGGTGGCGGTGTTCGAAGGCAACGATGCTGCCGGCAAGGGCGGTGCCATCCGCCGCGTGGCCGCCGCGCTGGACCCGCGCCAGTACCGCATCGTGCCGATTGCCGCGCCCACTGAAGAAGAGCGCGCGCAGCCATACCTGTGGCGGTTCTGGCGGCACATTCCGGCGCGCGGCAAGTTCACCATCTTCGACCGCTCCTGGTATGGCCGGGTGCTGGTGGAGCGGGTGGAAGGCTTCTGCAGCCCGGCTGACTGGATGCGCGCCTACAGCGAGATCAACGATTTCGAAGAACAGTTGGTGAATGCCGGCACGGTGGTGGTCAAGTTCTGGCTGGCGATCGACCAGCAGACCCAGCTGGAGCGCTTCGAAGAACGCGAACAGATCCCGTTCAAGCGCTACAAGATCACCGAGGATGACTGGCGCAACCGCGACAAGTGGGACGACTATGTCCAGGCGGTGGGGGACATGGTCGACCGCACCAGCACCGAGATCGCACCGTGGACGCTGGTGGAGGCCAACGACAAGCGCTGGGCGCGGGTGAAGGTACTGCGTACCATCAACCAGGCGCTTGAGGCGGCGTTTGCCAGGGACAAGAAATAATCGAAGTTCCTGTTTGCATGTGCCGGCCTCTTCGCGGGTGAACCCGCTCCCACAGGGATCACACAAAATTCGACTCTGTGATATTCCTGTGGGAGCGGGTTTACCCGCGAAGAGGCCAGAACAGGCAGCACACCTGCCAAGCCATGCCGTAGAAGAATGACCTGATGAATTCTTTTCCCGGCACCCGCCACCGTCCCCGCCCTCCAAGCCCGTAGAATTCAATCACCCCCACCACGGGCTTGAACGAGGACTTTATGCATACCACTACCGGCCGCTGGGGCTATGGCCTGTTCCTGGCACTTCTGACTGCGCTGCTGTGGGGCATCCTGCCGATCAAGCTCAAGCAGGTGCTGCAAGTGGTCGACCCGGTCACCGTCACCTGGTACCGCCTGCTGGTCTCCGGCGGCCTGCTGTTCGCCTGGCTGGCTGCCAAGCGCAGGTTGCCTTCCCTCAGCAAACTGACGCCCAAGGGCAAAGGCCTGGTGCTAGTGGCCGTGCTCGGCCTGATGGGCAACTACGTGCTGTACCTGATCGGCCTCAACCTGCTCAGCCCGGGCACCGCGCAACTGGTCGTGCAGATCGGCCCGGTGCTGTTGCTGGTGGCCAGCGTGTTCGTGTTCCGCGAGCGTTTCAGCCTGGGGCAGGGGGTGGGCCTGCTGATCCTGCTGGCGGGGTTTGGCCTGTTTTTCAACCAGCGCCTGGAAGAGCTGCTGACCTCGCTCGGCGCCTATACCACCGGGGTGCTGACCATCCTGCTGGCCACCAGCATCTGGGTGTTCTATGCGCTTAGCCAGAAGCAACTGCTGACTGTGTGGCATTCGCAGCAGGTAATGATGGTGATCTACCTCGGCTGCGCCGCGCTGCTGACGCCCTGGGTCCACCCGTTGGAGGCCTTGCAGCTGACCCCGGTGCAAGGCTGGCTGTTGCTGGCCTGTTGCCTGAATACCCTGGTGGCCTATGGCGCGTTTGCCGAGGCGCTGGCGCACTGGGAGGCGTCGCGGGTGAGTGCCACGCTGGCGTTGACCCCGCTGGTGACCTTTGTCGCGGTGGCGCTGGCGGCGTTGGTGTGGCCTGAGTATGTGCATGCCGAGGCCATCAATGCCTTGGGTTATGTGGGGGCGGTGACCGTGGTGCTGGGCTCGGCGCTGGTGGCACTGGGGCCGTCGCTGGTGGCCGGGTGGCGGGCGCGCAGGGCGCGGTTGGCCCAGGCTCATTGATCGCCTGTGCCGGCCTCTTCGCGGGTGAACCCGCTCCCACAGGGATCCCACAATATTCAGCCTTGTGGTGATCCTGTGGGAGCGGGTTCACCCGCGAAAGGGCCGGTAAAGGCAGTGCACTACTCAGCCCTTGCCCCCCGGGGCCAGCATGTTCTCCGGCCTCACCCACTGGTCGAACTGCTCATTGGTCAGGTACTTCAACTCCAATGCCGCCTCGCGCAAGGTCTTGCCTTCGCCATAGGCCTTCTTGGCAATTTCCGCCGCCTTGTCATAGCCAATATGCGGGTTCAGCGCCGTTACCAGCATCAGCCCCCGCTCCAGGTGCGCCGCCATCTGCTCGGCATCCGGCTCGATGCCCGCCACGCAGTGCTGCTGGAAGTTGCGGCAGCCGTCAGCCAGCAATTCGATCGACTGCAGCAGGTTGTGGATGATCACCGGCTTGAACACGTTCAGCTGCAAATGCCCCTGGCTGGCGGCAAAGCCGATTGCAGCATCGTTGCCCAGCACCTGGCAGGCCAGCATCGACAGCGCTTCGCACTGGGTAGGGTTGACCTTGCCTGGCATGATCGAGCTGCCTGGCTCGTTGGCCGGCAGGCGTACCTCGGCCAGCCCGGCGCGCGGGCCGGAACCCAGCAGGCGCAGGTCGTTGGCGATTTTCATCAGGGCCACGGCCAGGGTCTTCAGGGCGCCAGCCAGGCTGGTCAGCGGCTCGTGGCCGGCGAGGGCGGCGAACTTGTTCGGCGCAGTGACGAATGGCAGGCCAGACAGCGCTGCCAGCTCGGCGGCGACGGCTTCGGCAAAACCATGCGGTGCATTGAGCCCGGTGCCCACGGCAGTGCCGCCCTGGGCCAGTTCGCACACCGCCGGCAGGGTGGCGCGGATGGCGCGCTGGGCATAGTCGAGCTGGGCGACGAAGGCCGACACCTCCTGGCCGAAGGTGATCGGCGTGGCGTCCATCATGTGCGTGCGGCCGGTCTTCACCAGCTTGTGGTGGCGTGCCGACAACTCGGCCAGCCCCGAGGACAGCTCGGCGATGGCCGGCAGCAGCTTGTCGTGCACCGCCTGCGCCGCGGCAATGTGCATGGCAGTGGGGAAGCAGTCGTTGGAACTCTGCGAGCGGTTGACGTGGTCGTTGGGGTGCACGGGTGCCTTGCCGCCACGGCCCTTGCCGGCCAGTTCGTTGGCCCGCCCGGCGATCACTTCGTTGACGTTCATGTTGCTCTGGGTGCCGCTGCCGGTCTGCCAGACCACCAGCGGGAACTGGTCGTCATGCTGGCCGTCCAGCACTTCGTCGGCGGCCTGCTCGATCAGCCGGGCGATGTCGGCCGGCAAGTCGCCATTACGGTCGTTGACGCGTGCCGCGGCCTTCTTGATCAGCGCCAGGGCGTGCAGCACCGCGATGGGCATGCGTTCCTTGCCAATGGCGAAGTTGATCAGCGAACGCTGGGTCTGCGCACCCCAGTAGGCGTCCTCAGGAACTTCGACCGGGCCCAGGCTGTCTGTCTCGATACGGCTCATTCTGTACTCACTCCTGTGTAGTTCGAAATCGCAGTTTAGGCCCTGATTCGACCGAGCGGTTCAGTCGCTCGTCGTGCCACTTGAGCACATCGCCACCACGGCGCAGAATGCTCTACTTTGAGGTACCCGCCTCCCTCTCTTGTGAAGGAAATGCAATGACCCGTCTCCGTGTCCTTTGTGCCGCCGTTGCCCTGGCTTGCGCCAGCGGCCAGGTATTCGCTGCCACCGCCAGCCACAATGCTGCTGCCGAGAAATTCCTGACCCTGGCCAACGCTGACAAGCTGGGTACCCCGGTATACATGCAGGTCCAGCAGATGTTCGCCCAGCGTTTCGCCCAGACCAAGGCCCCGGCCACCAAGCAGCCAGTGCTGGAAAGCTACCAGGCCAAGGCCAACGCCGCGCTGGACAACGCCATCGGCTGGAACAAGCTGAAGCCGAAGATGGTCGACCTGTACACCCAGACCTTCACCGAGCAGGAGCTCAAGGACCTGGTCAAGTTCTACGAATCGCCGCTGGGCAAGAAAGTGCTGCGCGAAATGCCCAAGGTCACCCAGCAGTCGGCCCAGCTGACCCAGCAGAGCCTGGAGCCAGCGGTACCGGTGGTGAACAAGCTGCTGGACGACATGACCAAGGAACTGGACCCGAACGCTGGCAAGGCCGCCGCCCCGGCGAAGAAGTGAGTACGCCGCGATGACCATGCAACAGCGTATCGAACAGCAACTGGCCGCCCTGGCGCCGCAACACCTGCAAGTGCTCAACGAAAGCCACATGCACAGTCGTGGTCAGGAGACCCACTACAAGGCAGTGATCGTCAGCGAGCAGTTTGCCGGGTTGAACAGCGTCAAGCGCCACCAGAAGGTGTACGCCACCATGGGTGAGCTGATGGGCGAGATCCATGCTCTGGCCATCCACACCTACACCGCCGAAGAGTGGGCCAAGGTCGGCGTTGCACCGGCCTCGCCGGTGTGTGCGGGCGGCGGGCACTGAAACCTTGCTGTTGTTCTGGTAGAATCCGCAACATCCCAAAAGGGGGCTGCTGTGCAGCCCATCGCCGGCAAGCCGGCTCCCACAGTTAAAGTGCCCTCCTTGAGTGTGGCGCAATACCTGTGGGAGCTGGCTTGCCGGCGATGGCGCGCGCAGCGGCCCCCTGTTTCTTGTGTAACCCGGTCCGCCCCTTACGAGGGCAACCACCTGGAGAACCTGCTTCATGTCCCAACCCATCGTCGTCGCGGCGCTGTACAAGTTCGTCACCCTGGAAGACTACGTCGAGCTGCGTGAGCCGCTGCTCAAGACCATGCTCGACAACAACGTCAAAGGCACCCTGCTGCTGGCCCACGAGGGCATCAACGGCACCGTGTCTGCCACCCGCGAAGGCATCGACGGCCTGCTGGCCTGGCTGCGCAACGACCCGCGCCTGGTCGATGTCGACCACAAGGAATCGTACTGCGACGAACAGCCGTTCTACCGCACCAAGGTCAAGCTCAAGAAAGAGATCGTCACCCTCGGCGTGCCGGGCGTGGACCCGAACCAGGCGGTCGGCACCTACGTCGAGCCCAAGGACTGGAACGCGCTGATCAGCGACCCGGAAGTGCTGCTGATCGACACCCGCAACGACTACGAAGTGGCCATCGGCACCTTCAAGGGTGCCATCGACCCGAAGACCGAAACATTCCGCGAGTTCCCCGACTACATCAAGGCCAACTTCGACCCCAGCAAGCACAAGAAGGTTGCCATGTTCTGCACCGGTGGTATCCGTTGCGAAAAAGCCTCCAGCTACATGCTCGGTGAAGGCTTCGAGGCGGTCTATCATCTTAAGGGCGGCATCCTGAAATACTTCGAGGAAGTGCCTCAGGAAGAAAGCCTGTGGGACGGCGACTGCTTCGTCTTCGACAACCGCGTCACGGTGCGCCATGACCTGAGCGAGGGCGAGTACGACCAGTGCCACGCCTGCCGCCACCCGATCAATGCGGAGGAGCGCGCGTCGGAGCACTATTCGCCAGGGGTCAGCTGCCCGCATTGCTGGGACACCCTGAGCGAGAAGACCCGGCGTAGCGCTATCGACCGGCAGAAGCAGATCGAGCTGGCCAAGGCCCGCAACCTGCCGCACCCGATCGGTTACAACTACAAAGCCGAGGCTTGATGCATGTCTGCACGCCTGATCTATGTGATGGACCCGATGTGCTCCTGGTGCTGGGGTTTTGCGCCAGTGGCCGCGGCCCTGATCGCCCAGGCGCGTGAGGCAGGCGTGCCGACCCGCCTGGTGCCGGGCGGGCTGCGCACCGGCGGCAGTGCCCTGGACAGCGCTACCCGCAAGTACATCCTCGAACACTGGCAGGCAGTGGCCGATGCCACCGGCCAGCCGTTCCGCTTCGAGGGGGCCATGCCCGACGGCTTCGTCTACGACACCGAGCCGGCTTGCCGTGCCCTGGTCACTGCCCGCGAGCTGGACGCCGAGCGCGTCTGGCTGCTGCTGGCGCTGATCCAGCGTTCGTTCTACGAGCAGGGCGTGGATGTGACCGTTGCACCGCATCTGGTCGAACTGGCCGAACAGGCAGGCTTTGACCGGGCCGTGTTCGCCGAGGCCTTTGCCCGTGCCGACACCCGCGCCGCCACCGCAGCCGATTTCAGCTGGGCCCATGACTTGGGCATCGCCGGTTTCCCGACCCTGCTGGCCGAACGCAAGGGTCAACTGGCCCTGCTGACCAATGGCTACCAGCCGCTGGAGCGCCTGCAACCCTTGCTCGGCCGCTGGCTGCAGCAGGCCGCCTGTGCTTGATGTGCCTGGGTCACCCGACCCGGTGCCGGGTAAGCCTCACGCTGTGGCCGATCGACTTAGCTGGGCGGAAATCCGCCGCCTGGCCCTGCACCACAAGAAAAACCTCTGGTCCGCCAACTTCATCGCCGTATTGGCGGCTTGCTGCAGCGTGCCCATCCCGCTGCTGCTGCCGCTGCTGGTGGACGAAGTGCTGCTGGGCCATGGCGACGCCGCGCTGAAGTGGATGAACCACTTGCTGCCGTCCAGCTGGCAGGTGGCGGCCGGCTACATCGGCCTGATGTTGCTGCTGACCCTGTGCCTGCGCCTGTCCGCCCTGGCGTTCAACGTGATCCAGGCCAAGCTGTTCGCCGGCCTGGCCAAGGACATCGTCTATCGTCTGCGCATCCGCCTGATCGAGCGGCTCAAGCGCATCTCGCTGAAGGAATACGAAAGCCTGGGCAGCGGGACGGTGACCACCCACCTGGTCACCGACCTGGACACCCTCGACAAATTCGTCGGCGAAACCCTCAGCCGCTTCCTGGTGGCCATGCTGACCCTGACCGGCACGGCGGCCATCCTGATCTGGATGCACTGGCAGCTGGCCTTGCTGATATTGCTGTTCAACCCGCTGGTGATCTACTTCACCGTGCAGTTGGGCAAGCGCGTCAAGCACCTGAAAAAACTCGAGAACGACAGTACCGCGCGGTTTACCCAGGCGTTGGCGGAAACCCTCGATGCCATCCAGGAAATCCGCGCTGGCAACCGCCAGGGCTACTTCCTCGGTCGCCTTGGCCTGCGCGCCCGCGAAGTGCGTGACTACGCCGTGGACTCGCAATGGAAGAGCGATGCCAGCGGCCGTGCCAGTGGCCTGCTGTTCCAGTTCGGCATCGATATCTTCCGCGCCGCGGCCATGCTCACCGTGCTGTTCTCCGACCTGTCGATCGGCCAGATGCTGGCGGTGTTCAGCTACCTGTGGTTCATGATCGGCCCGGTGGAGCAGTTGCTCAACCTGCAATATGCCTACTACGCCGCCGGTGGTGCGTTGAGCCGCCTCAACGAACTGCTGGCGCGTGCCGACGAGCCGCAGTACCCGGCCGCCAGTGACCCGTTCGCCGGCCGCGAGACGGTGGGCATCGAAGTGCGCGACCTGCGCTTTGCCTATGCCGACGAGCCGGTGCTCGAGCACCTCGACCTGTCCATCGCCCCAGGCGAGAAGGTAGCGATCGTCGGTGCCAGCGGTGGTGGCAAGAGCACCCTGGTGCAACTGTTGCTGGGCCTTTATAGCGCCCAGGCCGGCACCATCCGCTTTGGCGGTGCCAGCCTGCAGGAAATCGGCCTGGAAACCCTGCGCGAGAACGTCGCGGTGGTGTTGCAGCACCCGTCATTGTTCAACGACACCGTGCGCGCCAACCTGACCATGGGCCGTGACAGCAGCGACGAGGCCTGCTGGCAGGCACTGCGCATCGCCCAGCTGGATGCCACCATCGCCGCCTTGCCACAGGGCCTGGACAGTGTGGTGGGGCGCTCCGGCGTGCGCTTGTCCGGTGGCCAGCGCCAGCGCCTGGCCATTGCCCGCATGGTGCTGGCCGAGCCCAAGGTGGTGATCCTCGACGAAGCCACCTCGGCCCTGGATGCCGCCACCGAATACAACCTGCACCAGGCCCTGGCGCGCTTCCTCAGCGGCCGTACCACACTGATCATCGCCCACCGCCTGTCGGCGGTGAAACAGGCCGACCGGGTGCTGGTGTTCGATGGCGGGCATGTGGCCGAGGATGGCGACCATCAGCAGCTGATTGCCGAGGGTGGGTTGTATGCCAAGTTGTATGGGCACCTGCAGCAGAGCTGAATTTTTGCCAGCCAGTGCGGGCCCTGTCGTCGGCAAGCCAGCTCCCGCAGGATTACCACAGGCCTGAGTATTGTGGGGTACCTGTGGGAGGTGGCGTGCCTGCGACAGGGCCGGGAAGTCCGTGTGAAAATCCCCAGGCTCCCTGTCATAAAAAACCCAGCCATGGGGATGGCAAATGGCCTACGCTGTGCTTGTCTGGGTTGATTTGCGCCTTATCTGCTCTGTGACAGGGACTCCATGAAGGGACATCGCACTCTAGAAGCGCCAAAGTTGCTCGGCATCACCTGGCCCTTCATCGCCGTGGTGGTCTTCCAGGTCGCCTTGGGCAGCCTCAGCCTTTATACGCTCTCGGCCGTGCGTGCCTATGTCGCGGGCGAAAGCCTGTGGTCCAAGGCACAGAAAGACGCCATCTACTACCTCAACCTGTACGCCGAAACCCGCGACGACAGCACCTACCAGCGCTATCGCCAGGCTATCACCGTGCCCCAGGGCGACTACCAGCTGCGCGAGGTGCTCGACCAGCCCAGCCCCGACCTGAACGCCGCGCGCCAGGCCGTGCTGCAAGGCGGCAACCATCCTGACGATGTCGAGCGGATCATCTGGTTCTACCGCAACTTTCGCAACGTCAGCTACATGCAGACGGCAATCGACTACTGGGACATCGGCGACGACTACCTGGGCAAGCTGGATATGCTGGCCGTGGAAATGCGCAGCAGCTTCGCCGCTGGCCCGGTCGACGCCCGCACGGTCAGCGACTGGAAGGCGCGCATCGTCACCATCAATGAAGGGGTAACCCCGGCCGCCAGGGCGTTCAGCGATGCTCTGGGCGAAGGCTCGCGCATGCTGCTGCGGGTACTGCTGATCACCAACCTGCTGACTGCGATGTTCCTGATTGCCATTGCCTGGCGTCGCTCCAGCAAGCTGCTGGCCCAGCGCCAGGCCTTTGCCAGCGCCCTGCAGGAAGAAAAGGAGCGGGCGCAGATCACCCTGCAGGCCATCGGCGATGCGGTGATTGCCGCTGATGTGGAGGGCAGTATCGGCTACATGAACCCGGCCGCCGAGCAACTGACCCACTGGCAGGCCGGCCAGGCCCAGGGCCTGCCGCTGTCGGCGCTGTTCAGCCTGGTGGACGAGCAGGCCGAGGAAGACGGCCGCAGCCTGGTGGAGCAGGTGCTCAGCGGCAGCCTCAAGGGCGGCGCTGAACATGCCCGGCTGATCCAGCGCCTGGACGGTAGCACTGTGTCGGTCAACCTGGTCGGTTCGCCGATCGTCAGTGACGGCCAGGTCAGCGGTATCGTGCTGGTGCTGCACGACATGACCCAGGAGCGCCAGTACATCGCCAACCTGTCCTGGCAGGCCACCCACGACGCCCTGACCGGCCTGGCCAACCGCCGCGAGTTCGAATACCGCCTGGAGCAGGCGCTCAATGACCTGGCGCGCCAGGCCGGGCGGCATTCGCTGATGTTCCTCGACCTTGACCAGTTCAAGCTGGTCAACGACACCTGCGGGCATGCCGCCGGCGACGAACTGCTGCGGCACATCTGCGCCGTGCTGCAATCCGGCCTGCGCGAAGGCGACACCCTGGCCCGGCTGGGGGGTGACGAATTTGGTGTGCTGTTGGAAAACTGCCCGCCCGACCAGGCCGAGCGCATTGCCGAGCAACTGCGCCAGCTGGTGCAGAGCCTGCATTTCGTGTGGAAGGGGCGACCGTTCGTCACCACCGTCAGCGTCGGCCTGGTGCACATGGCCCAGGCTCCCGGCACCCTCGAAAGCTCGCTGCGCGCCGCCGACATGGCCTGCTACATGGCCAAGGAAAAGGGCCGCAACCGCGTGCAGGTGTACCATGCCGACGACAGCGAGCTGTCCATGCGTTTTGGCGAAATGGCCTGGATCCAGCGCTTGCATGTGGCCCTGGAGGAAAACCGCTTCTGCCTGTACGCCCAGGAAATCGCCCCGCTGAAAACCTTCGAAGGCCCCGGCCATATCGAGATTCTGCTGCGTCTGCACGACGAAAGCGGCCGTACCATTCTGCCCAGCAGTTTCATCCCGGCGGCCGAGCGCTACGGCCTGATGACCGCGCTGGACCGCTGGGTGGTGCGCAATGTGTTCCAGGTCATTCGCCAGTGCCTGGACGAAGGGCGCGAGGGGCCGCTGTCGATCTGCGCGATCAACCTGTCGGGCTCGAGCATTGGCGACGACAAGTTCCTCGAATACCTGCAGCGCCTGTTCGTCGAATACGCCATCCCGCCGCGGATGATCTGTTTCGAAATCACCGAAACCAGTGCCATAGCCAACCTTGGCAGCGCCATTCGCTTCATCAACGAGCTGAAGGGGCTGGGTTGTCGCTTCTCGCTCGATGACTTCTGCGCCGGCATGTCGTCGTTCGCCTATCTCAAGCATTTGCCGGTGGATTACCTGAAGATCGACGGGAGTTTCGTCAAGGACATGCTCGACGACCCGGTCAACCGGGCCATGGTCGAGGTCATCAACCATATCGGTCACGTAATGGGCAAGCGCACCATTGCCGAATTCGTCGAAACACCCTTGATCGAGCAGGCCTTGCAGGAAATTGGCGTGGATTACGCTCAGGGCTATCTCATCGAACGCCCCCAGGTGTTCACCTGTGACAGTCTGCAGCGCCAACGGATCGCCGCCCGGCCTCTGTTGCAGCGGGCACCTGGCACGTTTCGTTAGCTAGAAATCACAAGGATCAAGGAGCTGAAAGTGATTGATGCATTCGTTCGTATCGGGCCTTTGATGGATCCCGCCAGCTATCCCCAATGGGCCCAGCAACTGATTGAAGACTGCCGCGAGAGCAAGCGCCGGGTAGTTGAGCATGAGTTCTACACGCGCCTGCGCGATGGCCAGTTGAAACAATCGACCATTCGCCAGTATCTGATCGGTGGCTGGCCGGTGGTGGAGCAATTCTCGCTGTACATGGCCCACAACCTGACCAAGACCCGCTATGGCCGGCACCAGGGCGAAGACATGGCGCGGCGCTGGCTGATGCGCAACATCCGTGTCGAGCTCAACCACGCCGACTACTGGGTGAACTGGTGCCAGGCGCATGGCGTGCACCTGCACGAGTTGCAGGCCCAGGAAGTGCCGCCTGAGCTGAACGGCCTGAACGACTGGTGCTGGCGCGTATGCGCTACCGAGAACCTGGCCATTTCCATGGCGGCGACCAACTACGCCATCGAAGGTGCGACCGGCGAATGGTCGGCGGTGGTGTGCTCCACCGACACCTATGCGTTGGGTTTTCCGGAGGATCAGCGCAAGCGGGCGATGAAGTGGCTGAAGATGCATGCCCAGTATGACGACGCGCACCCGTGGGAGGCGCTGGAGATCATCTGCACCCTGGCCGGCGAGAACCCGACCCTGGGGCTGCGCAACGAACTGCGCAGGGCGATTTGCAAGAGTTATGACTGCATGTACCTGTTCCTGGAGCGGTGCATGCAGCTGGAAGGGCGCCAGCAGGGGCGCATGCGCCCGGCACTGGCCGCGGGCTGATCGCTCTCCTGTCCTGGCCTCTTCGCGGGTAAACCCGCTCCTACAAGTACTGCGCTGCCCTCATGGCGGTGAATAACCCTGTGGGAGCGGGCGTGCCCGCGAAGAGGCCGGTGCAGGCCTACTGGGCGTTGAACGCCTGCCCATTCACCCCTTTGCTGTCCGGCCCCATCAGGTACAGGTACACCGGCATGATCTCATCCGGCAGCGGGTTGTTCTGCGGGTTTTCGCTGGGGTAGGCCTGTGCCCGCATCGCCGTGCGCGTGGCGCCCGGGTTGATGCTGTTGGAGCGCACCGGTGCCACGCCGTCCAGTTCATCGGCCAGGGTTTGCATCAGGCCCTCGGTGGCGAACTTGGACACGCCATAGGCGCCCCAGTAGGCCCGGCCCTTGCGCCCGACGCTGCTGCTGGTGAATACCACCGAAGCATCTTCCGACAGCTTCAGCAGCGGTAGCAGGGTGCTGGTGAGCATGAAGGTGGCATTGACGTTGATGTGCATCACGCGCATGAAGTTGTCGCCCGACAGCTGCTCCAGCGGCGTGCGCGGGCCGATGATCGAAGCATTGTTCAGCAGGCCGTCGAGGCGGCCGAACTGCTCCTCGATCATCACCGCCAGTTCGTCGTACTGGTGGGGCAGGGCGGTTTCCAGGTTGAACGGGATCACCACCGGTTGCGGGTGCCCCGCGGCTTCGATCTGGTCGTAGACCTCGTTGAGGTTGGCCTCGGTCTTGCCCAGCAGCAGCACGGTGGCGCCCAGTGCAGCGTAGGCCTTGGCGGCAGCGGCGCCGATGCCGCGGCCGGCACCGGTAACCAGGATGACCCGGCCTTGCAGCAGGTCGGGGCGGGCGGTGTAGTCGAACATGGTAGGTCCTTCGAGTTCGTTGGCGCGGCACCGTCCCCTGTGGGAGCGGGTTTACCCGCGAATGCGTGCGATCAGGCGCCGTTGTCGTCTGGGCTGACGCATTCGCGGGTAAACCCGCTCCCACAGGGGCTGTGCTGCGGTCTAGACGGGGTTCAGCAGCCGCACAGCGCGCTGTCGATCACTTTGCGCAGCTCCAGCGGGTGGTCCACCACCACGTCGGCGCCCCAGTTGTTGGGGTTGTCCTCTGGATGAATATAGCCGTAGCGCACCGCCGCCGTGCGGGTGCCGGCGTCGCGGCCAGACTCGATGTCGCGCAGGTCGTCGCCGACGAACAGTACGCTGGCGGGGTCCAGGCCCAGGGTCTTGCAGGCCAGGATCAGCGGCTCGGGGTCGGGTTTGCTGTTCTTAACGTGGTCCGGGCAGATCAATAGCGCCGAACGCTCGGCCAGGCCCAGCTGTTGCATGATCGGCTCGGCGAAGCGCACCGGCTTGTTGGTGACCACGCCCCACAGCAGGTTGCCTTTCTCGATGTCGGCCAGCAGCTCGGCCATGCCGTCGAACAGCTTGCTGTGCACCGCGCAGTCGCGCTGGTAACGTTCGAGGAACTCCAGGCGCAGGGGCTCGAAGCCTTCGGCCTCCGGGCTCATGGCGAAGGTGGCGGCGACCATCGCCCGGGCACCGCCGGAGATCACGTCGCGGATCAGCTTGTCATCGACGGCCGGCAGGCCGCGCTCGGCGAGCATGGCCTGGCAGATGGCGATGAAGTCCGGCGCCGTGTCGAGCAAGGTGCCGTCCATGTCGAAGAGTACTGCTTGCAAGCGCATGCTCATTCCTCGCGCAGGGTCTGGATCATGTAGTTGACGTCAACGTCGCTGCTGAGCTTGTAATGCTTGGTCAGCGGGTTGTAGGTCAGGCCGATGATGTCCTTCACCTGCAGGCCGGCAACGCGGCTCCAGGCGCCCAGCTCGGACGGGCGGATGAACTTCTTGAAGTCATGGGTGCCGCGCGGCAGCATCTTCAGGATGTATTCGGCGCCGACAATGGCCAGCAGGTAGGCCTTGGGGTTGCGGTTGATGGTGGAGAAGAACACCTGGCCGCCAGGCTTGACCATGCGGTAGCAGGCGCGGATGACCGAAGACGGGTCGGGCACGTGCTCGAGCATTTCCAGGCAGGTGACCACGTCGAACTGTTCGGGCATTTCCTCGGCCAGGGCTTCGGCGGTGATCTGCCGGTATTCCACCTGCACGCCCGACTCCAGCTGGTGCAGCTGGGCCACGGCCAGCGGCGCCTCACCCATGTCGATGCCGGTGACCGTGGCGCCGCGCAGGGCCATGGCCTCGCTGAGGATGCCGCCACCGCAACCCACGTCCAGCACTTTCTTGCCGGCCAGGCTGGCGCGCTCGTCGATCCAGTTGACGCGCAGCGGGTTGATTTCGTGCAGCGGCTTGAACTCGCTTTCGCGGTCCCACCAGCGGTGGGCCAGCGCTTCGAACTTGGCGATTTCGGCGCGGTCGACGTTGCTCATTGAACAGTCCTCTGAAACTTCGCAAAATTGCGCCGGAGTATACCCGAGCGCTCGGCCCCGAGGGTCGCTATAATCGCCGGCTTTTGATATCCGAACGACGGGGAGAGGCGATGCGCGAGCGACTTTTGGCGGCGGAGAAGGTGACCGGGATCCGCTGGCAGGACGGCGTCTTGCATCTGCTCGACCAGCGCCTGCTGCCGTCAGAAGAACGCTGGCTGGCCTGCGACAATGTCGCGCAGGTGGCGGCGGCGATCCGCGACATGGTCGTGCGCGGCGCCTCGGCCATCGGCATTGCCGCGGCCTATGGCCTGGTGCTGGCCCTGGAAGAGCGGCTGGCCGAGGGGGGTGATTGGGAAATGGACCTGGAAGATGACTTCCTCACCCTGGCCGAAGCGCGCCCTACCGCCGCCAACCTGTTCTGGGCGCTGAACCGCATGCGCGAGCGCCTGCAGCGCCTGCGTCCGGATGAGGGCGTGCTGGCGGCGCTGGAGGCCGAAGCGGTGGCCATTCATGAAAGCGACCGCGAAGCCAACCTGACCATGGCCCAGCAGGGTGTCGAGCTGATTCGCCGTCACCAGGGCAACGCCCAGACCCTGCTCACCTACGGCAATGCCGGCGCCCTGGCCGGTGGTGGTTTCGGCACTGCGCTGGGGGTGATCCGCGCCGGCTACCTGGAGGGCATGGTCGAGCGGGTGTATGCCGGCGAGACACGCCCCTGGCTGCATGGCTCGCGCCTGACCGCCTGGGAACTGGCCAACGAAGGCATCCCGGTGACCCTGTGCGCCGACTCGGCGCTGGCCCACCTGATGAAGAGCAAGGGCATCACCTGGGTGGTGGTAGGCGCGGACTGCATTGCCGCCAACGGCGACGTTGCCAGCAAGATCGGCACCTACCAGCTGGCAGTCAGCGCCATGCACCATGGCGTGCGTTTCATGGTGGTGGCGCCGAGCACCAGCATCGACCTGAACCTGGCCACGGGTGAGGACATCCCGCTGGAAGAGCGCGCTGCCGACGAGTTGCTAGACATTGGCGGCACCCGCGTGGCGCCGGATGTCGAGGTATTCAACCCGTTATTCGACGTGACCCCGGCCGACCTGATCGACGTGATCGTGACCGAGCGCGGCATCGTCGAGCGGCCGGATACCGCCAAGCTGGCGCAACTGATATGCCGCAAGCGGTTGCACTGATATTCGTAGTGCCTGTGCCGGCCTCTTCGCGGGTAAACCCGCTCCCACAGGTGTGCCGTCTCCCTCAGGCCTTGTGATAACCCTGTGGGAGCGGGTTCACCCGCGAAGAGGCCGGCACAGGTTATGGAAGATCAATATCCAAAGCCGCTTGAGGCCACCTGCCACATCTCCCCACCGCCCCTGCCTTTGTGATAACATCCGGCAGTTTCCAAGACCGCCCACCACAGCGGCCTTCATTGCGCAGATCCATGGCACAACTCATTGATTTGTCGTAAGTCGTCGCACCCTTATGCGCTGCGGCGGCGAGCTTCGTTCGGCCCTTGATGGAGCTGCGAAGTTTCACCAGAAAAAGGAATCAGGCTTCTCATGGGCGAACTGGCCAAAGAAATCCTCCCGGTCAATATCGAAGACGAACTGAGACAGTCCTACCTCGACTACGCGATGAGCGTGATTGTCGGGCGAGCGCTGCCCGATGCGCGTGACGGCTTGAAGCCCGTGCATCGCCGCGTTCTCTATGCGATGAGCGAACTGGGCAACGACTGGAACAAGCCGTACAAGAAATCCGCCCGTGTGGTCGGTGACGTGATCGGTAAGTACCACCCGCATGGCGACACCGCGGTCTACGACACCATCGTGCGTATGGCCCAGCCGTTCTCGCTGCGCTACCTGCTGGTCGATGGCCAGGGCAACTTCGGTTCGGTGGACGGCGACAACGCCGCAGCCATGCGATACACCGAAGTGCGCATGGCTAAGCTGGCCCACGAGCTGCTGGCCGACCTGCACAAAGAGACCGTCGACTGGGTGCCCAACTACGACGGCACCGAGCAGATCCCGGCGGTCATGCCGACCCGTATCCCCAACCTGCTGGTCAACGGTTCCAGCGGTATCGCCGTGGGCATGGCAACCAACATCCCGCCGCACAACCTCGGCGAGGTCATCGATGGCTGCCTGGCACTCATCGACAACCCCGAAGTCACCATCGATGAGCTGATGCAGCACATCCCTGGTCCGGACTTCCCGACTGCCGGCCTGATCAACGGCCGCCAGGGCATCATCGAGGCCTATCGCACAGGCCGCGGCCGCATCTACATGCGCGCCCGCTCCGAAATCGAAGACATCGACAAGGTCGGCGGCCGCCAGCAGATCGTGGTCACCGAGCTGCCGTACCAGCTGAACAAGGCACGCCTGATCGAGAAGATCGCCGAGCTGGTCAAAGAGAAGAAGATCGAAGGCATCACCGAGCTGCGCGACGAGTCCGACAAGGACGGCATGCGCATCGTCATCGAGCTGCGTCGCGGCGAGGTGCCGGAGGTGGTGCTCAACAACCTGTATTCGCAGACCCAGCTGCAGAGCGTGTTCGGCATCAACGTCGTCGCCCTGGTCGACGGTCGTCCGCGCCTGCTCAACCTCAAGGACCTGCTCGAGGCGTTCGTCCGTCACCGCCGTGAAGTGGTGACCCGCCGTACCGTGTTCGAGCTGCGCAAGGCCCGCGAACGCGGCCACATCCTTGAAGGCCAGGCGGTCGCACTGTCCAACATCGACCCGGTCATCGCCCTGATCAAGGCCTCGCCGACCCCGTCCGAAGCCAAGGAGGCCCTGGTCTCCACCGCCTGGGAATCCAGTGCCGTGCAGGTCATGGTCGAGCGCGCCGGCGCCGATTCCTGCCGCCCTGAGGACCTGCCGGAGCAGTACGGCCTGCGTGAAGGCAAGTACTACCTGTCGCCGGAACAGGCACAAGCCATTCTCGACCTGCGCCTGCACCGCCTGACCGGTCTTGAGCACGAGAAGCTGCTGGCCGAGTACCAGGAAATCCTCGAGCAGATCGGTGAGCTGATCCGCATCCTCAGTAGCGCCGAGCGCCTGATGGAAGTGATCCGCGAAGAGCTGGAAGCCATCCGCGCCGAATACGGCGATGCCCGCCGCACCGAAATTCTCGATGCGCGTCACGACCTCAACTACGGCGACATGATCCCGGAAGAAGAGCGCGTGGTGACCATTTCCCACGGCGGCTACGCCAAGACCCAGCCGCTGTCCGCCTACCAGGCCCAGCGCCGTGGCGGCAAAGGCAAGTCGGCTACCGGGGTGAAGGACGAGGACTACGTCGAGCACCTGCTGGTTGCCAACAGCCACGCCACCCTGCTGCTGTTCTCCAGCAAGGGCAAGGTTTACTGGCTGAAGACCTACGACATCCCTGAAGCGTCCCGCGCCGCCCGCGGCCGCCCACTGGTCAACCTGTTGCCGCTGGAGGAAGGTGAGCGCATCACTGCCATGCTGCAGATCGACCTCGAGGCCCTGCAGCAGAATGCTGGCGCCGATGAAGAGCTGGAGGACGCGGAAGACACCGTGCTCGAAGGTGAAGTGGTCGAGGCCGAGGAAGTGGACGAGGAAGACGGCGACACCCCTGAGTGGGTGGCCGAGCCGACCGGCGCCTACATCTTCATGGCCACCGCTTCGGGTACCGTGAAGAAGACCCCGCTGGTGCAGTTCGCCCGTCCGCGCTCCAACGGCCTGATCGCCCTGAAGCTGAAGGAAGGTGACACCCTGATCGCTGCGGCCATCACCGACGGTGCCAAGGAAGTCATGATGTTCTCCGACGCCGGCAAGGTGATCCGCTTCGCTGAAAGCGTGGTGCGCGAGATGGGCCGTAACGCCCGTGGCGTGCGCGGCATGAAGCTGGGCAAGGGCCAGCAGATCATCTCCATGCTGATCCCGGAATCCGGCGCGCAGATCCTCACCGCCTCCGAGCGTGGCTTTGGCAAGCGCACCCCGCTATCCAAGTTCCCGCGTCGCGGCCGTGGTGGCCAGGGCGTGATCGCCATGGGCACCAAGGGGCGCAACGGCCTGCTGATCGGCGCCATCCAGGTGCAGGAAGGCGAAGAGATCATGCTGATCTCCGACCAGGGCACGCTGGTGCGTACCCGCGTTGGCGAAGTGTCCAGCCTGGGGCGTAACACCCAGGGTGTGACCTTGATCAAGCTGGCCACTGACGAGACACTGGTAGGCCTGGAGCGTATCCAGGAGCCGTCCGAGGAAGAGCTCGATGATGTGATCGAGACGGACGAAGAGGGCGTCGAGGCTGAAGCGCCAGACAACGAAGAAGCTGCTGGCGCCGAAGAGGCCCCGCAGGAGTAAGCAAGCGTAGAACCCGAACGGGGCGACCAAGGTCGCCCCGTTTGACTGATTAGAGTTGGCAACGTCCTCAAGGGCGGTGCAATAGCCTGTGGGAGCGGGTTTACCCGCGAAGAAGACACCGCGGTGCATGGCAAGGGCTTCGCCCTTGTTCGCGGGTAAACCCGCTCCCACAGGGTTCCTGGCAGCATCGAAGATTGACGATTTGTTCTATTTGGCAGAGCGAGAGTGGATGTGAGCAAACGAGCCTTTAACTTCTGCGCGGGCCCTGCCGCGCTTCCTGACGCTGTTCTGCAGCGCGCCCAGGCCGAGATGCTGGATTGGCGTGGCAAGGGCTTGTCGGTGATGGAAATGAGCCATCGCAGCGACGATTACGTGGCCATCGCCGAAAAGGCCGAACAGGACCTGCGTGACCTGCTTTCCGTCCCCTCCAACTACAAGGTGCTGTTCCTGCAGGGCGGCGCCAGCCAGCAGTTCGCCGAAATCCCGCTGAACCTGCTGCCGGAAAACGGCACCGCCGACTACATCGAGACCGGCATCTGGTCGAAAAAGGCCATCGAGGAAGCGCGCCGCTTTGGCAACGTCAACGTCGCCGCCAGCGCCAAGCCCTACGACTACCTGGCCATCCCGGGCCAGAATGAGTGGAAGCTGACCAAGAACGCCGCTTACGTGCATTACGCGTCCAACGAGACCATCGGTGGCCTGCAGTTCGACTGGGTGCCGGAAACCGGTGACGTGCCGCTGGTGGTCGACATGTCCTCCGACATTCTCTCGCGCCCGATCGACGTATCGCAGTACGGCCTGATCTACGCCGGCGCGCAGAAGAACATCGGCCCGAGCGGCCTGGTAGTGGTGATCGTGCGTGAAGACCTGCTGGGCCACGCCCGCAGCTGCTGCCCGACCATGCTCGACTACAAGGTCTCGGCCGACAACGGCTCGATGTACAACACCCCGGCCACCTACTCCTGGTACCTCTCGGGCCTGGTGTTCGAGTGGCTGAAAGAGCAGGGTGGCGTCGATGCCATGGAGCAGCGCAACCGCGCCAAGAAAGACCGCCTGTACGGCTTCATCGACAGCAGCGAGTTCTACACTAACCCGATCAGCCACAACGCCCGTTCGTGGATGAACGTGCCGTTCCGCCTGGCTGACGAGCGGCTGGACAAGGCCTTCCTCGCCGGCGCCGATGCCCGTGGCCTGCTCAACCTCAAGGGCCACCGTTCGGTAGGCGGCATGCGCGCCTCGATCTACAACGCCCTGGGCCTTGACGCAGTCGAAGCCCTGGTGGCCTACATGGCCGAATTCGAGAAGGAGCACGGCTGATGTCCGAGCACGAACTGAAGGCGCTGCGCGTTCGCATCGACAGCCTCGACGAGAAGATCCTCGAGCTGATCAGCGAGCGCGCCCGTTGCGCCCAGGAAGTGGCCAAGGTCAAGACCGCCTCGCTGGCCGAGGGCGAAAAGCCGGTGTTCTACCGCCCCGAGCGTGAAGCTGCCGTGCTCAAGCGCGTTATGGAGCGCAACAAGGGCCCGTTGGACAACGAAGAGATGGCGCGGCTGTTCCGCGAAATCATGTCATCGTGCCTGGCCCTGGAAGAGCCGCTGAAAATCGCCTACCTCGGCCCTGAAGGTACCTTCACCCAGGCTGCGGCCATGAAGCACTTCGGCCACGCGGTAATCAGCCGGCCGATGGCGGCCATCGACGAAGTGTTCCGCGAAGTGGCGGCCGGTGCCGTCAACTTCGGCGTGGTGCCGGTGGAAAACTCCACCGAAGGTGCGGTCAGCCACACCCTGGACAGCTTCCTCGAGCACGACATGGTGATTTGCGGCGAGGTCGAACTGCGCATCCACCACCACCTGCTGGTGGGCGAGAACACCAAGACCGACAGCATCACCCGCATCTACTCCCATGCCCAGTCGCTGGCCCAGTGCCGCAAGTGGCTGGATGCGCACTACCCGAACGTGGAACGCGTGGCTGTGTCGAGCAATGCCGAGGCAGCCAAGCGGGTCAAGGGCGAGTGGAACTCGGCGGCGATCGCCGGCGATATGGCGGCCAACCTGTATGGTTTGACGCGCCTGGCCGAGAAGATCGAAGACCGCCCGGACAACTCCACGCGCTTCCTGATGATCGGCAGCCAGGAAGTGCCGCCGACCGGCGACGACAAAACCTCGATCATCGTTTCGATGAGCAACAAGCCGGGTGCCTTGCACGAGCTGCTGGTGCCGTTCCACCAGAACGGCATCGACCTGACCCGCATCGAGACCCGCCCGTCGCGCAGCGGCAAGTGGACCTACGTGTTCTTCATCGATTTCGTCGGCCACCACCGCGACCCGCTGATCAAGGCGGTGCTCGAGCAGATCAGCCAGGAGGCTGTGGCGCTGAAGGTGCTGGGTTCGTATCCGAAGGCGGTGCTTTGATTTGAGATGGTTGGGGCCGCTTCGCGCCCCATCGCGACACAAGGCCGCTCCTACAGGTATTGTGCAGACCTCGAAACTGTACTGGCCCCTGTAGGAGCGGCCTTGTGTCGCGATGGGCTGCAAGACGGCCCCAATGGCCCTCACAGGCTGTCTAGATTTCTGAACAGGGTTCGCACCAGTGGTAAAAGCAGTAACAACCAAACCCGCGCCAATCATCAACCGCCTGGTCGTGGTCGGCCTCGGCCTGATCGGTGGCTCGTTCGCCAAGGGCCTGCGTGAAAGCGGCCTGTGCCGCGAAGTGGTCGGTGTCGACCTGGACGCCCCCTCGCGCAAGCAGGCCGTGGCTTTGGGCGTGGTCGATCGCTGCGAAGAAGACCTTGCCGCCGCCTGCGTCGGTGCCGATGTCATCCAGTTGGCCGTGCCGATCCTGGCCATGGAGAAGGTCCTGGCCCGCCTGGCCGCGCTCGACCTTGGCGATGCCGTCATCACCGACGTCGGCAGCGCCAAGGGCAACGTCGTGCGTGAGGCGCGGGCCGTCTTTGGAGAGCGCCTGCCGCGCTTCGTCCCCGGCCACCCCATCGCCGGCTCCGAGCAGAGCGGGGTAGAGGCCTCCAATGCCGCCCTGTTCCGCCGGCACAAGGTCATTCTCACGCCGCTGGCCGAAACCGACCCGACCGCCCTGGCCCTGGTCGATCGCCTGTGGCGCGCGCTGGACGCCGATGTGGAGCACATGTCGGTCGAGCGCCACGACGAAGTGCTGGCTGCCACCAGTCACCTGCCGCACCTGCTGGCCTTCGGCCTGGTGGATTCACTGGCCAAGCGCAATGAAAACCTCGAGATCTTCCGGTACGCTGCGGGGGGCTTCCGCGATTTCACGAGAATCGCCGGCAGCGACCCGACCATGTGGCACGACATCTTCCTCGCCAACCGCGACGCTGTCCTGCGCACGCTTGATACATATCGCAGTGATCTCGACGCTTTGCGCGACGCGATCGCTGAAGGGGACGGGCACCAGTTGCTGGGTGTATTCACCCGCGCACGCGTTGCCCGCGAGCATTTCAGTAAAATCCTGGCCCGACGGGCCTATGTGGACGCTATGAACGCCAACGATCTGATTTTCCTGGCCCAACCGGGTGGCCGCCTGTCCGGGCGAATCCGCGTACCGGGCGACAAGTCGATTTCCCACCGCTCGATCATGCTCGGCTCGCTGGCCGAAGGTACCACCGAGGTCGAGGGCTTCCTCGAAGGTGAGGACGCGCTGGCGACCCTGCAGGCATTCCGTGACATGGGTGTGGTCATCGAAGGGCCCAACCATGGTCGCGTGACCATTCACGGCGTTGGCCTGCACGGCCTCAAGCCGCCACCCGGGCCGCTGTACGTGGGCAACTCGGGTACCTCGATGCGTCTGCTGTCGGGCCTGCTGGCCGGCCAGCCGTTCGACGTGACCATGACCGGCGACGCTTCGCTGTCCAAGCGCCCGATGAACCGTGTGGCCAACCCGCTGCGCGAAATGGGTGCCGTGGTCGAGACCGGCCCGGACGGCCGCCCGCCGCTGACCATCCGTGGTGGCCACAAGCTCAAGGCGCTGACCTACACGCTGCCGATGGCCAGTGCCCAGGTCAAATCCTGCCTGCTGCTGGCCGGCCTGTACGCCGAAGGCAAAACCACCGTCACCGAGCCTGCACCCACCCGTGACCACACCGAGCGCATGCTGCGCGGCTTCGGCTACAGCGTCGAGAGTAACGGCCCGGTAGCCTCGCTGCAGTCCGGCGGCAAGCTCACTGCCACCCGTATCGAAGTGCCGGCCGACATTTCCTCGGCAGCGTTCTTCCTGGTGGCAGCGTCCATTGCCGAAGGCTCCGAGCTGGTGCTGGAACACGTTGGCATCAACCCGACCCGCACCGGCGTGATCGACATCCTGCGCCTGATGGGCGGCGACATCACCCTGGAAAACCAGCGTGAAGTCGGCGGCGAGCCAGTGGCCGACCTGCGTGTGCGCGGTGCCAAGCTGAAAGGTATCGATATCCCTGAAGAGCTGGTGCCACTGGCCATCGACGAATTCCCGGTGCTGTTCGTTGCCGCTGCCTGCGCCGAGGGGCGTACCGTGCTGCGTGGTGCCGAAGAACTGCGGGTGAAGGAATCCGACCGCATCCAGGTCATGGCCGACGGCCTGATCACCCTGGGCATCAAGTGCGAGCCGACCCCGGACGGCATCATCATCGACGGCGGCCAGCTCGGCGGCGGCGAAGTGCATGGCCACGGTGACCACCGTATCGCCATGGCCTTCAGCGTTGCCTCGCTGCGCGCCAGCGCGCCGATCCGCATCCATGACTGCGCCAACGTCGCCACCTCGTTCCCCAACTTCCTGGCACTGTGCGCCGAAGTGGGCATCCGCGTGGCGGAAGAGGGCAAGTCGTGAGTGCCCTGGCGCCGGTCATCACCATCGACGGGCCAAGCGGCTCGGGCAAGGGCACGGTCGCCGGGCTGCTGGCTCGCGAGCTGGGCTGGAAGCTGCTGGACTCCGGCGCGCTGTACCGGTTGCTGGCGTTCAACGCCAGCAACCACGGTGTCGACCTGACCAACGAAGAGTTGCTGACCAAGCTTGCCGCCCATCTGGATGTGCAGTTCATCGCCGCCGAGCCCGGTAAGCTGCAACAAATCATCCTTGAGGGTGAGGACGTCAGCAACGTCATCCGCACCGAAACCGTCGGCGCCGGTGCGTCGATGGTTGCCTCGCTGCCGGCCGTGCGGGATGCACTGCTGGTGCGTCAGCGCGAATTCCGCGAGGCTCCGGGCCTGATCGCCGACGGCCGCGACATGGGCACCGTGGTGTTCCCGGACGCGCCGTTGAAAGTCTTCCTCACCGCCAGCGCGGAGGAGCGCGCGCGTCGCCGCTACCTGCAGTTGAAGGACAAGGGTGAAGATGTTAGTCTGTCGAGTCTGCTGGATGAGATTCGTGCGCGTGATGAGCGCGACACCCAACGTGCAGTGGCCCCGCTGAAGCCAGCGGCTGACGCCATTCAGTTGGACTCTACCGAGTTGTCCATCGAGCAGGTGTTGCAACGTATCAGGAGCGAGATCGCGCTGCGCGACCTTCTCTGATAGCCAGGAGAGCAGGCAGGGGCACCAGTCAACGTCCTGCCGGCTTTCCTTTACTTAAAACAAACCCACATTGTCTGGAATGTGGCGATGGGCGTCTGTTTCGCCCGAATCTACAGGAATTAAAATGAGCGAAAGCTTTGCAGAACTCTTTGAAGAAAGCCTGAAAACCCTCAATCTTCAGCCGGGTGCCATCATCACCGGTATCGTTGTCGACATCGACGGCGACTGGGTTACCGTACACGCTGGCCTGAAGTCCGAGGGCGTCATCCCGCTCGAGCAGTTCTACAACGAAGCTGGCGAGCTGACCATCAAGGTCGGTGACGAAGTTCACGTTGCGCTGGACGCGGTCGAAGACGGCTTTGGCGAAACCAAACTGTCCCGTGAAAAAGCCAAGCGCGCCGAGTGCTGGATTGTTCTGGAAGCAGCTTTCGCCGCCGAAGAAGTGGTCAAGGGCGTTATCAACGGTAAGGTTAAGGGCGGCTTCACTGTCGACGTTAACGGCATCCGTGCGTTCCTGCCGGGCTCCCTGGTTGATGTCCGCCCTGTGCGCGACACCACCCACCTGGAAGGCAAAGAGCTGGAATTCAAGGTCATCAAGCTGGACCAGAAGCGCAACAACGTTGTCGTTTCCCGTCGCAGCGTGCTGGAAGCCGAGAACAGCGCCGAGCGCGAAGCCCTGCTGGAAACCCTGCAGGAAGGCCAACAAGTCAAAGGTATCGTCAAGAACCTCACCGACTACGGCGCCTTCGTGGACCTGGGCGGTATCGACGGCCTGCTGCACATCACCGACATGGCCTGGAAGCGTATCAAGCACCCATCGGAAATCGTTAACGTTGGCGACGAAGTCGACGTACGCGTTCTGAAGTTCGACCGCGAGCGCAACCGCGTTTCGCTGGGTCTGAAGCAGATGGGCGAAGATCCGTGGGTAGCTATCACTGCCCGCTACCCGGAAGGTACTCGCGTACAAGCTCGCGTTACCAACCTGACCGACTACGGCTGCTTCGCTGAGCTGGAAGAAGGCGTTGAAGGTCTGGTACACGTTTCCGAAATGGACTGGACCAACAAGAACATCCACCCGTCGAAAGTCGTTCAGGTTGGCGACGAAGTGGAAGTCATGGTTCTGGACATCGACGAAGAGCGTCGTCGTATCTCCCTGGGCATCAAGCAGTGCAAGTCCAACCCATGGGAAGACTTCTCCGGCCAGTTCAACAAGGGTGACAAGATCACCGGTACCATCAAGTCGATCACCGACTTCGGTATCTTCATCGGTCTGGACGGCGGCATCGACGGCCTGGTTCACCTGTCCGACATCTCCTGGAACGAAACCGGCGAAGAAGCCGTACGTCGTTTCAAGAAGGGCGACGAGCTGGAAACCGTCATCCTGTCGGTCGACCCAGAGCGCGAGCGCATCTCCCTGGGCATCAAGCAGCTGGAAGACGATCCGTTCTCCAACTTCGTTGCTGTCAATGACAAGGGCGCTATCGTCAAGGGCATCGTGAAAGAAGTTGACGCCAAAGGCGCCATCGTCACTCTGGCCGACGACATCGAAGCTACTCTGAAAGCTTCCGAAATCAGCCGTGACCGCGTTGAAGACGCGCGTAACGTCCTGAAGGAAGGCGAAGAGATCGAAGCCAAGATCATCAGCGTTGACCGCAAGTCCCGCGTTATCAGCCTGTCCATCAAGTCGAAGGACGATGCTGAAGAGCGCGAAGCCATCCAGAGCCTGAAAAACGCTCCGGAAGCGGCTGCCGACACCACCATGGCTGCGCTGCTGCGCGAAGCAATGGCCAAGCAGAACTGAGTTCTGTTTGATCGGTAAAAAAAGGCGACCTCCGGGTCGCCTTTTTTTATGCTGAAAGAAGGCCATGTCGGGGGATTGTGCGATGTTGAGTTTTGGCGACGTCATGGAAGGTCGCGGACGCGATAACAATTTCCTGATCATCAGGCTGCTGGCAGCAACTGCCGTAGTGGTGGGGCATTCCTTTGCGCTCTCCTATCTGGAGTGCCTGAGTTGCACCGACCCTGGCCTGCTGCTGGGCATGCCGGTGCCCGTTCATAGCCTGGGCGTGGAAGTATTTTTCATTGTCAGCGGTTTTCTGATCGCGGCCAGTGGAGAAAAGAATAGTGCCCGGGATTTCTACCTGGCCCGCGCATTGCGGATCCTGCCTGGCTTGCTCGTATGCCTGCTGCTCATGGCCTTTGTGCTAGGGCCTGTCATCACCTCGCTGCCGCTTGGTGAGTATCTTTCCCAGCGCCAGGTTTACAGGTACGTCTATAGCCCATTGCTGGTTTTCAAGGATGCCCAGTTCCTCTTGCCTGGGGTGAGCTTTACCCCGCGCCCCTATGGCGCTTCGGTCAATGGCAGCCTGTGGACCATCCCACTGGAAATGCGCATGTACGTGGTGCTGTGGCTATTGGTGCTCGTGGCCAAGGTTTGCCGGTGGCCGATGACAGGTTTGACGCTTGCCGCGTTGGTGATTGCACTGGGGTTGCATACCCTGCATCCAGCCTTTGCGGAGTACCCGTTCAAGCTGGTGGTGTGCTTCCTGGCAGGGGCGGTGTTCTATTCGTACCGGGCGGTGATCCCTTATACCGGGTGGCTGTTGCTTGTCTGCGTTGCGTTGTTCATCTTGGCCAAGGGTGGGCGCCTTGAGATTTTTGCATTTGCCGTTCTGACGATGTACGGCACGTTGTACGTAGCTTATTGCCCGCAGTTGAAGCTTCCCTCATTTGTGGAGGATTACTCGTATGGCATCTACCTGTATGCTTTTCCGATCCAGCAATTGTTGGCGTGGGCGATGCCATGGGTCGGGCCTTACTGGTTGATGTTGGCTGCCGTTCCGGCGTCCTGGCTGGCGGGGTATGTGTCGTGGGGGCTGGTAGAGAAGCCTGCCTTGGCGATGCGCAAACGCTTTTCCCGAGCGGGTTCGCAGCAATTGGCATAGGCGTCTGGCCTCCAATAGCTGGCGTGCCCACTTTCACCCAGAAGGTGGTGTGGCGTTCAAGACATGTGCTGCCTCAGTGGGATAACGTTGTGCCAATTCTCCGGAAACCGGCGCGATCCCTCTGTGGGGAGCGGGTTCACCCGCGAACACCGGCCTAGCCGGTGCCATCCATCGCATCGCCTGCTCCCACAGGCTGTCCATGCGGGGGCAGTGGTCTTGTCCATGTTCCCAGTACTTGCACGATCCCCTTGTGAAGAGGCCCTGTGTCGCGAAAAGTCTGCTCTCAACCGGTCGGTAATTGACTTCGAAGCAGGCAGCATCTCTGCCGGGCCAGCGACCCAAGCCGATTTCCAAAGGCCTGCACGATCTCTGTAGGGAGATTGCCCAGCCCTTTCGGGCTGCGCTGTCGCGCAGAGAACAAATATCGCTCGTCTGGCGCGTTCCTTGTAGGAGCAGCCTTGTGCTGCGAAGAGGCCGGTACAACCGATAGAAAGGCTTTGTCAGCACCGGCTGCTCCTACAGAACCCCACTACAGCAATGAGTCATCTGCCGTTCAAAGAGCGGGTCGATCCCACATGGGCTGCGCTGGCCTCAAGGCAGGTGATAACAGGTCGGTACTTGGCTTCGAAGCAGGCAACATCTTTGCAGGGGCAGCGAACCAGGGCCGATTTCCCAAAAGCCTGCACGATCCCTGTGGGAGCTGGCTTGCCAGCGAAGAGGCCGGGCCTGCCAGGCGCCGCAAGCTAGACCATTCCTGTAAAACTTCAATCTTGAATTTTTTTATTAAGTCAAGAACCGCCCTGTTCAAATCCCTCCCAGCGTGCTACAAACTGGTTAAGCAATGATCTAGCTGCTTGATAACGAAGGGAAAAATATGACGAAGTCGGAGCTGATCGAACGTATTGTCACCCATCAGGGGCTGCTCTCGTCCAAGGACGTGGAGTTGGCCATCAAGACCATGCTTGAGCAGATGTCACAATGCCTTGCCACTGGTGATCGCATCGAAATCCGCGGTTTTGGCAGCTTCTCGCTGCACTATCGCGCCCCTCGCGTAGGCCGTAACCCGAAGACTGGCCAGTCGGTCAGCCTCGAAGGCAAGTTCGTGCCGCACTTCAAACCCGGCAAAGAGTTGCGCGACCGGGTCAATGAAGAAGAGCATGAGGCCCACACCTGATTCCACAAGGAGCAATCTGATGCGTAACCTCAAGCGCGCCCTGGCGGCGGTGTTCGTGCTGCTGTTGGCGGCTGTGGTGCTGTTCTTCGTGCTGGAGAACCAGCAAACCGTCTCGTTGGTCCTGTTCGGTTGGGCAGCCCCGGCCATGCCGGTCGCCGTGCTGGTGCTGGCCGCCCTGGTCATTGGCCTGGCAGTCGGGCCGCTGCTGGGTGCCTACGGCGTACTGCGCAGCAAGCGCAAGATCAGGGCTTCTGCCCGCCAGGCAGCTCTTAGCGGTAACTAAGGATATTTCCTACACCTATTTGGGAAAGTCTCACCTATGCCTGCGCCGGCTGTCATGGAGTAATAACGCACTTCATTTTCGGCCCAGGCGAGTGTGCGCAGCATGGATTTTCCCGTCCTTTCCCATCACGGTGGTACCCGCGGCGTTACCGGCTCCTGCCATCAACTGCACCTCGGCCCGACCAGCAGCCTGCTGATCGACTGCGGCCTGGAGCAGGGCGCCGAGGCGGCGCCACTGGGCTTCGACGTGCAGGGCATTCAGGCCCTGGTCATCACCCATGTGCATCTCGACCACGTTGGTCGCATCCCGGCGCTGCTGGCGGCAGGCTATCGTGGCCCCATCCTGTGCAGCGAGCCGTCTGCCCGGCTGCTGCCACTGGTGCTGGAAGACGCTTACAAGCTGAGCATCAGTAGCCAGCCCGCCCATGTGGCGAGGTACCTCGAATTCATCCGCGACCTGATCGTGCCCCTGCCTTTCGAGCAATGGCACACCCTGGTCGAGCACCCCGGTCTCACTTGTCGCGTTCGCCTGCAGCGCGCCGGCCATCTGCTGGGTTCGGCCTATGTCGAATGCGACGTGCAGTACGAACAAGCCAACACCCGCTACGTGTTCTCCGGTGACCTCGGTGCTTGTGGCAACCCCTTGCTGCGCCCCGTGCAGCCTCCGGAACGGGCCGATGTCCTCGTGTTGGAAAGCACCTACGGCGACCGCCTGCACCCGCCTGCAGGCGACCGTCAGCAACGGCTGGAAGCGGCCATCGACCGCGCCCTGGCCGATGAGGGGACACTCCTCATTCCGGCCTTCAGCCTCGGCCGGACCCAGGAGCTGCTGTACGAGCTCGAAGGCATTCTTCACCGCAAGGCCTTGCTGAACAATGCCGGCCCGGCCCCCGATGGCGACCCGCTCGACTGGTCGCAGCTGCCCATCATCCTTGACTCCCCCCTGGCACAGCGCATTACCGGTGTGTACCGGGAGCTGCACGACTACTGGAATGCCGAAGCCAGGGCACGCTTTGCCGAAGGGCGCGACCCGCTGGGTTTCAGTCAGTTGATCAGCGTGGACACCCATGCCCGTCACCAGCAAGTGGTCAATTATCTCAAGAGCACCGGGCGGCCAGCGATCGTCATTGCCGGCAATGGCATGTGCTCGGGCGGGCGTATTGTCAATTACCTCAAGGCCATGCTGGGGGACCCACGGCACGAGGTGATGTTTGTCGGTTACCAGGCCAAGGGCACGCCGGGCGCGGTGATACAGGCTAGCGAAGGGGCGGAAGGCTTTGTGCAGATCGACCTGGATGGGCAGATGTATGAGGTACGCGCAAAAGTCGTAACCTTGCCGGGTTACTCTGGGCATGCGGATCAGACGGGCCTCGTGGCTTTTGCGTCGCCAGGCCGGGGGCCATCCGGGCGTGTGGTGCTGGTGCACGGTGATAGCAATGCCAAGATGGCGCTGGGCAAGGCCATCGAGGCGAAATTCAGGCAGCAGGGGCGTTCGGTCACAGTCTCCATCCCATGAGGAGTGTGCCAGCTAAACCTCGGAAGGGGCCAATCACGTTGTTGCGAGCGCAGCACTGTTGAGGCTGTGTAGGTCCACCCGATGGATGGCAGAGTTTTTTTAGCGTTTTTAGGAACTTACCGAAGCAAACGGTTGACTTATTCAGGATGTCGGCCTAGGGGTTGAAGCGGGCCGCGCAGGATAGTAGCTTGATGGCCGTGACTTCGCATTGGAGGCGACAAACAATAGCAAGCTACATATTTTTAAATGATGGCCAAAGGATGGCTAAGGCTGGATAACTACAATAACATGCGCCAACATCGGAAAGTAACGTGGACAATAGTCGTGGGTGCTTGTCTTCTGGTATTCCGAGGTTTCAGGAGTGGCGGCAGGTCAGTTACCAAGGCGCATAGTCAGCATCCAGCGGGTCACCGTTTCGACTTGTTAACGACCGTGCATGCCTCCATGAGAGTTCAGGGCATTTCATGCAGCATCGATTTCGCCACGCGCAGAAGGATAAGTCAGTGTGACGCAAGCACCTTTGAAAATTGCTGTGGTCAGCCAGTATTTCTTCCCTGAAAACTTCATCATCAACGATATCGTTCGGGAGTTGAGTGCGCTGGGCGTGCATGTTGAAGTTTTTACTGGTAAGCCTAACTATCCGAGTGGTGAGGTTTTCCCAGGTTATACCGCCCATGATGCGGTTGAAGACCGCTTTGCTGAAACGATTGCTGTCCATCGGGCACCGCTGCGGCCGCGCAAGAAAGGCGGGGCGAAAAATCTGATCCTCAATTATTTTTCATTCGTGGCCAACGGCGTCAGGTATTTCACACGCCATGCAAAGCGCGGCCAGTTCGATGCCTACTTCGTCTTCGCGCCATCGCCCATCACTTCTGTAATTCCTGCACTGGCCATGAAACTCGCCCACCGCGCGCCAGTGTTCCTGTGGATACAGGACTTGTGGCCGGAAAGCCTTGCGGCCACCGGCTTCGTTCGCAACAAGTTTTTATTATCGATTGTCGGCTTGCTGGTGCGTGGCCTTTATTGGGCCGTGGATGTATTGCTGGTGCAGTCACGAGCGTTCATCGACCCGGTCAAGCGCTACGCGCGGGCTGACAAGATCAATTACTACCCCAACTCTTACCTGCAGCAGGATGAGTCCGGTGAAATCTGCAAGTTGCCTGAGTCATTGACGACCTTGTTGCGCGGCCACTTCTGCGTAGTGTTCGCCGGCAACCTAGGCAGCGCGCAAGGGTTGGCCACCATCGCCGAAGCTGCGCGGGTGCTGCAGGCCGAGCATCTGCAGGCCCGTATCGTGATGGTCGGCACCGGCAGCAAGGCCGACTGGCTGGCAGAACAGAAACGCAAATGGGGCCTGGACAACCTGATCATTGCCGGCGCCTATCCGCGTACGGCGATGGCCGAACTGTTCGAGCTCAGTGGCGCATTGCTGGTTACACTCAAGCGGGACGAGATTTTCAGTTTTACCATTCCGAGCAAGGTGCAAGCCTACCTGGCAGCGGGCAGACCGATAATAGGCAGCCTGGATGGTGAAGGTGCCCGTGTCATCAACGATGCCGGTGCCGGTATTACCTGTCCTGCCGAAGACTCGGCCAGACTCGCGGCGTGCATAAGGTCTATGCTGGCCATGCCGCAGGCGCAGCGAGAACAGATGGGCACACAGGCGAGGGCCTACTTCTTGAAACACTTCGAACTCAAGGCCCAGTGCAAGACACTGGTGCGCATGTTCGAACAACGGATTGAACAGGACAAAGCGACGCAATGAACATATTGGTACTGGGTGTCTCGGGCATGCTGGGCAACGCCGTTTTCCGGTATTTCTCGGCCAATTCGCAACACCGTGTCATGGGCACGCTGCGTTCGTCGTCCGGGCGCAGGTTCTTTGCTCCTGAGCAGGCCGAGCGATTGCTGTGCGGCGTGGATGTACTCGATGCCGACGCGCTGATGGCGGCCTTCGCCAAGGCCCGGCCGGATGTGGTGATCAACTGCGTGGGCCTTATCAAGCAACTGGCCGATGCCAAGGACCCGCTTACCGCGCTGCCGATCAACGCCATGCTGCCGCATCGCTTGGCCACGCTGTGTCGCGTGTCTGGTGCGCGCCTGATCCATGTCAGTACCGACTGTGTATTTTCAGGTGCCAAGGGCATGTACCGGGAACAGGACGAGTCAGATTGCACCGACCTGTATGGCAAGTCCAAGTATATCGGCGAGTTGCACGACCTGGACGATGCTGTAACCCTGCGCACATCAATCATCGGCCATGAATTGCAAAGCAATGCATCGCTGGTCGACTGGTTCCTGTCCCAGCAAGGCAGTGTGAAAGGCTTCACCAAGGCGATCTTCTCCGGCCTGCCGACAGCCGAGCTGGCCCGTGTGATGCTGGACTACGTGATTCCCAACCCTTCGCTGAAAGGGCTTTACCATGTGTCTGCCGAGCCTATCGACAAGTACGAACTGCTCAAGCAGGTAGCGAAGGTTTATGGCAAGGACATCCAGATCGTGCCGGATGACAAACTGGTTATCGATCGTTCGCTGGACTCTTCCCGCTTCCGCACGGATGCGGGCTATCAGCCACCTTCCTGGCCGGCGCTCATAAAGTTCATGCACGAACACCGTCAATAACGAATTACAAGGAGCGCACACGTGTTCGACAACAAGATTCTCATGATTACCGGCGGCACCGGTTCTTTCGGCAATACGGTGCTCAAGCGTTTTCTCAATACCAACGTCAAGGAAATCCGCGTCTTCAGCCGTGACGAAAAAAAGCAGGAGGACATGCGTATCGCCATGTCCAACGACAAGGTGAAGTTCTATATCGGTGATGTGCGTGATTATCAGAGCGTGGCAGAGGCGATGGTAGGGGTCGATTACATCTTCCATGCTGCAGCGTTGAAGCAGGTACCATCCTGCGAGTTTTACCCGATGGAAGCGGTGAAGACCAACGTCATCGGTACCGAGAACGTGCTGAATGCAGCCATCGCCAATGGGGTCAAGCGTGTAGTGGTGTTGAGCACCGACAAGGCTGTGTACCCGATTAACGCCATGGGTATTTCCAAGGCCATGGCGGAAAAGCTGATGGTGGCCAAGTCGCGGATGATCCCGCAGCAGGGCCCAGTGATCTGCGCCACCCGTTATGGCAACGTCATGGCCTCGCGGGGTTCGGTGATCCCGTTGTTCGTCGACCAGCTCAAGGCCGGCAATGAACTGACTGTGACTGACCCGAACATGACCCGCTTCCTGATGTCGCTGGAAGACTCCGTTGACCTTGTGCTGCACGCCTTCGAAAACGCTCAGCAGGGTGACATCTTCGTACAGAAGGCTCCGGCGTCCACCGTGCAGGAGCTGGCAGAAGCGCTGCGCCAGCTGTTCAAGCGGGAAAACCCAATCAAGGTGATTGGCACTCGACATGGCGAAAAACTCTACGAGTCGCTGATTTCCCGCGAGGAAATGGCCAAGGCCGATGACATGGGCCGTTACTACCGTATCCCGGCCGACAACCGCGACCTTAACTACAAGAAGTACTTTGTCGAAGGCGAGCAGCATATCTCCGAGCTGGATGACTACACCTCCCACAATACCGAGCGGCTCGACATTGACGGCATCAAGGCCCTGCTGCTGAAACTCGACTATATCCAGGAACAACTCAATGCTTAAGGTCATGACCCTGGTCGGCACCCGGCCCGAACTGATCAAGATGAGCCGCGTCATCGCTGAACTCGACGAGCAGGCCAACCATGTACTGGTGCATTCCGGTCAGAACTACGATTACGAGCTCAACCAGGTATTCTTCGATGATCTGGGCATTCGCAAGCCGGATCATTTCCTGGGGGCAGTGGGTGCCACGGCAGCCGGTACTATCGCCGAAGTCATCGCCAAGTCCGATGAAATCTTCGAGCTGGAAAAACCCGACGCCCTGCTGCTGTATGGCGACACCAACACATGCCTGGCCGTGATCGCTGCCAAGCGTCGGAAGATCCCTGTATTCCACATGGAGGCGGGTAACCGCTGTTTCGATCAGCGGGTGCCGGAAGAGCTGAACCGCAAGGTGCTCGACCACCTCAGCGACATCAATATGGTGTTGACTGAGCATGCCCGGCGCTACCTGCTGGATGAAGGTATCCGCCCGGAAACCATCATCAAGACCGGTTCGCACATGCAGGAGGTGCTGGACTACTACCGACCTCGTATCGACGCCTCCACGGTACTGGAGCGCGAGGGGCTAGAGGAAGGCAAGTACTTCATCGTCAGCACCCACCGCGAAGAAAACGTCGACACCCCGCAGAACCTGCGCGATCTGTTGGCATCTCTACGCGCCCTGGCCGACACCTATGGCCATCCGATCATTGTTTCCACCCACCCGCGTACCCGCAAGCGTCTCGAGGACCTGGGCGAAAGCTTGGAGCACCCACTGATCCGCTTCGTCAAACCCTACGGCCTGCTGGACTACATCCGTCTACAGATGGGCGCGCTGTGTGTGCTCTCGGACAGCGGTACCATCACTGAAGAGGCCTCGCTGCTGAACCTGCCGGCGGTTACCATCCGCAACGCCCACGAGCGCCCGGAAGGCATGGATGAAGGCACTCTGATCATGTGCGGCCTCACCCCGGACCGCGTGCTGGATGCCGTGCGCGTGGTGATCAGTCAGCACGACCGTAACCAGCGGGTGATCCCGGTGGTGCAGGATTATCTGGGCGGGCCGGTTTCCAAGCAGGTGGTGCGGATCGTGTACAGCTACACCGACTACATCAACCGCACGGTCTGGTCCAAGTAACCAGCACAAGGCTAATGGCCGCCAGTCACGCGACTTGGGCTGTCTTGCGGCTCATCGCGGCAGCCCCTTGGCGCCAACTGACAGGCTTTAGGCCATGATTGATCCCCGCTCTGGCTGATGGAGAAGCGAACGGCCTATGAACGCGCTGGTGGTGATTGGGGGAAGCGGCTTTGTTGGCCGACATTTCCTGGATGTATGCGACGAGCTGGGTGACACCGAGGTCATCTATGCCATCCACCGTACCGAACCCGATTGGTTGAGCAGTGCCAAAGTGCGCGTCGCGCGCTTTGACGTGGATGACCCTGCGGCACTTGCGGCTATCCTCGTGCCAGGTTGCACGGTGATCAACCTATTGCGGCCCGATGGCAGCGGCTGGTTCGAGCCGGCCATCGTCAACGTGCTCAAGGCCTGCGAGCAAGTAAGCATCAAGCGGTATGTGCACGTATCTAGCATCGACGTGTTCGGCGCAGCACCGGACGCGGTGGTCGATGCCGGCACGCGCCTTGAACCCAGAACGCCTTATGAGTGTGAACACGCTGGCGCCGAAGCACTGGCGCGCGCGGTGCCGGCGACCAGCTTCGAAGTAGTGGTGCTGCGCCTGGGCGCCGTGTTTGGCGACGGCGGGCTGAACATTGTGTCGTTCGTGCGTGAAGTTTCCGGCGCGCCGGCCTGGAAGCTGGCATTGCGGCGGGTGCTGTACGGCCCGCGGCGGATGCATCTGGTCAGTGTCGAAAAGGTGGCGCAGACCTTGGCTTTCGTGGCTTGTGTGCCTGAGGTTCGCCAAGGGGAGGTGGTGCTGGTAACCGATGACGCCGCACCGGAAAATAACTTCGGCTACCTGCAAGATGCCCTGATGCAGGCGTTTGGCCGGCCCTCGATCAGTTACCTGCCGCACCTGCCGCAGGCTCTGCTCGGCCTGCTGTTGCGTCTGCGCCGCATCAGCAATGCCAACCCCATGCGCCGCTTCAGCGAACAGCGGCTTACCGAGTGGCAACAGCCAGCCACGGCCGACTTCAAGCAGCAACTGCAGCGCTACATTGCACTGCTGAGGGCGTCGGCATGAGAGTACTGCTGGTCAATATCTCGCTGGATGCCAAACTCGGCGGCGGCACGGCAGAGCGCACCCGCCACCTCGCGCTGCACCTGGCCAAGGCTGGCAGTGCCTGCGAAGCCGTGGCCATGACCGGAAATTCGTGGCAGCGGGAGTTCGATGAACTCGGGGTAAAGAGCTATATCACCGGCCGCATCGGCCATCGCTTCCCGATTCCATTGCTTAACCCCTGGCGCGCCTGGCGTGCGGTGCGCAATACCGATGTGTTGCACATCATGGGCTACTGGAACCTGTTGAGCGTGGCCATGGGATTGCTGGCGTTGATTGGTCGGCGCCCCTACGTCCTGTGCCCGGCGGGCGAGTTTGCCTCGGTGGATTCACCGAGGCTGATCATGAAGGTGTTCCACTTTCTGCTGGGTCGCTGGCTGATCAAGGCGGCTTCGGGCTTTATCGCCATTACCGACCTGGAACAAAGGCTGATCGCCCAGGTGGCAGGCGTGCCGGCCGCTTCGATCCCGGTCATCGGTAATGCCGTGGTCGAGCCCGGGCCGGCGCAACAGGCAAGCAACGTGCAACTGCCAGATGAGCCCTTCATCCTTTTCATGGGGCGGTTGGCACCGGTCAAGGGCCCGGACTTCTTGATCCAGGCCTACCTCGATACCCCGGCGGCGCAGTGCTACCCGCTGGTGATGGCCGGGCCGGATTTTGGCATGCAGCAAGAGCTGCAGGCCCAGGTGGACGCCTCGGGGCTGGCCGGGCGCATTCACTTCATTGGCTTTCTGGATGAGGCACAGCGGACTCAGGTGTATCGTCAGGCGATGATGCTGGTCATTCCTTCGCGTTCAGAGGCGATGTCACTGGTTGCCCTGGAAGCCGGGGTAGTCGGGGTGCCGGTTTTGCTGACCGACACCTGTGGTTTCGACCAGGTCGAGCAGATGCGAGGTGGCCTGATAGTTCCGGCTAGTGCTGCGGGCATCGCGCAGGGGCTGGAGTACATGTTGTCCGATTTAACCGAACTCAGGGCCAAGGGCGGGCGACTAAAGGCGTTTATTCTCGAACATTACACATGGTCAGCTACTGTCCAGGTCATGTTGCGGCACTTCACTCGGTTGCTACGCACCGGTTCGATGACCGAATAGTATTTCCCGTCGGCGTTGGCTGCCGACGGGGTTTAATTCAGCTTGCCGATTGCGTTGGGGAATTGGATTTGCGGCGTCCGGCCAGGGTCGAACTGCAGATGAACATGGTGAACGCATAGGGCATCCACACGATCGGTCGCTGGTAGATGCTGAGTGCAAACAGGGCGAAGAACAGCAGCACCCACAACCGACGCTTGGCATTGTGGGTGATGGCCAGTGTCAGACCGACCATGGCCAACCCGAACAGCAGGGCACCGATCAGGCCGAAGTCGGTGAGTATGCGCGTGACCACCTGTGACACCCCGCCATAGACCACGCTGGAGTCGGCACCCAGGCCGAACAGCAGGGTGCGGGTATCGGCATCCAGGTAACGGGCGAACAGCTTGTCCATTTCCGGCAGCGAACGGTTATTGATGTACTCGGTCTGGCGCAGGTGCTGTTCGGGTTGTGGCGGCGTGACAGCTGGTGAGGTAGGCAAGGGCTCTTCATGGCTGGCCAGTGGTTGTGTTGCTTGTTTGTCCTGCTGGGACATCCGCTCCGCTTGGGTTGTAACTGCCGCGTGTGGCTGGGTAGCAGGGGCGCTCGGCTTGATAATGCCCAGTACCAGCAGTCCGAACAGACCCAGAATGGCTAACGGAAGCAGGGTCAGCGGCGAACGGGCCTGCACCAAGCGGAAAAGGAAACCAATAGACGCCATGACGATAAAGGCCAGGGAAAACGACAATACACCACCGACAAAGATGATCAGGAACGGAAACGGCTTGAGCCGGAAGCGGTTGCCTGCCAGAAGGAAAGCCGACAGGGTTCCAACCATGCCGGGCTCGTCGTACATGGCGCATAGCCGGTAGAGTTCACCGCCCCAGGGTAGCGATAGATGGTTGCCGGACAACAATAATGCGCCCGGGGCATGCATGTAGAAACCGCCACCCTGAGCCATCGACGGGTTGAGTAGGGGCAGACGGTCCATTTGCACGGGTAGGCCTGTGATCTTCCCGAGTGACACCACGATGCCGGGGATCAGGCTGATCGCAAAGATCCAGCCGAACCATTGCAGCACCTTGCCGCGACGATGGTCGGAAAATACCGCCAGGGCAAAAATGGTGGGCAGCACGAAGTACCAGCGCGTGGTGCTGCCGTCGACTTTGGGTAGCATACTGATGTAGAGCACGAACAGACATATGAGAATGAACCCGGGCACCTCTCGGCGTCGCGGGCGGTCACCAAGTAGGAGGGCAGCTATCGCCAAGCAGCCCGAGAGCATACCGGCAACAGCCATGTGGCGCAGGGAGTTCCACAGAAAGTAAGGGTTCAAGGTTACCCAGGCACAAAGCGCAAACAGCGGCGCGAGTGCAGCGTCGAGAGGCGCGGTAGCGTTGTAAGTCCTGATAGTGACTGTCATCGTGAGGGGATCTGCCTGATCACACCTGAGTCATGCCGATTGCCTGGACAGAAATGGCATGTACTTGGCTTTAAGGGTTGGAGAATTGACCTGACTGTGACAAGAAACGAAGGCAGGTGTGCGATGATTTGCTGTGCGTTCGTCGGATTTTCCTCCTCTCGGAGCCGGTACTCCGAGTAGGGCTATGGCTACCAGAAGCAACGTCGTTGTGCACATAGCGATTGCCCTGAGCGATTTGAACCATCAACGTACTCTGAGAGTGCCAGAACTGACTGCTTTTTGTTGTTTTCGGCACCCTATCGGAGCGGGCTCTCCCGCTAAGAAGGCTGCGCGGAGAATGGCACCGGCTTTGCCGGTGTTCGTGGGCAAGCCCGATCCCACAGCGGCTGCTCAAACTTTTGAGCTTTATGTAAGCCAGTGGTTGACCCAAATACTCAGGCCTTGGACTTCGGCCTGAAAATGGTCAGCACGTAACTGACCATCTTGCGTGAAATGATGGACGGTGGATCGAGCAGGGCGGCCTTGCCCATGCGCACCACGAACATCGCATAGCGCCCGGAAAAACCATGCATGAAGCCGGACAGCATATGGGCATTGGCAACTGCCTTGCGCTTCCAGCCGAGGATGGAGGGTGACAGACCGCTGGTCTGATAAAGGCTGTTGATGACTCGCAATGGCTCATCTGAGCGCTCTGCGTTACATGGGTTGTAGGTGGTTGAGCCGGAGTGGATGCGGAAGTCAGCCAGTGGCTCGGCCACCCGGGTAAACGGCCCGTACTGGCAAAGGCGCAGGAAAAAGTCCATGTCCGGGATATTGCGCAGCCCGGTATTCCAGCCACCAACCTTATCCCACACCGAACGCCGGAACAGCGCCCCGGGGCCCGGCAGGCACTGGAAGTTGGCGATCAGCAGGCGCTCTTCGTAATCGGGCGTCTGCACCGTGCGCACGTGCTTGGAGTCTTCATCAATGACGCAGAAGTCCGGGTAGGCCAGCACGGCCTGGGGCTCCTTGGCCATGGTAGCGACAATGGCCTCTACGGCGCGTGGGTGCAGGCGGTCGTCGGCACTCAGGTAACCCAGCAGCTCGCCGCTGCTTTGCTGCCAGCCAAAGTTCATCGCTGCGCTCTGCCCGGCGTTGACCTGACGGTAACGAATGAAATTGCCCGGGTGTTGCTCCAGCAGTGCCGGGGTGTCGTCGGTGGAGCCATCATCGACGACGATCAGCTCAACGTTCGGGTAGGTCTGCTGCAGCACACTGTCGATCGCATCCAGAACATAGCGCCCGGTATTGTAGGTAGGGATGACGATCGAAACCTTGGGCATTATGCTGCTAGCGGCCATGAGATACCTTTCGACGGTAATAGAGACGCACGAACCTGCGCAATGAAGAGTAATCGGCGGTAGTGCTGAGGTTGAAAATTCGTTTGACGCAATAGATCTGTGCCAGCGATTGGCAGACCCCGCCGAGGCTGTATACCACGGCCAAACCGATGATTCCATGCGTCCACATGGCCACTAGTCCGGAGGCAATCATGCAGAGTCCGCTGATCACGGAAATACGCATGGCCACATGCTGTTTCTGCAGCATCATCAGCACAAACCCGGCGGTACCGGCGTAAGTTTGTGCCAGTTGTGAAACTCCGAGGATGGCAAAAATATAGTACGCATTGCCGTATTCGCTGGACCAGACGTGTGCCAGCACGAATTGGCCACACAAAATGAACAGCAGGTACCCCACCAGGCCGAACAGTGTCGCCGCGCCAGCGCCCACCCCCAGCACGCGTTGCAGGTAGCGCTTTTTGCCCCGTACCCAGATGCGCCCGATGGAGGGTGCCACCACTGTGTTGATCACCGCCAGCGGTATCAGTACCAGGGCTGCCAGGCGTGAAGCCAGGCCATAGACGGCCAGCCCGGCGGCGTCTCCGAACCAGGCAATGATCCACAAGTCGGCCTGCGACATTACGAATAGCACCACGGTGGTGGTGAGGTTGGGGCGGGTTTCTCGCAGCAGCGCGGCATAGCCGATGCTGGTGGCTGGCTTGCCCTGATGTTGCGCCCGGTACCAGCGGCGCAGGCTCCAGGCACCCAGCAGGGTGGTGCAGCCGGCGCCTATCGCGCCAGCCACAATCAGCGTGCTCAGCTCAATGTGCAACTCGCCGCGCCATGCCAGGATTACCGTTGCCGCACTGGCCAGGCTCGCCCCGGTGGTCAGGAAGCTGGCCTGCACGAAGTGACCCAGGGCCCGGTGCTGTTCGGACAGGATGGTGCTGAATGCGGCCAGGATCATGCTCAGCGACACCAGCGGGGCAATGCCGTGCAGCAGCCGCAGCAGGTCGTCGCCTTCGTAGCGTGACAGAACCTGCATGAAAATATTGAACCCGATGGCCAGGGCAACAGTCGATAGCACAGCCAGCAGCAGGCTCCGGCGCAATACCTGCTTCACCTGGCCACCGTCACGATGCCCCTGCGCTGTGGAAATGCGGGCTGGTGCGGTGATGCTCAGTCCAAGCTGGCCCAGGGTGGCAAGTGCCGCTATGAGCGATTGAGCCAGGAAGAACAGTCCTACCGAAGTCTGCGACATGGTCAGGGGAATGATGATGCCTGTCAGGGCGCCGGTGCCCAACAGCAGGAAGCGGCCAAATATGGCGGCAACACTTGCAGCTATGGGGGAAGATAGCGCGTTGGTGACTTTCCCTTTGGACATGAGCTCTTATAGGTACCTGGATGGGAGGGAGGATTCTGTTTTGTTTTGCATAGGCTGTCCATGGCTGACAGGCGCCGATTGGGAGGCATTTTTGATATCGGTCAAGAATATGGGCAGGGTTATTGACCGTCGATTTGTAGTTTTGCCCCGGATTCATTAGGGTCTTGTGAATTCATTCTGTTGCGCGCCGTACGATAGGCTATTGTATTGGCGCATCAGACCAATTTTTGTCAGAAATTTCCGTAGCTTGCGTGCGTACCTTTCGCTGTCACGCGTTCTGTCCGATAGTAATAACCACGAAACCAAAAAAAGCGATCAGGTGAGAATGAAAGTAATTTTGACGGGCGCGTCCGGCTTTGTCGGTAGTGCAGTACTGAAAGCGCTCAGTCGCAACGCAAACGTCGAAACGGTCGTCCCTTTGCGTTTACCTTTACATCAGCTGCCGGCCGGGGTTGTCAGCTATCCCATTGGCGACCTTACCGATGACCAGAGTGCACAGCTGTTGGCCCACCGGCCCGAGGTGGTGGTGCACTGCGCATCGCGCGTGCATGTCATGGCCGACACCGCTGTCGACCCGCTGGCGGAATTTCGCCGCATCAACGTCGACGGCACCCTGACCTTCGCCCGTGCCGCCAGCGCAGCCGGGGCCCGTCGCTTCATATTTGTAAGTTCGATCAAGGTCAATGGCGAGCAGACCCGCCCTGGCCAGGCCTACCGTGCCGACGACACGCCGTACCCGGTCGACCCCTATGGTATTTCCAAGCATGAGGCGGAGCAGGGTCTGGTGGCGTTGGGAGCGCAAACCGGCATGGAAATCGTCATCATCCGTCCGGTACTGGTGTATGGCCCGGGGGTTAAGGCCAACTTCCTCAGCATGATGCGTTGGCTGGACCGTGGCGTGCCGTTGCCCTTCGGCGCCATTCACAACCGCCGCAGCCTGGTGGCATTGGACAACCTAGTGGACCTGGTGCTGACCTGCATCGACCACCCGGCAGCGGCCAATCAGGTTTTTCTGGTCAGTGATGGCGAAGACCTGTCCACCACCGAACTACTGGCGCGCATGGCCAAAGCCTTGGGCAAGCCAGCGCACCTGCTGCCGGTGCCGGCCTGGTTGTTGAGCAGCGGTGCCAAGCTCATGGGCAAGGGGGCGCTGTCCCAGCGCCTGTGTGGCTCGTTACAGGTGGACATCGATAAAACCCGTAAGCTGCTCGGCTGGCAACCCCCGGTGCGGGTGGATGCGGCCCTGTTGGCAGCGGCCAGGTACTATCAGGAAAACAACAAATGATGCTCTTTTGGGCTTTACCCGGCGTACTGCTGGTGTCCTTGCTGATGACCGCGGGCCTGCGTCGCTACGCGCTCGCGCGCAGTGTCATCGATGTGCCCAACGCCCGCAGTTCGCACACCGTGCCGACCCCACGCGGTGGCGGTGTCGCGATCGTGGTGACTTTCCTGCTGTCTATTGTCGGTGTCGTGCTCAGCGGCGCAGGTGACAGCCGCACGCTGGCGGCCTTAGGCGGCGGCGGCGCGTTGATTGCCATCATCGGTTTCATGGACGACCACGGCCACATCCCGGCCCGCTGGCGGCTGCTGGGGCATTTCATAGCCGCTGCCTGGATGTTGGCCTGGATGGGAGGGCTGCCACCGCTCACCCTTTTTGGCTGGCAAGTGGATCTGGGTTGGCTGGGGGGAGTGCTGGCCGCCGTTTACCTGGTGTGGCTGCTGAACCTTTACAACTTCATGGACGGAATCGACGGCATTGCCAGCATCGAAGCCATCACTGTGTGCCTGGGGGCGGCTTCGTTATACTCATTGGCGGGCCTGGGGGGGCATGCCGTGCTGCCATTGCTGCTGGCAGCTGCGGTTGCCGGTTTTTTGTTCTGGAACTTCCCGCCGGCAAAAATCTTCATGGGTGACGCTGGCAGCGGCTTCCTCGGCATCGTTCTTGGTGGCCTGTCGCTGCAGGCGGCCTGGTTGGCCCCGGAGCTCCTCTGGTGCTGGTTGATCCTCCTTGGGGTGTTCATCGTCGACGCAACCTATACCTTAGGGCGCCGCCTACTGCGCGGTGACAAGGTGTACGAGGCCCATCGCAGCCATGCCTATCAGTTCGCCTCGCGGCAATTCGGCAGGCACCTGCCGGTCACGCTGGCGGTAGCCGTGCTGAACCTATGCTGGCTGCTGCCGATAGCCTTTTGCGTTGCGCGGCTAGGCCTGGATGGCGCAGTGGGCGTGGTGCTGGCGTATATCCCATTGGTACTGCTGGCGGTGCGCTTTCGCGCGGGCCAAATGGAAGAAAGACACTAAGGTAATATGAGCGACTCGATGTCAGGGAATTTCTGGAAACGTTTCAGAGGAGCGATGGACAAGGTGCGCGCTAAACTGCTTGCTCTACCACGTAGATACAAACGCTTGCTGCAGGTGTTGACCGATGTAGTCCTGATCTGGGCTGCCTTGTGGCTGGCGTTCGTGGTACGCCTTGGCATCGACGAGTTGGCCAATCCCATCCTCGATCACGGCTGGCTTTTCCTCGTCGCGCCGATGGTAGGCATCCCTCTGTTCATCCGCTTTGGTCTGTACCGCGCGGTACTGCGCTACTTCGGCACTGACGCGTTGATTGCCATCACCAAGGCTGTAACCCTGTCCGCGCTGATTCTCGGTTTTATCATTTATTGGGCCAGCAACCATCAGAACGTAGTGCCACGCTCCATCACCTTCAACTACTGGTGGCTGAGCCTTATCATGGTCGGCGGGCTGCGCTTGGCCATGCGCCAGTATTTTCTTGGTGACTGGTTTACCGCCGCAGTGCAGCACGTACCTTTTACCGGTAACAGTCGCGGCGACGGCCTGCCAAGGGTGGCCGTATATGGCGCTGGTGGTGCCGGCAACCAATTGGTTGCAGCCTTGCGGTCCGACCGAGCGCTGCGCCCGGTAGCGTTTATCGACGATGACCCGAGCATCACCGACAGGGTGATTGCCGGCCTGCAGGTGTACCGCCCTGACCAGTTGCAAGACATGATTGATGCTACCGGCGCCCAGGAAATTCTGCTGGCCATACCATCCTCCACCCGCACCCGCCGCCGCGAGATCCTTAACTTCCTTGAAGGCTACCCGCTGCACGTGCGCAGTATCCCCAGCTTCATGGACCTGGCCAGCGGCAAAGTCAAGGTGGACGACATCCAAGAAGTGGACATTGCTGACTTGCTGGGCCGTGATGCCGTGCCTGCACAGCCTGATCTGCTGGAGCGCTGCATTGTCGAACAGACCGTGATGGTGACCGGTGCCGGTGGTTCGATCGGCTCGGAACTGTGCCGACAGATTTTGGGCCAGGCGCCGAAAACCTTGCTGCTGTTCGAGCACAGCGAGTTCAACCTGTACAGCATCCTCTCCGAGCTCGAGCAGCGCATAGCCCGCGAATCGCTGTCGGTGTGCCTGGTACCAATCCTGGGTTCGGTCCGCAACCAGCCGCAACTGTTCGATATAATGAAAACCTGGCGAGTCGACACCGTCTATCACGCCGCCGCCTACAAGCACGTGCCGATGGTGGAGCACAACATCGCCGAAGGCCTGATGAACAACGTCATCGGCACCCTGCACACCGCCCAGGCTGCGCTGCAGGCCGGCGTTGCCAACTTTGTGCTGATTTCTACCGACAAAGCTGTGCGTCCTACCAACGTGATGGGCAGCACCAAACGCTTGGCGGAAATGACCCTGCAAGCCCTTAGCCGGGAAATGGCGCCTGTGCTGTTCGGCGATAGCAGCAATGTCTCGCAGGTGAACAAGACCCGCTTCACCATGGTGCGTTTCGGCAACGTGCTGGGTTCGTCGGGCTCTGTAATTCCGCTATTCCACAAGCAGATAAAGGCCGGTGGCCCACTGACCGTCACCCACCCGAAGATCACCCGTTACTTCATGACCATCCCCGAAGCGGCACAGCTGGTGATTCAGGCCGGCTCGATGGGCAGGGGTGGTGATGTGTTCGTGCTGGATATGGGCGAGCCGGTGAAGATTGTGGAGCTGGCCGAGAAGATGATTCACCTGTCAGGCTTCAGCGTGCGTTCCGAGCGCAACCCAATGGGCGACATCGCCATCCAGTTCACCGGGCTGCGGCCAGGTGAGAAGTTGTACGAGGAGCTGCTGATTGGCGATAACGTGATTGCCACTCGCCACCCGATGATCATGAGCGCCAACGAAGACTTCCTGGCCTGGGATATGCTCAAGGATGCGTTGCGGCAATTGCTGGCGGCGGTGGCTGAAGATGATTTTGTGCGGGTACGGCAGTTGTTGCGCGAAACTGTGAGCGGCTATTCGCCAGAAGGCGAGATTGTCGACTGGATTTACCAGCAGCGACGGCTGGAACCCTGATTCAGCTGCAGTGCGCGGGTTAGTCTTGCTCAAGGCTCAAAAGTTTGCACTTTCCCCGTGGGGCGGGTTTGCCCGCGAATAATACGACCCCGTATTTGGCACCGGCTACGCCGTTCGCGGGTAAACTCGCTTCCGCAGGGATAGTGAATGCCTACCCCCAGAATCTCCTGCCCCCATGCTTTACCTTTCCAGGCCGTGAATGAAAGCAACCCCTCTCGCAATACCAGAAGTACTCCTGCTCGAGCCAAACGTATTCACTGACGAACGTGGATTCTTCTTCGAAAGCTTCAACCACACGACCTTTGAACATGCTGTAGAGCGCCCGGTCAACTTCGTCCAGGACAACCACTCCAGCTCGCGACAGCACGTTCTGCGCGGCCTGCACTATCAGGTACACCAACCCCAAGGGAAACTGGTAAGGGTAGTGGTCGGTGAAGTATTCGATGTCGCGGTAGATCTGCGCCGTTCATCGCGTACCTTCGGTCGTTGGGTTGGTGCCCACCTTTCAGCAAACAACAAGCACCAACTCTGGGTACCGGAAGGCTTCGCGCACGGCTTCGTAGTGTTGTCCGACCATGCGGAATTCCTGTACAAGACCACGGCTCACTACGCCCCCCAATTCGAACGCTGCCTAGCCTGGAATGACCCAGCGGTCGGCATTCAATGGCCTATAGAACAGCCGTTCCTATCAGGCAAGGACCAATTTGGCAAAACACTGCAAGAGTTGGAGTGCTTCGATTGAACGCAGTAACCCGCGTGGTCATGGTCGGGTGGCATATTGATGTCGCCTCTCGCTCTCGGATCAATCGCCGACAGGCTAGAATCCAGAAAGTGGGAGAGCAGAACATGACAGCGGAAGCAGACAAATATGACCATTCTGGTAACCGGTGGTGCAGGCTTTATCGGCGCGAACTTCGTGTTGGACTGGCTGGCCGGCAATGACGAGCCCGTGGTCAACCTCGACAAACTCACCTACGCAGGCAACCTGCAGACCCTGAGCAGCCTGCAGGGTGACGCGCGGCACATTTTCGTGCATGGCGACATTGGTGATTCCGCGCTGGTCGAGCAGCTGCTGAAAACTCACCAGCCACGCGCCATTGTCAACTTTGCCGCCGAGTCGCACGTCGACCGCTCGATTCACGGCCCCGAAGACTTCATCGAAACCAACATCGTCGGCACCTTCCGCCTGCTGGAAGCCGTACGTGCCTACTGGGGCGGCCTGGATGAACAGGCGCGCCAGGCGTTCCGTTTCCTGCATGTGTCCACCGATGAAGTGTACGGTTCGCTGGCCGCCGACGAACCGGCCTTCACCGAAACCCACCAGTACCAGCCCAACAGCCCGTACTCGGCCAGCAAGGCCGCCAGCGACCACCTGGTGCGCTCGTACCACCACACCTACGGCCTGCCGGTGCTGACCACCAATTGCTCGAACAACTACGGCCCGTACCACTTCCCGGAAAAACTCATCCCGCTGATGATCGTCAACGCCCTGGCCGGCAAGCCGCTGCCGGTTTACGGCGATGGCCAGCAGATTCGCGACTGGCTCTACGTCAAGGACCACTGCAGCGCCATCCGCCGCGTGCTGGAAGCCGGTAAAACCGGCGAGGTGTACAACGTGGGCGGCTGGAACGAAAAGCCCAACCTGGAGATCGTCAACCGCGTGTGTGCCCTGCTGGACGAACTGCGCCCCCGCGCCGACGGCAAGCCCTACGCCGAACAGATCACCTACGTGACCGACCGCCCCGGCCATGACCGCCGCTACGCCATCGACGCCCGCAAGCTCGAGCGCGAACTGGGTTGGAAGCCTGCCGAAACCTTCGAAACTGGCATTCGCAAGACCGTGGCCTGGTACCTCGACAATCAGGAGTGGGTGCAGAACGTACAGTCTGGCAGCTACCGTGACTGGGTCGAGAAAAACTACGCAGGGCGCTCGGCATGAAGATTCTGCTACTGGGCAAGGACGGCCAGGTAGGTTGGGAGCTGCAACGCAGCCTGGCCCCGCTGGGCCAAGTGCTGGCGCTCAATTCCCGCAGCAAGACACACTGCGGCGACCTGGCCAACCTGCCGGGCCTGGCCGAAACGGTGCGCGCCTACGCGCCCGATGTAATCGTCAACGCCGCTGCCTACACCGCCGTGGACAAGGCGGAGAGCGACCGCGAGCAAGCCTTGAAGGTAAACGCCGAAGCCGTCGGCGTGCTGGCCCGCGCCGCTGCCAACTGCGGAGCACTGCTGGTGCATTATTCCACCGATTACGTGTTCCCGGGGCAGGGCACCCAGGCCTGGCGCGAAGACGACAGCGTCGGCCCACTGAATGCCTATGGCGAAAGCAAGCTGGCCGGCGAACAGGCCATCCAGGCTGCCGGTTGCCAGCACCTGATCTTCCGCACTTGCTGGGTGTATGCCGCTCGCGGCAACAACTTCGCCAAGACTATGCTGCGCCTGGCTGCGGAACGCGACAGCCTGGGCGTTATCGACGACCAGCATGGCGCCCCGACCGGTGCCGAGCTGATCGCCGACATCACCGCCCACGCCATCACCGCCACCCGCCGCGATCCGGCCCTGGCCGGGCTGTACCACCTGGCGGCGGCCGGTGAAACCACTTGGTGCGGCTACGCCCGCTACGTGCTGGAGCAGGCAGCGGCCCTGGGTGTGCCATTGAAAGCTCATGCCGACAAGGTCAACCCGTTGACCTCCGATGCCTACCCGACCCCGGCCAAGCGGCCGGCCAATTCGCGTCTGGACACCCATAAACTGCAGAAAGCCTTTGCCCTGACCCTGCCAGACTGGCGCCTGGGTGTGGCTCGCATGCTTACGGAAATACACGAGAAATGACCACTATGAAGCGTAAAGGCATCATTCTGGCGGGCGGGTCGGGTACCCGTCTGCATCCGGCGACTCTGGCAATTTCCAAGCAGCTGCTGCCGGTGTACGACAAACCGATGATCTATTACCCGCTGACCACCCTGATGCTGGCGGGTATCCAGGACATCCTGATCATCTCCACCCCGCAGGACACCCCACGCTTCGAGCAACTGCTGGGCGACGGCCACCGCTGGGGCATCAATATCACCTACGCCGTGCAGCCATCCCCTGATGGCCTGGCCCAGGCCTTTTTGATTGGCGAAGATTTCATCGGCAACGACCCCGCCGCGCTGGTTCTGGGTGACAACATCTATTACGGCCACGACTTCCAGTACTTGCTGCGCAGTGCTATGGACCGCCAGGGTAGCGCCAGCGTGTTCGCCTATCACGTGCAAGACCCCGAGCGTTACGGCGTGGTCGAGTTCGACGGGCAGGGCAATGCGATCAGCCTGGAAGAGAAACCGGCCAAACCCAAGTCCAACTATGCCGTGACCGGGTTGTACTTCTACGACAACGACGTGATTGAGATTGCCAAGGGCATCCGGCCGTCTGGGCGGGGCGAGTTGGAGATTACCGATGTGAACCGTACGTACTTGGAGCAGCACCGGTTGTCGGTGGAGATCATGGGGCGCGGATATGCCTGGCTGGATACCGGGACGCATGATTCGTTGCTAGAGGCTAGCGGGTATATTGCGACCATTGAACGCCGTCAGGGGTTGAAGGTGGCTTGCCCGGAAGAGGTGGCGTACAGGCAGGGGTGGATTGGGGCGGAGCAGTTGCTGAAGCTGGCTGAGCCGTTGGCCAAGAATGGGTATGGGCAGTATTTGAAGCGGTTGGTGCAGGATAGGGTTTATTGAGTCTTATGCAGACGCCTTGAGTAGAGAAGCACTCCGTTAATCTCTGCAAGTTAGTGATTGATGGAACGCTTAATATGGATGCGACAGGCCAGAGTTGACGAAGGGTGAAACCAGCAGTACGGCGAAGGCAGGAATAGCCAGCTTTGATGTGACGCTCTTGACGACGGTGCTGTGCACGAGCATCGATGCGATGCTACCAATCAGAAGTTCCCAGGCTCGGGTGGGGAGAAGATAAAATGCAGCCGACTGATTGCTCGCTGACAGGTACAAGCAGCCAACGAAGCTGACAATGGCAAGCGCTATCAGAAGCTTGCGCCAGTGCTTGGCTGGGGTGAAGGCCAAGAGCGCAGGGACGAAGAAGTAGAACTGCTGTTCAACCGCGAGCGACCACATATGCAGTAATGGTTTGGTCGCCGACTCAAGGTCGAAGTAGCCGGCTTGGCTCATCAGTACAAAGTTAGTGGAAAAGGTGAGTGTGCCGATAATCTGCTGTTTTAGAGATTCTATCTGCATGGGTGGCAGTAAGAATTCTGCGGCGATGATGGTCGCAAATATTGTTACGAAAGAAGCGGGCAGCAAACGCTGTGCTCGCCGAAGATAGAAGCTTGAAGGAAAAGCTGTCGCGTTCAAGTCCCTTTGAAACGTTCGATGTAATCAAGAATCCAGAGATTACAAAGGTAAGCGATCCATAAACCCCACCTGTTACATGAGGGGCGGGGAAATCAGGTGTTCGAGTCGGGCGCCTGCCCCGCTTGAGTCCTTAACCCGAACAACTGGTCAGCTAGCTGACGGCCTCGCTCCAGTCCCTCCGCCGTCAACCAAATGGATTTGTTTCTGTTAACAGGATCACTGATGAAACCCTGTTCATGCAGTCGAGATCATGATCTCGAAGTCGAATCCTTTCCACGCGTTACCTTTGTCGGAGCTTTAGGCTGCCAACAGGGCAAGCACTGCGTCTTCAATCAGCCTATCGTCGTATTCTATGGCCGTTACTCCGCTCTTGTTCTTCAAGGCTCCACCTGACCTGCGATGGGCAGAGCACTCAGCTATGTATTTTAGGCGTGCAATTCCACGGCAGCAGCGCTTCATAGTCTTCCACTGAGGACGCCAGCGGCAAGCGTTCCAGTGCGTGGCGCAGCCACGCATAAGGCTCTTTGCCGTTGGCTTTGGCCGTCTCAACCAAGCTGTAAAGTTGCGCACTGGCCGTCGCGCCTTTGGGCGTGTCACTGAACAACCAATTCTTTCTGCCAATGACAAACGGACGGATCCCACGCTCGGAGGCGTTATTGTCGATCGGCAACTCACCATGCTCGACGTAGCGCTCTAACTTGCTCCAGTTGCTGGCCAGATAGCCGATAGCTTTACCCAATGCATTCTGGCTCGTGACCTGGGGCTGCGTTTTCTCTGTCCAGGTTCTCAACTGGGCCAGCACCGGTTGGCTTCGCGCTTGGCGGGCCAGCTTGCGATCTTCATCGCTGCTGCCCTTAAGGTCGCGCTCGATGCCATACAGCTTGTTGATCAAATTCAGAGCGATATCTAAGCGCCCGGTTTTACCCTTGGGCTGCACTTTCTGCGCCTCGACGAACTTGCGGCGCATGTGCGCCCAGCAGCCCAATCGCTCCACTCCGTCCTGTGCGGCCAGCGTGTTGTAACCGGCGTGGTCGTCGGTCATGACATAGCCGCGATAGCCGTCCAGCAGGCGCATCGGCACCTCCTGCGCTCGGCTGGTGGCGTAGTCGAAAAGGATCACCGGCCGATCAGGTGGGCCACCGGTTTGTACCCACATCCAAGATTGGTTGCTGGGCTCACTACCCGGCTCTTTCAACACCTGTACACGTGTTTCATCACAGTGGATGATTCGACTGCTCAACAGGCTTTCGCGAATCAGATTCAGCAACGGCTGAAAGTGTTCGCTGCACTGAATCACCCAGCGTGCCAACGTTTGGCGCGAGATATCGATACCGTGGCGCCCCAGCACTTTTTCAAAGCGATGAAGCGGTAGGCCGTCTACGTATTTGGTGGTCAGCAGCATGGCCAGCACACTCGGGCTGGCCATGCTTTTCTCGATCACCTGGGCGGGTTTGTCCGCCGTGACGGGCGCTGATTCGCAATCGCGGCAACCGTACACCTTGCGAACATGCTTGATGACACGAATCTGCATCGGGACGATTTCAAGCTGTTCTCTGACTTCTTCACCGATGGCATGTTTGCGGCAGCCGCAAGCGCAAATCAGTTCATGCTCGGGCAGTTCGTGGACAACTTCGATACGCGGCAAATCGGCCGGCAGCGGTTTGCGATTGCCACGGCGCTTGGTCGGTGCAACGACTTCTTCGTCGCCGGCCTCATCCAAGGGGTCGGCCAGGCTTTCCGCTTCGTCGAAGAGCGGCAACTATGGCGTCGCCGCATCGCCTGTCTGCTCGGTCTTGCGCTCGAACAGGCGCTGGCGCAACAGCGCAACTTCCTCTTCGAGATGAACGATCTTGCCCTTGTCGGACGCGCGCTCGTTGATCATCTGCTCAAGCAGTTGCTTGAGCAGAACAGGATCGTCAGGGAGGTCTTCGGGCATGGAAATCATGCCGCGGATTATACCGAATCAGGCGACGTATCGAGGCGTCAAAACCTGATGCGGACGGTTACGCCAGAGGTCGAAGCCATCGAGTAGCCAGTTCAGTTCCTGGACGGTCAGGACAATGACTTCGTCAGTGACATCCGGCGAGGTTTTGAAATGTTCGGACTCCAAGCGCTTGAGCCAGAGGCAAAAGCCGTTGCGCTCCCAATACAGGATCTTCACGCGGTTGCGCGGTTTGTTGAGGAAGACGAAAAGCACCGGGTCGAACACCGCCACCTTGATATCGAGTTCAACCAGCGCGGCCAGGCCATCGATGGATTTTCGAAAGTCGACGGACTTGGGGTAGAGGTACACTTTTTCGACTTTGGCGTTGGGTCGCAGCATGGTCGGCGAGCTCCAGAAAGAAATCGGGAGCACAGCATCAGGGATCAGGTAAGCGCTTTGAATGTGGGGTTCATGGAGCGCTTACTTTTGAACACCATACCGGGGCTTGTGCCTCCGCGTCCCTTGGGAGATCGCGGTTGCGGTGCTGCTCGCCTGAAAATCCTGTTAGGCAGAATTCTTGGCGAATTGATCGGGGGGCGGTAGCCTATGTCAAGGCTTAAGCCGACCAAATACCGTGATATGATCGGCCTGACTCTTGGCTATTATTCAGAGCGTTCTAGATCTTTTGCGATGCATTGAGCGGAGACTTTTTCTTCTTTTGGGTCTTGATAGAAAGCCACAACGGTGATTTCCCCTGCAGTCTCGGGGATCGGGAAGCGCGCGGACTGTGAGGTTTCATACCAGCGTGCAGCATGACGATTGCCGTCAATGAGTAGGTAAAATGCAAATTTGCCACTTTCGTGTATTTTTCCATCCACAACAAGTGAGCAGTGCGCGAAGACATCGCTCTTGGTTTTGTAAGCGGCAACAGTGACCTTGGCACCGTCGGAAACGAGTGGCGAAGCGTTTGCCAATGATTCTTTGCTTATCGGTTTTGTGTGCTTATCGGAGGCTGTTTCTGTGCTCAGTAAAGCCAAAGCTTCTTTATAATAGCGCTCGCTATAATGGAAGGGGGATATACCCCAGCGGTGCGTTTCGTCCGCAGTCAAAATATCGGGTGAGAACTGCAGGAACTGGTCTTTTCCGAGCTTTTTCTCGAGCTCATTGTACATCCAATCTAGTTCTTGGTTGGCTTTCTCGGTGGCTGCAAGGGTTACCGGGAATTCTGTATCACTCGAGTGTTCAAACTGGCTAGCCCAGTAGACTTTATTGATGACTACGGAGTTTAGCTTGCCATGCGATTCCAACAGGTTCAGGAATTTTTGCATTCCTTGAAGCCACAGTTCACGACGCTCTTTCGAAGCGTGCTTGATCAGTCGGTATCCACTGACGGAACTGTCCGCCAGCAAACCACTCTCAGCAAGTTCGCTTGAGTTAGTGATAATATGCCCAGTTGGTAGGGCGACCAAATCGAATCTTTCATCGATCAGATCTATCAATATCACATCGGCACTGCTTAGGATTTCCGTCTCAGTGAGTATTTGCTTGGAAAAATCGTACGCAACCATGCGTCGCCGAAACGCTGAAGGTATGCGATTGAGCGCTTCTTCATTTTCGTAAGGGCCGCTACACAGCGAGGCCATTGAGGAGCGTGCGAAGTAAGCCGTTAACTTAAAGTTCCGGTTTTCCTCTAGGTTGAATATATCTCTAGATACACAGCTACCGTAAATCATTAAGTTCTTGAGCACAGTTTACTTCAGCCTTCTATACTTTTGATTTATATAAGTGGGTACGCATCCCGCTCCGCCAGGCCGCTCCTTGGATCCAGTCACCAAGCGTCCCGGCTGCAAAGGAAGCCTTGGGTGCTAGGTGTAACTGAAGAATCATTATCCATAGACGGATTCAGGAATGCAACGTGCGGATTTCTTGGCCCCTTCGTTCAGGGATTACCATGAATATGCGCCGAAATGGATCCAATAAGAATCGCTAGATATATGAACTTTTTTGGCTTGAAGGTGTCGCTGAGCGATCATGTGCGCAGGACCATTGCAAGACAGGGTGTGCTCAAAATGAGGAATTTTGTGATCTTCGTCACATAAATGGAGCTTGGGCAAGCTCCGCGCCTGCACACCTTGCTTAGGCGGAATGAAAGGGCTTAAGCGGAAGTTTCAGCATTGCAGCTATCGAGAGACTCATGGCAGGCGCTAATGTGCTACAGCCAATGCTAGGCTTTCTTTAACGGGCTATAGAATTCGAGGGCAGCCTTTCTTCCCGTCAGGTAGGTATCCCCCTCGCAGTCTTTGATGGATGTTATATAGAACTCCTCAAAAATTTTGGCGGTTGCCTTCAGTGCTTCGTCGTCGGTCGCCTCGGCAATCTGTTTTGCCAAGTGCACAGCTCTCGTTTGGCCATAATCTGGAAGTGCTACGGCTTCAATGGAATAGGAGAAATACTTATTCTCAAATATCTGCTTTCTCAAGTTCTTCGACATCGTGAGTAAAGATTGCTCGATGGTTTTGTCGACAAAGCTCAGGCCTGTAAGCTTACGGTATTTCATGAGTGTAATGATTGCGCCTATGTGGCCATTGTAGACACGAAAACGCATGTTTCCATTTTCCTGCATTTCGGTGCCAAGTTTTTTCAGGTACTCAATTTCGTTTTTTTGAGGCGTGAAAACATATTCATAAAGCCAAAGATCGCCTTGCGAGTCCTCTTCCGATAGTTTAATTGTTATGTCTTTGGATGTGATGGTGCGGATTAGTCTGAAGGCCTTGCTCAGGTACTTTTCATCTTTGGTTGTCTCGTAAAGTCGCATGTACCCATATGCTGTATAGGCGTTCATGAAGGCGCCATAGAAAGGTTTCTGCATTGTTGCCCAGTACATAGGGAATGCAAAATCATTTCTTATGTAGGCGTGATCCTCTATTGTTTCGGTATAGATGCTAGCCGCCAGATCAAGATAATCGATTTGATCGCGCATGGCTTTTGATAAGCCGTGTTTCCTGGATGAAGCATCTAGCGCGCATGCATTGATGGCGAAAGCGAATGGATTGAATGGCTGGTGGTAGTCGGTGACGTATTTTTCCGGCCATGACCTGAATAGATCAAGATGATGCTTGGGCTGCCAGTCGGTTCTGTTTGGGCCGGTGCTCATCGCCCTGTCGAACCAGTCGTTTGTCAATGCTTCGTAATGAATCTTCATGGGTCTCTATCCTGCGCCCAATGTCTAACGGCCAGTGAAATTCTGGTGTTCTTACATATCCGCGATGTAGGTTCGGGTCGTAGTATTATCTGGTCTGTGGAAGCGTCAGGTGGCTGGAAAAATATACCCCCACAACGAAACTATTCGTAGTGGGAGTATCAAGATTGCAAGCTGGTCCAGAATCGCTCAGAGGATGCTGGTTATTGCTGTTTTTCTTGCCAGTAAATGCTGACTACGGCTGGATTCTTGTCATTAATCAGAACGCCAATGGTTGGCGAGTTTTTCTTGACGTAATGAACCTTCAGCGTTGTCGACGCTACGTTTGTCTGTTCGGAAACAGCATAACCCAAGGTGCGGAAGTGCTCGTCAAATTTTGCTTTTGTAGCATCTTGTGCGAGCGTGTACTGAACCTCATAGCTCTTGAATGTACCGTTTTCAATAGGTTTGCTGGTGTTCTTGGTGATGCTGCCCTCAAGGGTCAGTTTCTCGCCCGAGGGGAGTTGAATATCAACGCCTTTTTCCTCATTGCAGCCGCCCAAAGCGAGCAGGCAGGACAAAACGGCAACGCAGGTGATTTTTTTCATTTTGAACTATAAACCTAGGGTTGTTAGTGTTGAGACGTAATTTCGGATTTTACCAAGCTTGGCAGCGGGTTGCTATTCCGTTTGCTTGAACTCCGCATGCTTGGGTGAGGTTTTGAGCAAGTCGAAGGCCATCCTCCTTTTGATAGCTTTTCGTGAATACTTTTGTATGAATTCATTTCGGGTAGTCTGGCGAAACTCCAGGCTTCTGAAGGATCTTATTGCGTCCTCGATATCGCATGGATTGAAAACGGCTGCATTCTGAATTCGGGTGCTGGCAAAGCGGCCTGGGTAGCCCGACAGACCGGCCAATATTGGTTTTTCAGTCGCTGCGTACTCGAACAGTTTGGATGGTAGCACGCGACGGAACGCCTTCATGTCATTCAGGTGCAAAAACAGAACATCAGCTTCACGATAGAGTTTAAGTAGGGCGTCGCGCTTCATTGGCTGAGCCAGGTAAACATTGCTCACCTTTTCGTTTTCAAGCGCTTTTTTAAGCCGCTCAGCAGCACCGCCAGATCCAATGATGTGGAAATCCACTTCCTTTTCCAGGCGTTTGGCCAGTTGCGGCACGATCAGATGTAAACCTTGGCCTGCACCTATGTTCCCTGCATATACAATTTTTAGTTTGCGTGGTGTTGCGGGAAGGCTTTGCGTTGCAAATGTCCCTGGGAGCGGTGTCAGGAACAGTTCATCGATTCCGTTCGTGTAGAAGGTGAAGGCTTTTTCCGGGTAGCGTTTTTTGAAATAGGGTGTGAATCCGGGTGAAATAAGATTCACTTTGGCGGCTTGCCGGATGGTGGTAGCTTCTACCGATGAAAAGATTGCAGACGCTATTCTTCCAAGTGCCGGAGGCAGCACCCCTTGCAAGGTGTCGACAAAAATGTCTCTGATGTCCAGGTATAGCTTGGTCCCTGTTCTTTTGGAGATATAGGCTCCTAGCGAAGCGGTCATCAGACGTGACGAGGTGGCGAAGATCAAGTCATATTGCTTGTTTCTGGCTACCTTGCACACTTGCATGGCAAAACTGCCGAAAGAAAAAGCCTGGTCAACGAAACCACTTTTGTGTGAAGGTACTGCAAGACGCTGAACAGTGAGATTGGAAAACCGTTCATAGCTGGGTGCGGTGGCCTTGAAGGTGTGATATCGATTGGGCTGAGTGGTGATGACATCGATTTCCACGTGGTCGCTAACATTATCCAGAAGCGCGTTTACCAGAGCTTCCGCACGGAAAGATCCTGCCGACAAGTCCGGTGGATAGTAAAAGCTTAAAAAGAGAATGCGAGTTTTCACGGCCGGTTACCTTGCTTGAATCGGGGCAAACAACACCCGTTCATAAAGATCGATTAGGCTCTTTTCCTGTGTTTCCCAATTCAAATTCCGTGCGGTATTTTTTGCATTGTGTGCAAAGCGTTCACGAAGCTCGCAATCGCCAAGCAACTTGATTAGGGTGTCGCTTAACGCCCGCTCGTCATTCCCAGGTACCAGCAAACCGATTTCATTGGCTCTGACAATTTTACGGATTTCTGGAAAGTCAGTGGCCACCACCGGCAACCCGGCGATCACATATTCGAAGAGCTTGTTTGAATCCGTCGTGTAATGATTTAGGCAGGTGTTCTCGATTGGCTGTACACCAATGTCGGCGGATGCTGTATAGGCCGGCAATTCTGCCAATGCCACTGTCGGTATGAAGTGAACTTTATGTTGAATATTCAGTTCATGTGCCAATGCCATGAGCGGCTGAGCCAGCCTGCCACCGCCTATCAACACGAAGAAGCAATCAGGCACATGCTGTGCGCAGCGGATCAGCTTTTCCAGACCACGCCCTTGTTGCAAGCCACCCTGGTACACCACGATCGGCCATGGTTCAAGCAGTCCCAGTTCATCCCTGATCTTGTTGGAGCGCGGGCTCTCGACAAGTCTTGGGCGGTTTTGCAGTACCAGTGGCCGCTCCACGCCGTAGGCTCTGGCGAAGTATTTGGCGCGTGCGTCGGTGGTGGTGATGGTGCCATTGGCAGACGGCATCAGCCATTTTTCGACGAACCCCACCACTTTTCTCAAGCTCTTGTAACCTTCGCGGCTGGTACTTATTTCATGTGCGTCATATACCAGCTTGGCTCGCGACAGTTTTGCAGCCAGCCAGGCGGTCGGCAGGGTATTTACATCATGTGAATGAACCACCGGAGCACGGTACTCAAGCATCTTGAGTAGCAGGGCAAAGTGGGTCCAGCCGCGCGCGATGGCTCTGAATACCAGCATCTTGAGGCTGGGTTTGATCGAGGCAGGTTTGGCTGCCTCGACAGTGGCCTTGGCGGTAACCGGTATATTTTTCTTTCGCAGTTTCCACAGGGGGGACCGGGCTACGCGCACAACTTCAATGCCGTCCTGCAGTACAGTGTGCTCCTGGGTAACGCCTGGCGTATGTAGCGCAAACACCCTCACCTTGTAGCCTGCACGTTGCAGCGTTTGCGCTTCCTTCATTACGCGCGCGTCATTCAGGAACTCATTCCAGACGATCATTGAGACTTTTGTCATTGCGTCGCCACCTCTGCAGCTGCAGGTGTATCAAAAATTTCAATGCAATTAACGATGTCGGGTGTCAATGCAAGGGCCGCCGAATAGTCTTTTCGCACGATATGTCTTTCCAGCATGTACATCAGTGCGGCCAACCACACTTTATGAGGGTCGATCGACGCCAGCGCCTGGCGTTGATCTGCGCTGCGCAGTGTTTCAAACAGTGCATCCTTCTGGGCAACAGGCCAGCTGCAGCCAATTGCTTCGATTCGCCAATTGCTCCAGTGGCTGAGCACAAAGCCGGTAGCAGGTGAAGCCAGAAGCGTGTTGTTGGTGATGTCCAGCGGTACGATCTGGCGGGGAAGCGTGGCGAGATAGCCGTTGATGGCAGGCAAGTTGTCGATGATATTATCGACATTACTTGTGTCCTCCTCGTTGATGCAGGCCAGGCGCAACGCGTTGATTGTGGTTTCATCCAGGCGCTGCTCAAGGTACAGGCGTGTACGCGTAAACTGCGTGATCAGCTCTGCAGAGGGCTCGAGCAGCAGCAGTTTTCGTGCGATCGCAAGAATGCCTTCGCCAATTTTCCGGCCGCCGATCAGCTTTTCAGCGCCGTCAAACTTGTAGACATGGCAGTCAATGTCGTTCACTCGATAGTGACCAACGAATGGCAGGTCTGGAAGGCCATGTTGCGTAGTCAGCAGCGTGCGCTCCTGCAAGGCGGAAGACGAAATGTTGCTGCCAAATACTTTGACCAGCAGTGTACCGGTGTCGTCCTGCTGTTCCAGTTGCAGGGTGAACGCGTAAATATCGGCAAAGCCGACCTGGTGCCAATGCATCTTGTAGCCGTCGGCTGCTTCCAGGCCCAGTTTATCAAGCAGTGCCTTGACCCACTTTTCCCTGTTCTCGGCATCCAGAATGTATTCCAGGCCGTTACTCTGAGGTCGAAGCTCGATAAGAGGCTGGGATTGATAGAACAATGCGTTGACTTGTCGATGCTGAATACGCAGGCCGATCACGTCCAGGATCATGCTGGACAGCCTCTGCAGCCCTTGGCGCATAATCAGCACGGCAATCACTGCATTGAAAATCTTGCTGTGCTGGTAATATAGGAAGTCGGTAACTAGGAAGAAAAAGCTCAGGAGAAAGCCGGTTGCGGCCAGGGCGTTGAGAATCGGGCCGTAATGATGATGAAAGCTTTCGCGGACTCTTCTGATGTGGTTGTAGGCCAGGACGCTAACGCTGCTGGCAATGACCAGGTAAACAAGAATCGCGAGCAGCAAGCTTGGGTACACATACAATAATGCGAGCGCGCTCAGGCTGAAGAAAGCTGCGCCGGCCATGGCACGATTGAAGCGCGAGTAAGCATTGGTGGCAATCTTTTCCTGATTCTCGAACAGGTTCAGCTTCGACGTGCGTGCCAGAAGCTTTTGCGTGCCGTTGCGACAAAGCAGCGCGCTGGCCAGTTCTGATAACAGGTAGGCGATGTAGCAAAGCGCTGCCGCTGCGGTCAGTGAATAGATCAGATGATCCTTTTCAAGCGTATGCAAAACGGACGGGAAATAGGCAGGTATTCTTTCCGAGCCCAGCAGAATGATGACTTTGAGTGGCAGGAAGAACGCCAAGAGAAGAAATATCTGGCTCGCTAAAGTGCTGATTTGGACCAAAAGCGTAATAATGGGTACAACCCGGACGAATTTTACGCCCAGGGAAATGCACCAACCGGTAGTCGCTTTGATCTGCTGTTGAAGTTTCATATCAAACCGCAAGCGTATGTGCAAATTTCGTGCTTGTTTCCATCACTTTTCCTGCCAATAAATACTGGCGAGAGTTTCGTAACCGTCATCCTTGTTTTGTGTGGTGAAAATTGCGCCAATCGGAGGTACAGACTTTTTGTAATACTGTACCTTGAACTGATTGGCGTCATTGACGATGATCTTGCGGGTGTAGCCATTGGCTTTCAGTACCGCGTATACGTCATTTTCGGCTATTTTATCCACACCGGAGTAAACGAATTCATGCATGCTCAGGAAGCCCGCATTGTTGGGTTTCCTGTGCGATTTCTGATGCGTCCCTCTGAGTAGCACGTAAGTGGAGTCACTCAGATGCAGGGCATTGGCAGGCTTTACATCTGTAATTACATCGGCTGCAGGTGGCTGTTCGCAACCGGTCAGCATTGCCAGCAGCGCGATAATGAAAACGTATGGCTTCATGGTGTGGTCACTTCAATTGATGATCCGTGCCAGCAACTGCCTGGCAACGGTGCTGTAGTAGGTGCCATGGTAGTAATAGGGGCAGAATGCCCACTTGTGCTCGTTTTTCGAGACGTATTGCACCATCTTCGCTAAGGCTTGTTTGGCAATGGTTCTGTAATACGAACTGTCATAGTGATAGGGGCAATAGGCCCAACGCGGGGCGCCACCGGCTATCAGCCCGGCATCCTTGCCACCAATTCGCTCTACCGGGACTGTCGAGTCTTCCAGACTGTCCAGCATCGGGTCGATGATTGCATTGTTCAGATCGATCAGGCCCTGGAATGTGCTGCCAGCGAAGCTGGCAACGACCTCTTTGCTCTTGTACTGGCTCGCCCAGTTGGCCTGATGCACAAAAATGTTCGGGCACAGGCTGGCCACGCGATCCAGGAACATGGGCAGGGCCCAGGCGCGCAGCTGCTTTGCCTGTTCACTCCAAGGGGCTTGCACGGTGTATTCGATACCGCATTTAGCCAACGTCTTGAGCATCATCGGGCTGGCCGTCACGATCGAGGTCCCAAATGTGGCAATGCCAATGCTCTCGTCAAAGAAGTCCACAATGACGATGTCGGGGCGAGATAGTTCGAGCTGTTGCCAATGCTCTTTCGAAGCATCCCACTTAACGCGCTTGGCCTCTGCGCCTTCTGTTTCAACGCTGAACCGTGCATCGAGACATGGCGGCGCCATGTAGGAAATCACCGACGATTGAGACATGTAGAAACACACCTCAAAGCGCTCCAGCGTCTTTTTCTGGAACTTGAACAGATTATGGGAAGCGCTTGAGCCAAGAATTGCGACGCGTATCTTGCCTGACCCCGTTTTGACGGGGTTCGGCCGCGATGCCTTTATTTCAAGCCTGGCCTTCTGTGACAAGAGGCTGTTCACCACCTCTGTATCGGGGCCGTCAATGTTCTTCTGCTCAGCCTTGAGTTGTTGGCGTACGTTGTTGAGTTTCTCTAGGTACTTGTGAGGCATGCCCAGCGGCGATTGCCTGAGTAGTTGGCTCAGGTAGTCGAGCCGTGGTTGTTGCAGGCCAAACCGTGCAAACAGGGCTGGGTCGAAACCTTTGACGCTTTCGGGGGTGCCAAGTATGCGCGCCCGAGCGCCAAAGAAATAGGAATCGCTAAGTGGATGCTTGGTATAGAGGTACAGTGGCTCTTCACGTTTGAGGTGAATGTGCTCGGCAGGGATCTGCTGCTGCTCCAGGGTGGTGACGACAAGATGATGCGCATACTGGGTAATCGCATGTGTCTTGGGGCCACTGGTTTTGTCGACCATCGTCAGCGCCAGAGCCAGCGTGTCGTAATCCACTGGGCGATAGCATTGGTCCGAAGGCAGAAATTCCAGGCCATTCTTCAGCGAGATCAATAACACCTCCGAGATATTGTGCTCGGAGGTGGCCTCGGACTGAATCAGGTCGATGACGCTTTCATGGATACAGTCATCGTCGTCAATGCGTGACGTGACCAGTGTCGCCGCATTGACCCCCTTGAGCAGAAGCATGACTTCGCGGCTGACCATGCTGTAGTCGCTGACCTGAAGCGTGCGAGCATTCAGGTCGGTGTCGCGCAGCAACTGCTCAAGGCGCGTGCGGTGCAGGACCGGTAATGCTTCATCAATGAAGATGATCCACTCGAAGCCTTGATTACTTTGGTTGGCCAAGGATGGGAGAACGGTGTTGGCAAAGATCTCCAGCCTGTAGGACAGCCACAGTTCATCCTTGATGCCGATACCAAAATTGGTGAAAACAAAGTGCTTCAAAGCGGATTTCAACATATCTTCAATGGTTCTGAATCACTGCGATTTCCCGCTCTGCCATCTTGTAGCTGGCGCTTTGCCCGCGAACTCGATTGGCCGCAGCCTTGGATTTTTCCACGAAGGTATTGCCATTGAGGTACATCTCCTCAATCGCTTGAGCCAGTTGCTCGTAGTTTTCTGGTTCGACCACGTAGCCGGAGGTGTTGTCGACAAACTCGGGAACGGCGGCTACAGCCGTAGTGACCGGCACCAGGCCTGACGACATGGCTTCGTCGCGGGATACCCCCTGGGTGTCCATGCGGCTCGGGCAAAGGAAGATGCCGTAGTCCTTGTGCGTATCGGCAATTTCCGTGTGGTTGAGGAAGCCCTGCTGGATCTTGACGTTGCTGAACTTGCGCAGCGGTTCCAGGGTTTCCTCAAACAGTGGGCCGTCACCGATCAGGCAGAACTCCATGTCGTTGAACCAGGATTTGCCCGCGAGGCTTTGTATCGCTTTCACGGTCAGGTCGTTGGCATAGGTCTTCGAGGTATATGGACGAATGGACAGCACTTTCTTGCGTTGCTCGACCGACTTCTCGCGATGGTCGAACAAGTCGGTGTTGATCGGGTTATGAATGATCTCGAACTGGTCTTCCGGTAGGCGGAATCCAAGGTCTTCCATCACTTCTTCCGCGAAGTAGCGCGATACGAACACCAGTTTCAGGTTCGAGTGCATCGGTTGTAGCAGTTCGCGCCAGAACGTCATGCGTTTTTCGCTGGCGAGCTTGCCCAGGCGCAATTGCTCCTCGGTGGTGAAGTTGAACTCACGACGCCACCAAGGCTGGATATCTGCACCATGTACCCAGACAGTGATGCGCGTGCTATTCAGGAACGGACGAAGTGCGCTCCACATCTGCTCATCAAGGAAGTGCACGAGGATCGACTTGTAGCGATTTTTCTCGAGCATCTTTGTCAAGGTCGAAGTGCAGCCGGTAACCACGTCGACGTTCTGGAACTCATGGTAGCTGACCGTTTCGTTCGGTCGAAGCCGGAATACGTCTACGTTGACCCCACGTTCCTGATAGGCCGTGACCCGAGTGTGCACGAACTTGTTGCGGTACAGGTCGGCGTAGGTCGGGTAATGGTTGGTCAGTAGCAAGTGCTCGCCGCGGCCCATCATTTCAGATGGCTGCAGGTTGCGGTGCCCCAAGACCAGTGCCTTCAGTTCTGTGCTGCCGGCAGCATAGGCGCGCAGACCGAAGCGAATGTAGACGGCCTCCGGTGGAATGTCGGCAGTCTGGTTGCGATTGGCATACTGCATTACATGACTGATACGTTGCTTGTCGGCATCCAGGAACAGCACGACCAGCTGCAGGTTCAGGCCAGGGGTGCAGTCAACGAACAGCTTAAGACGGCCATCTTCGCAGCCCAACTCATCCACACGGACTTCCTGCTGGGCATAGATATATTCATGCTTGCCATCGGCGAGCTTTGAGTGCACGCGCCAGGTATCGCCGTCGACGGCCAGGTCAACGAACTTGTTGCGGATGACGCCAAACATATCGGCCAAACCGCGCCCGGTGATCTCCGGTGCGTCGTGGCTGATCTGCAGCGGGGCAATGGACTCCGCGCGTGCTTGCAACTGGTCGATGGTCATGCCGAGGTTCAGCTCGAGGTCGTCGACCTTGGCGCTAATGTTTTCATGCTGTGCAGCGCCGTTCTCGCAATAGTTGAACGGGTCGATGGCCAGGCCTTGAGCATGGGTGTACTGCAGCGACGGCAGGTTCTTAAGCCAATTGCGCAGCGGCTGTCCGGAAACGATTTCGGTAGCAACCAATGAACGACGGGCGCTCAGCGTCTGGGTCGGACGATAGGCCTGTTCGTTCCACTGCAGTTCGGCATTGTGGCCCTTGCAGGTGAAGTGGGCCGCTTTACCGACTACCTGGGCGCGGCTGTAGCGGGTAGCCAGCGCCAGGTCGAGCAGATAGTTCGGGCCATAGTAGTCGCCAGGCACAAAGGCCGCGACCCATGGTGTATTGCCAACCAGCTCGCCCAGCGAGGTCTTTTTCAACTGCGCTGGCTTGAGCACCAAGATGCGTGGATCATCGCTGACGATACTGCTCTGGTAGGCATCGCTGATGATGACCATACGCACCTGGCTATAGGTCTGGCGGTTCAGGTGGGCGCGCAACGTGTCGAACTGTTCGCGGTCCTGGGCTTCACCGATCACTACGATTTCCGGGAGGCGCTGGGCCCTCGGGGTGCCGGTGACCTTGCTCATTACATATTCCAGGCGCTGGGTGTAGGTGTGCTCCTGCATCACTTTGCGCAGGGCTGCCAGCCGCAGCTTGTCACTGTTCAGCGGGTCTTCGGCCAACAATTGCAGGCGGCGCAGCATTTCCTCGCCGTTGTCGGTGGTAACGACCAGGTCGCCGAACAGCAGGCGTACACCGCGCGAGAAGTTGCTCACGGTCAGGGTGTTGCAGCCGAGCAATTCGAAGACGCGCCGGGCAAACATCGATTGCGATTGCTTGATTGAGTTCAGGTTGATCGCATAGCGGTAGCCCTTGTAGGCCGTGTCAATCTTCTCGAAGGGCAGGGTACCGACGATATAGGGCTGGTATTCCTCTGGGAACTGGTAGTTCGAATCGTTCTTGCCGAAGTTGCGGTCGAAGATTTCCAGCGGGCGGAATTTCGGCAGCTCGCAGACGAAGTTGCCCAAGTCGCGGGTACGCTCGGGGTAACGAACGTAGTAGGCCCCGGCAAAGCAGAAGGCGTCCTTGCGTTCGTACAGCTCGACCGGGTTGTGCAGTGCAGGCTGGCAGGCGAACGGCAGCAGGTAGACGCGGTCGTGACCGAGTGCTCCTTTATAGCGGTGAATACAGTCGATATCGGTGGTGAACACGTGGTCGAACTGTTTGGCGGTGGTCAGGAAGGTCTCGAAGTGAACCGGGTCTTCCTTGTTCCAGAATACGGTCGGAACTTTGTGCTGACGGCACCAGGCAAGAATGTCCTGCAACTCCTGGCCGTTGTGGCCGACTTTGCTGCCCCATAGGTCATCCTTGCCGCGCCAGGCGGACTCGATGAACAGCAATTCCGGGCCAAAGCCTTCGATTTCCGCTTTCCAGTTGGTTGGGGTGAGCGGCATCAGGTCACATTCATAGCGATAGGAGCCGAAGGTGAACTCATCCATCACGCACGCCACTTTCAGGCGGCTGACAGGCTGGTCCGCCTGACGCAGCAGGGTGGTGCGGCTCTGCTCGCTGGTCGGCAGGGCTGCCGGCAGCTTCAGGTAGTTTTCATCTTGTACCGGTGCCGGCGGCAGTAGCGCCTTGCGCGGTTCGTTGGCCAGCAGCTTCTGCTCGTTTTGCTGGCGTTGCTGGCTGGCTTTGCGGTACAGGCGCAGCAGGCGCACTGGCAGCTTGACCAGGCCGCCCAGCGAAGTGGCGCTGTTCTTGATCTGGTAGCCAAGCTGATAGGTCATGCTCGCACGGGTTTTGACCAGGCGCTGCTCTGCCAGGTGGCGCTGTGTATTGGCGCGCCCGAGGTTTTCATTGAGCTCGTCGATCTTGCGCTGCTGAGCGGCACTGCGTTCAAGCAACTGATTGAGGCTGGCCTTTAGCTGTGGGATTTGTTCGCCGGTCAGGGCGCGGTACTTCATGTTTGCCGCACCCAACCCTGCCTTGGACGAGTTGAGCTCGGTTTCAAGTTGCTGGCGTAAACCTTGCCATTCTTGATTAGTAGCAGCGAGGCTGGCTTCGGCTGCCTGACGGCTGGCGCTTTCAAGCATCAATTGCTCTTCCAGCATCTCTTTGGCCTGGTTGAGCGACGCAATGGTCTCTGTAAGGGCCGCCCGCGCTTCTGCAGCTTCAGTATTGGCAAAGGTCAGCTTTTGCAGCTGGTCTTCCAACTGGGTACGTTGTTCAACCAAGGCATTGATGGAGTTTGCCTGGGCGGCATGCTCACGCTGGCTTTGTGCCTGAACGTCATTCATAAGCTGCAACTGAACTTCCAGTTCAGCTTGCCGGCTTTGCAGCAGTGCGACCGTGTCAGCCTGAGTTGCATTGGCCAGCTGGCTTTGAAGCTGCAGCTCGTTCATGGCTTGCCGCTGCTTGGTCAGCTCAGCCTCCAGTTCAGCTTGACGTGCCTTCAACAGGGCAATGGTCTCTGCCTGAGCAGCGTCGGCCCGTTGGGTTTGGGCCTGCAATTCGTTCATATACTCCAACTCGCTTTCAAGTTCGGCTTCCAGTTCCGCTTGGCGCATGCGCAGCGTGGTAATCGTGTTGTCTTTCTCAGCAATATCCTGCTTGCTTTGGGATTGCAGGCGGGTCGTTGCCTCAATCTGGTCTTGCAACTCGATACCCATCGTCGCCAACTGTTCGTGCAATCCTGCGATGGTTTCGAGGTGGGCAGCGTTGGCTTGGTCAGCCTGGGCCTGAAGCTCGCTTGTCGCCTGCAAGTGGCGTTCGAGGTCGGATTCCAGTGCCGTTTTCTGTGCCTGCAACTCTGCGATGTTCTGCAGATGGGCCGCCTCTGCGCGTTGAGCCTGAGCTTGATAGTCGCTCATTGCCTGCACCTGGCTTGCCAGTTCGGCTTGCAATGCAGCCTGTTGTGCTCGCAACGCGGTGATCGCGTCGATATGCTCTGCGTTGTTCTGTTGGGCATCGAGCAGTAGGTCGGCCGTTTGTTGCAGCTGGCTTTCGTGTTCGGCTGTCAATGCTGCCTGATAGGCGCGCAGATCGGTGATGGTGGCGATATGGCCATCATTGGTTTCCCGTGTCTGAGACAGTTGCTTGGTAACTGCCTTGAGCTGCTCATCCTGAACCTGTTGCTTTTCTGCCGAGCTACGTATTTCGTCAATTGCCTCAGTCAATTGCTTTTGCGTTTTGGCGTGCTGATTCTGCAGGTCATCGAGTTGCCGCTGCGCATCAACCAGGTCTTTTGCGCGAGCCTCTTCAACCGCCGCTAACTTCTGCTCCAGTTGACCATACTGCTCAGTCGCTACACGGTACTTTTTGTTGGCTTCCACCAGCCGCTGCGTGGTCTCCTCAATCTCCTGGACACGCTGTGCCTTGGCCTCGAGGATTTCTCGGTTGGTTTTTTGCAGCGTTGCGATATCCGCTTCGCGCGTTTGCAACTGCCTGGAAAGCGCTTCAACTTTTTGCGCTTCTGGCCTGAGCAGCGTGATTTGCTCAGTAGCAGTGCGGTATTTCTTGTTCGCCTCTTCCAGGCGCTTGTTCATCGCAGCGATATTTTCACGCAAGCTGCGTTCGACCGATTCGAACGCCCTTTCCAGCTCGCGAACCCGTTCAATGGACAGCGAGTCGATAGCACCCGGCTTGTGCGTTTCGCTCTTCACTGCAACGATGCCCAGCCACTTGCCGAGCATCTTCACGTCGATGATCTGCAAGTGCTCGGCCAGCAGCCGGAACGGTTCCATCAGGTAGAACGTGTGCTTGTGGTCAATGAAGTCATTGACCCCGAACGGTACGGTAATCACCAGTCGGCCACCCCGCTTTAGCAGGTCGTGGGCCTTTTCGATGAACAGCTCCGGGCGTACCAGGTGCTCGAGCACTTCGCTGATGACAACGGTGTCCGGTTCGACCTCGAGCGTATCCAGCGCGAGGAAGTCTGAATTGATATACGTGACGTTCTGCTGGATGTGGACCGGTTCGGCAGACAGGTAGCCCTTGGCCTCTTCGATGGCTTGCGGGCTGGTGTCCACGCCGGTGACCAGGCAGCCTTCACGTGCCAGCAGCAGGGGCACGATGCCCTGCGAGCAGCCAACATCCAGGATCCGGCGCCCTTTGACCTGGGCGCAGATCCAGTGGATGCGGGACTGCGTTTCCCGCATGAACTGATCCCCCAGCTTGCCGTAATAGGCTTCCATCACGCGGTCATGAATATCGGCCAAAGGTGAGGGCTGCTCTGTGTTCACGGTAGGTTTCTCAAGCGTGGGGTTGTTCATGCGGTTGGGTTCATCAAGCCTGGGTAACGCCAGCGGCGTCGATCACGAATGCTGCTTCACGTACCTTGAAGGTACCGCGGAATTCGCGGTGTTTCACCAGCAGTACGTGGATGTCGGCGCTATCCTGCGCGTAGTCGAAGTCCACGTGCTCGTGGCGCGCCAAGCGCTGCGGCAAGGTTTCGATGTTCGGTTCGACCAGTTGCAGGGTGGCTTCCAGCTCATTGCCCAGGCGCTCGGCGATGCTCAGGGCCGGGCTTTCGCGCAGGTCGTCGATATCGGCCTTGAAGGCCAGGCCGTAGCAGGCAATTTTCACTTGCTGGGCCGACTTGCCCGGGTTCTTGATCAGGAAGTTGGCCAGGGCCATCTTGACCTTGTCGATCACCCACTCGGGCTTGCTGTCGTTGACCACCCGGGCAGTGCGGATCAGGCGCGCCTGCTCTGGGGTCTGGCTGACGATGAACCATGGGTCGACGGCGATGCAGTGGCCGCCGACGCCTGGGCCTGGCTGCAGGATGTTGACGCGCGGGTGGTGGTTGGCCAGGCGAATCAGCTCCCACACATCGATGTCCAGCTTGTCGCAGATGATCGACAGTTCGTTGGCGAAGGCAATGTTCACGTCACGGAAGCTGTTTTCGGTCAGCTTGCACATTTCTGCGGTGCGGGCGTTGGTGACGATGCACTCGCCTTCAACGAAGGTGCGGTACAGGCGTACGGCTGCTTCGGAGCACTTGTTGGTCATGCCGCCGATGATGCGGTCGTTTTCCACCAGCTCGCGCAGCACGTGGCCTGGCAGTACACGCTCAGGGCAGTGGGCAACGCGGATGTCGGAGTCTTCGCCGTGGGTTTGCGGGAAGCTCAGGTCCGGGCGGGCCTGGGCCAGCCAGAAGGCCATCTGCTCGGTAGCTCCGACCGGGGAGGTGGATTCCAGGATGACCAGGTCACCCTTTTTCAGCACGGGCGCGATGGCCTTGCTGGCGGACTCGATGTAGCTCAGGTCCGGCTGGTGGTCATCCATGAACGGGGTCGGCACGGCAATCAGGAAGGCATCGGCAGCTTCCGGAACGGTAGAAGCGCGCAGGAAACCTTCGGTTACGGCAGCGTGTACCACCATGTCCAGCTCAGGCTCGACAATGTGGATTTCACCACGGTTGATGGTGTCGACTGCATGCTTGTTTACGTCGATGCCGATGACATGCTTCTTGCGGGCGGCGAAAACGGCGGCGGTTGGCAGGCCGATATAGCCCAAGCCTACGACGGAAATTTTATTGAAGCTCATGCTGCGTCCTTGGAGTTAGAGAGGGCGGAAAGTGCGTCGAGGATTCGCGCGCACGCTTTTCCATCGCCGTAGGGGTTGTGGGCGAAGCTCATCTCGCGATAGGTCGCATCGTCGGTGAGCAGTTTCGCCAGGTGTTCGGTGATCGATTCCACATCGGTACCCACCAGTTTGACGGTGCCGGCGGCCACGGCTTCCGGGCGCTCGGTGGTGTCACGCATGACCAGTACCGGTTTGCCCAGGGCAGGTGCTTCTTCCTGGATGCCGCCGGAGTCGGTCAGGATCAGGTAGGAACGGGTCATCAGGTAGACGAACGGCAGGTAGTCCAGCGGCTCGATCAGGTGAATGTTGTTGACGTCGGCCAGCAGGCGGTTGACCGGTTCGCGCACGTTCGGGTTGAGGTGTACCGGGTACACGATGTCCACGTCAGGAAATTGGCGCGCGGTTTGTACCAGTGCCTGGCAGATGCGTTCGAAGCCGCCACCAAAGTTTTCGCGGCGATGGCCGGTGACCAGCACCATGCGGCGCTCCGGGTTCAGGAAGCTGAACTGTTCTTCGAACTGGCTCTTCAGCGCGGGGCTTTCCAGCTTGCGGACCACTTCCAGCAGCGCGTCGATCACGGTGTTGCCGGTGGTATGGATGGTCGCGGCGTCGATGCCTTCACGCAGCAGGTTGTCCTGCGAAGTGGAGGTGGGCGCGAAGTGCAGGGCGGCCAGTGCGCCGGTCAGGCGGCGGTTGCCTTCTTCCGGCCATGGCGAATAAAGGTTGCCAGTGCGCAGGCCGGCTTCCACGTGGGCGATCGGAATCTGCTGGTAGTAGGCGGCCAGGCTGGTAGCCAGGGTTGTCGCGGTGTCCCCGTGCACCAGCACCACGTCGGGCTTGAACTCGGCCAGCACAGGCTTCAGACCCTGCAGGATGGCAGTGGTCACGTCGGTCAGGTCCTGGCCGGGCTTCATGATGTTCAAGTCGTAGTCGGGCGTGATCTCGAACAGCTCCAGTACCTGGTCGAGCATCTGGCGGTGCTGGCCAGTTACGCAGACGCGCGACTCGAAACGGTCGTCCTGGGCAAGGTTGAGGGCCAGGGGGGCCATTTTGATGGCCTCTGGGCGGGTGCCAAATACAGTGAGGGTCTTGAGGGACACGGCGACGGTCTTCTGTGTGTGAGTGAAGGCGGTTGGATCGGGTGCTACGTGTGCGGAGCGCGGAGGGTTACGCAGATCGGCCGGGGGGCTGGCCTGGGTAGCGCTACGCACGCAAGAGCGAGCGGGGGGGCGGAGGGAGGTGAAGAAAAATTCATTTTGGCTCGGATCCTTCAAGCATAGCGGTTGTCCAATGGCCGCAAATTTATCACTTCGTCATCAATATGACATCCCGTCTGGCACGTTTTTTTCCCTGGCTGTGCGAATTTGGCTATATCTATCGGCTGATTGGATCCGATTTTCGAAAGTTGCATCAAAAAAAACGATTGTTTGATGTTATTCAGGCATCATGCCAAGAAAGTCAATTCGACTGAGGCATACGACGAACGGGTGGGAGCCTTGTCCGGCAAGGCTTGTAGGAAAAACAACTGCGATTGGTCTGAATGAAACCTAGATTAAACGGGAATTTACCTAGCGGCGAATTGCCATCTCCTTTGTTTCATGAAGTTAACCTGGAATATGGCGTAAAGCCATCATTTTTGGGTGGGCGAAGTTGCTTTTTTTAATGTCGGATCCGGTAACGATTAACTGGACCAAGTGCCTGTTTACAAAATGGCAGAACCGCTAGGGTTGATTGCGCAGTCGAAGGAAAACGGCTGCTGGAAAATGACCAACCCAAGGAGTGTTCACCATGCGTAACAACGTTCTGTCGTACCTGCTGCTGCCGCTGTTCGCCAGCCTGTCCTTTTCCCTCAGCGCCGCCCCGGCCAGCGCCACGGCGGTGCCCGAGCCGGTGCCGGTGGTAAGCCAGCAGCAGGCCCAGCAGCCGCAGCGGCTGGACCTGAACACCGCCGATGCGCTGACGTTGCAGAAGGAATTGAACGGCATAGGGAAGGCCAAGGCCGAGGCCATCGTGGCTTACCGGGAGGCCAATGGGCCGTTTGCTTCGGTGGATGAACTGCTGGAGATCAAGGGCATTGGCAATGCGTTGCTGGAGCGTAACCGGGACAAGGTGATGGTGGAGTAAATGGGCGAGGAGGGTGAGCCTGTCGGTTTGGGGTTGCCTTCTGGAACCTGGGGCTGCTTTGCAGCCCTTCGACAAGGGGCGCAAAGCACCCCAATAAATACCTGATAAAACAATAAGTTATTTTTTACTTTGCGGTGCGTCAAAATATTGCCTTAAAAGGTGGCTCTTAAACCCTTTACTTTGACCTTTTAGCGGTCTTGCGCATCCTTGGCATCCGCCTCGGCATTGCGTTCGTGCACCTTGCGCAGCTGTTCTTCGGTCAGTGGCAGTTTTTTGGCCGTGTCGCGCAGCAGCATCAGCCCGCCGACGATTGAGCCGAGGGCTATGATGAGTATCAGCCAGGCATACCAGGGCATTTTCGTTCTCCTTTGCTGGTGATGGGCAGCGCTTGTACAAGTGTTGAGCAATTGCCCGTTCCGTAGGTTCAATTATAGGAGCCAGCCACTGTTGGGCCAATTCCGTGACCCGCGGGCCCCAAAGCCTGCGCCACTTCGTTTACAATGCGCGCCGTTTTCGACTTGCCAAGAGACCCTGCCCATGTCCGCCTGCCAGACGCCCCTGATCGTCGCCCTGGATTTCCCTACCCGTGAGGCCGCCCTGAAGCTGGCTGACCAGCTTGACCCTGCGCTGTGCCGGGTGAAGGTTGGCAAGGAGCTGTTCACCAGCAGCGCTTCGGGCATTGTCGAAACCCTGTGCGACAAGGGCTTCGAAGTGTTCCTGGACCTCAAGTTCCACGACATCCCCAACACCACTGCCATGGCGGTGAGGGCTGCGGCCGAAATGGGTGTGTGGATGGTGAACGTGCACTGCTCCGGTGGCCTGCGCATGATGGCGGCTTGCCGCGAGGAGCTGGCCAAGCGCAGCGGCCCGCAGCCGTTGCTGATTGGTGTGACCGTGCTGACCAGCATGGAGCGTGAAGACCTGGCCGGTATCGGCCTGGATGTCGACCCGCAAGAGCAGGTGTTGCGCCTGGCGGCGCTGGCTCAGAAGGCTGGCATGGACGGTTTGGTGTGCTCGGCGCTGGAGGCCCCGGCACTGAAGGCGGCGCACCCGTCGCTGCAGCTGGTGACCCCGGGCATTCGCCCGGCGGGCAGTGCGCAGGATGACCAGCGCCGTATCCTCACCCCGCGCCAGGCACTGGATGCGGGTTCGGATTACCTGGTAATCGGCCGCCCGATCAGCCAGGCCGCCGACCCGGCGCAGGCGCTGGCTGCGGTGGTGGCGGAAATTCGTGGGTAAGTAGCCTGCGTTATCGAAAAGGCCAGCATGAGAGTGCTGGCCTTTTTTGTTTGGCTGCTCCGCGAATGGCACCGCCTTCGGCGGTGATCGCCGGCAAGCCGGCTCCCACAAAAGAGCCCAACCTCATGGGCCAGCGCAGGACCTGTGGGAGCGGGCGCGCCCGCGAAGCAGACGCTGCGGTGGATGGCACGGGCTTCGCCCGTGTTCGCGGGCACGCCCGCTCCCACAGGGACTGTGTTGGCCTGTAAGTGTTCAGCTGCAACTGAAGCCATCGCTCAGCTTCGGAAAATACCTACAGCGTGGCTTCGCTGGTCAGATCACGGCGCGCACGGGCTTGATCAGCCTGATCAGGTAAATCGGTATCAGCGTCAACATGAACACCCCCACCGCCAGCAGCGGTATCAGCCACGCCAGTGAATGCCCTTCGATCAGCGGGCCATAGACGATGCTGGCCCTGTTCATGATGAACACGTGCAAACAGTACAGCCCCAGCGTGCAGCCAGATAACTCGGCTAGCAGCTTGCTGTGCCGTACCAGCTGGCCGCCCAGCGCAAGCAGCAAGCGGAACGCGCAGATGGCGGCCAGCACCACCAGCGGCGACACGTAGGAATAGAAGACCTGGTTGGGCACGTCCTGCTGCACCGACATGGCGTGGGTGGCGGCGGCGGTCAGGGCGCCGCTGATAAAGAACCCGCCAAGGTTTACCCAGGCGTTGCCAGGGCCATGCAGCCGAATGTGTTCGAATACATAAGCCCCCAGAAATGCGTAACCCGCATACCCCATGAACGAAAACAATTCATAGGTATTGGTCAGGTTGGCCAACGCTGGAGCGAACTGCGCGACGGTGGGGAGCAGGCAACTGACTGCTAGCCACATGCCCAGGAAAACACGCTTTTCCTGTGGCCCGGAATGCTGGTAGACCTTGGCCATGAACGGCATGATCAAGTAGACGCCGATGATCGCGTACAAGTACCAGAGGTGGTAGTAGACGGGGCCTTGGAGCATGGCCAGTGCGGCTTGCCACACACTGCCATGCCCGACGCCCATTGTGGCCCGCCACAGCGCGTAGAACACAGACCAGAACAGCAGCGGCGGCAGTATGCGCACGAATCGCTTCTGATAGAACCTGATGGCACCCTCCGAGCGATTCAACAGCAGGGCGCCGGACAACATCAGGAATAGCGGCACGCAAGACCGGACCAGCGAGTTGTAGATATTGGACGACATCCAGTTGTCATCCAGTTGTATCGCCCCTGCCGACGCGATGTGAAGAACTACCACCATGAAGCAGGCGGCGATCCTGCAAAAGTCCAGCCCGGCATTCAAACGTTGCTGCATCGGTTGCCCACCTTTTCGCTGCCTTGCGCAATGGGTGCTTGTGGATGCCTGAATTTAAGTCCGGCGGGCAAAACTGCAAGCGGCGAAAGTGCCACAACAAGGGTTTGCGACGCGATTTCATGGCCTGTAGAGGGGCTGCGTTCTAGACCTTCAACACCAACTTGCCAAAATTCTCCCCCCTGAACAGCTTCAGCAAGGACTCAGGGAAGGTCTCCAGCCCTTCCACCACATCCTCCTTGCTCTTCACCTGCCCGCTGGCCAGCCACCCGGCAATTTCCAGCGCGGCCTTGCCATAGTCCTTGGCGTAATCCATCACCACAAAGCCTTCCATGCGCGCACGGTTCACCAGCAGCGACAGGTAGTTGGCCGGGCCTTTCACCGCTTCCTTGTTGTTGTACTGGCTGATTGCGCCGCAAATCACGATGCGTGCCTTGAAGTTGATGCGGGTCAGCACGGCATCGAGGATGTCGCCGCCGACGTTGTCGAAGTACACGTCCACGCCTTTGGGGCATTCGCGCTTCAGGCCGGCCAGCACGTCTTCGGCCTTGTAGTCGATCACCCCGTCAAAGCCCAGTTCGTCCTTCAGGTACTGGCACTTCTCGGCACCGCCGGCGATACCGACCACGCGGCAGCCTTTGATCTTGGCAATTTGCCCGACAATGCTGCCCACCGCGCCGGCCGCGCCGGAAATGACCACGGTATCACCGGCCTTGGGCTGGCCGACGTCCAGCAGGGCGAAGTAGGCGGTCATGCCGGTCATGCCCAGCGCCGACAGGTAGCGGGGCAGGGGCGCCAGGCTGGGGTCGATCTTGTGCAGGCCCTGGGCTTCGCCCGTGAAGTAGTCCTGCACGCCAAGGGCGCCGCTAACATGGTCGCCCGGCTTGTAGGAGGGGTGGTTGGAGGCAATCACTTCGCCGACGCCCAGCGCGCGCATCACCTGGCCCAGGGCCACGGGTGGGATGTAGGACTTGCCTTCGTTCATCCAGCCGCGCATGGCCGGGTCCAGCGACAGGTACAGGTTGCGCACCAGCACCTGGCCTTCGCCGGGTTGTTCGGCGGGCACGGTCTCGAAGCTGAAGTCGTCACGGCGTACGGCGCCGACCGGGCGTTTGGCGAGCAGGAAGCGACGGTTGGTGTGGGTCATGGCGGGTCCTTGTGGGCAGTGGAGGGGGATGCGTTAAATCTACCCTGTTGATGTAGGCAGGTCCTTAACATCACTGACAAGCATGGTAGCCCAACCGGTGGGGTGATGATGCTGCCTGGCCGCTTGGTGGCTGACTATGCTCTGAACCCCACCAATCACGCTTTGGAGCACGCGATGAGCATGACCTTTTCCGGCCAGGTAGCCCTGGTCACCGGCGGTGCCGCCGGCATCGGCCGGGCAACCGCCCTGGCTTTCGCCCAGGAGGGCCTGAGGGTGGTGGTGGCCGACCTCGACCCGACCGGTGGCGAGGCCACTGTGGCCTTGATCCATGCGGCGGGCGGCGAGGCGCTGTTCATTGCCTGTGACGTCACCCGCGACGCTGATGTGCGCCAGCTGCACGAGCGCCTGATTGCCGCCTATGGCCGGTTGGACTATGCCTACAACAACGCGGGTATCGAGATAGAGCAAGGCCGCCTGGCCGAGGGTAGCGAGGCGGAGTTCGATGCCATCATGGGCGTTAACGTGAAGGGGGTGTGGCTGTGCATGAAGTACCAGCTGCCGTTGCTGCTGGCCCAGGGCGGAGGGGCCATCGTCAATACCGCTTCGGTGGCGGGCTTGGGGGCGGCGCCGAAGATGAGCATCTACAGCGCCTCCAAGCACGCGGTGATCGGCCTGACCAAGTCGGCGGCCATCGAGTACGCCAAGAAGGGCATTCGTGTGAATGCGGTGTGCCCGGCGGTGATCGACACCGACATGTTCCGCCGCGCCTACCAGGCTGACCCGCGCAAGGCCGAGTTTGCCGCCGCCATGCACCCGGTGGGGCGCATTGGCAAGGTCGAGGAGATTGCCAGCGCCGTGCTGTACCTGTGCAGCGACGGTGCGGCGTTTACCACCGGACATTGCCTGACGGTGGATGGTGGGGCTACGGCGATCTGAGCCGATATCGGTGTGGCCTTCTTCGCGGGTAAACCCGCTCCCACAGGTAGCCCGCTGGCCTCAGGGCTGGTGATACCCCTGTGGGAGCGGGTCTACCCGCGAAGGGGCCCTGGCAGACCGCCACAATGCCAGCCCAACCACCACACACCCCAGCACCAGCACCCCACCAAACACCAGCAAGGCCAACCGCGACCCCAGCCGGTCACTCAGCAACCCGGTAAAGATCACCGGCAGGCTGAACCCCAGGTACGCCAGCAAAAAGAACCCGGCACTGGCCCGTGTCTTCTCGTTGCCAGCCAACTGGCTCACCGCCGCCAGCCCGCCCAGGTAGATAAACCCGTAGCACGCACTGCTGGCCGCCACGGCACCCAGCAATACCGCGCCCAGCTGGCCGCTGTCCGCCCCCCAGGCCAGCACGGCATAGCTGCACGGCAGTATTACCAGCCCCAGCAGCGTGGCCGTACGGCTGCTGAGGCGCCGCGCCATCGGCTGGAACAACAAGCCGCAGCTGATCACGCAAAAGGTCGAGAACCCTGACCAGGTGCTAAGCCCATGCTGGCGCAGGATGCCGGGCAGCAGGGCGATCACCAGCCCCACGCAGGCCCACGCCAGCAAAATGGCCATGCCATAAGCCACACTGCCACGCGGGTAGCAGGGCAGGCGCAGCATGGGGGTGCGTTGTGCCGGGCGTGGGTCGGGCAGGCGCCATACCACCAGCATGGCCAGCGCTGCCAGCAGCAGTTGCAGGTGGAAGCTGCCTGGGGTCAGGCTGGCGCCGCGCAGCAGGAACAGGCTGGTCAGTGCCGCGCCCAGGCCAAAGCCCAGGGAGGTACTGGCGGTAACCCAGTTGGCGGCGCGGGTGTTGTCCGCGCCGCCCATCAGTTCACCCATGTAGGCGGTGGCTGTGGCCGAGGCCAGGCCGGTAGCCAGGCCGAGGAACAGGCGCGCCAGGCCGAGGGTTTGCAGGCTGGGGGCCAGCAGCATCAGTACGGTGGCAACCATCGACAAGGCCAGTGCGGCCAGCACCAATGGCCGGCGCCCAACCCGGTCGGCCAGCCCGCCCAGAGCCAGCAGCACGGGTAGTACGCCGAGCACGTAGCCGGAGAAGGCCACTGCGGTGGCAGCGGCGCCCTGGCCGGAGAGGTCGGCGTAGGTGATGTACAGCGGGGCCTGCAGGTTGACGGCCAGGGTGATCAGGCAGAGGGCGAAGGCCAGGCGGGCCGGGTCGGAGGGCATGGGTAGGGATCCTGGTTTACTGGTGGCTGTTCCGGCCTCTTCGCGGGCACGCCCGCTCCCACAGGGATTGCGCAATACCTGTGGGAGCGGGCGTGCCCGCGAAGAGGCCGGCCCTGCCAACTCTGATGTCAGCCCATTCCCCTCACCAGACACACCGCCAACCCTTTTATGCTTAACTGTTCGCTCAAAACAAGCAAACACTTACCCCATGCACTTGCCCCTCGACCGCACCAGCACCACCCCGCTGGTGCAGCAACTCACCGACCACCTGCAAACCTGGATCGACCAGCAACGCCTGCGCCCCGGCGCGCGCCTGCCCTCGATCCGGGCTTTGGCCCGCAGCCAGGCGGTCAGTGCGTCATGTGTGATCGAAGCCTACGACCGCCTGGTCGCCAGCGGCTGGCTGGAGGCCCGCCACGGCACCGGCTTTTTCGTCGCCGAGCGCAAACCCGGCCTGGCCGTGGAAGACGCCCAACCCTGGGGCGAGGCCGGCGACGGCAGCTGGCGGCAGTTTCGCGAGGGCCACGACGAATTGCTCAAGCTGGGCTGCGGCTGGTTGCCCAGCAGTTGGCGCGCCGCCACCGAACTGGCCCAGGCAGTGCGCCAGGTCAGTCGCGGCAACCCGCAGGACCTGTTCGACTATTGCCCACCCCTGGGCCTGGCCAGCCTGCGCCAGCAGCTGCACAAGCGCCTGGCGCAGCTGGGCATCGCCGCCGGCCCCGAACGAATCCTCACCACCCACGGCGCCAGCCACGGCCTCGACCTGCTGGTGCGCACCCTGCTGCGCCCGGGCGACACGGTGCTGGTGGAAAACCCCGGCTACTACAACCTGTACAACCTGCTGCGCCAGCACCAGGTGCACATGCTGCCGGTGCCGCGTACCGCCGAAGGCCCGGACCTGGCCACCCTCGAAGCCCTGCTGGCGGCGCACAGGCCGCGCTGCCTGTTCATCAACAGCATGTACCACAACCCCACCGGCACCAGCCTGACGCCCAAGGTGGCCTACCGCCTGCTGGAGCTGGCCCGCGAGCACGACCTGCGCATCATCGAGGACGATATCTACGCCGACTTCCAGGAGGGCCCGGCCACCCGCCTGGCAACTCTCGACAGTGAACAGCGGGTGATCTACATGGGCAGCTTCTCGAAAACCCTCAGCAGCTCGCTGCGGGTCGGCTACCTGGTTGCCGACCCGGCGTTGCTGGCGCGCCTGGCCGAGTTGAAGATGGTCAGCGGCATTGGCACCTCGCGCTTTGCCGAGCAGGTGGTGGGGCAGATGCTGGCCAACGGCAGCTACCGCAAGAGCGTGCAGCGTCTGCGCGTGCGCCTGGGGCAGCATATGGCCAAGCTGCTCGGCCAGCTGGAACAGGCGGGCTGGCAGGTGTTCTGCGAGCCTTACGGTGGCATGTTCGTCTGGGCCCGCGTGCCGGGCCGGGATTTCGCCAGCCTGGAGTGCTTGGCCCTGCAGCACGAGGTGCTGCTCACCCCCGGCAGCGCCTTCGATTACCAGGGCGCGGCCAGTGCCTGGCTGCGTATCAATGTCGCCTACGGGCAGGACTCCCGCGCCCAGGCCTTCCTTCAGCACGCAGGGCGACCTCTGCCAAGCTGATAACGACACGCTCATAGCTATTTGACACTATTCTGACGTCAGGCCCTTGTTCATCGGCTGGCAACGTTGCCACCCTTGGCCTTCGGGATAACCTCGCACGCAGAAGGGGAATCGGCATGGGCGCGAGCAAGCACGGTGTGCTGGCCAACCTGGGCATGGCCCGCAAACTCGGCCTGGGCTTTGCCCTGGTGCTGGTGCTGACCCTGGCGGTGGCGGCCATTGGCATTGCTGCGCTGCACAGCGTTGGCCAGCGCTTCGACAGCCTGCGCCAGCTGGCCCAGTTCAATACCGACCTGCTGCGCTTGCGCCAGCACGAGCAGGCCTTTGCCCTGCGCTCCGACATGCAGCAGGCCGAGGCCTTGCGCAGCGGCCTGCAGGGTCTGGCCGAGCGCGCCCGTGGTCTGCCGGCGCTGGCGGCAGCGGAAGCCGACCTGGCAGCCTATGGCCAGGCGTTCGAGGCCTTTGTCGAGGCGGTGCAGGCCAAGGAGCTGGCGCTGGACATGGCCAGCTGGTCGGTGTCCAGCGTGGCCAACAACCTCGATGTGTTGCAGGCCGGCCTGGCCGATGATGGCGTGTACACCCTCAAGCAGTCCCAGGGCCAGCAGGGCGGCGCGTTTCTCGAGCAGGCCGCGCAGGTGGCGCAGGTGTCGCGGCTGATGTTGCAGGCCATGGATGAAGCGCGGGTACGCCTGGAAAAAAGCCGCAAGGGCGAAGAGGGCGTCAGCCAGGAACGCATTGCCCAGACCATCGAGGCCGCCAGCCTGGTCAGCCAGTTGCAGGGCGCCGTCAGCGATGCCGGCTACCAGAGTGTGCTGGGCGAGGTAGCGGGGCACATTGGCAGTTTCTCGGAAAAACTTAACGAATACACTGACCAACTGGCCCGCGAGCAGGGGCTGAAGGCGCAGTTGCAGGCCAGTGCCGAGCAAGTCACCGGGCGGGTCGACCAGGCTTACCTGGGGCAGGAGCAGGCCCTGCAGGGTGAACTGAAACGCAATGCCGTGGCCATCGGCCTGGCCACGACATTGGCGCTGCTGGTGGGCGTGCTGGCCGCCTGGCTGATCACCCGCGCCGTGGTCGGGCCGCTCAAGCATGTGATTGCCCGCGCCCAGCGCATTGCCGCTGGCGAGCTGAGCTTTGACGCCCAGGCGCCACGCCGTGACGAAGTAGGGCAGCTGATGCAGGCCATGCAGCAGATGGCGGCGGGCTTGTCGGGCATTGTCAGCGGTTTGCAGCAGGGCATCGAGCAACTGGCCGGTAATGCACAGGCGCTATCGGCGGTGACCGAGCAGACCAACCGCGAGGTGGGCAGCCAGAAGGAAGAGACCGAACAGGTGGCGACTGCCATGCAACAGATGACCGCCACCGTGCACGATGTGGCGCGAAATGCCGAAGAGGCGGCGCTGGCGGCCCAGGCTGCGGATGAGAAGGTGGATTCCGGGCAGCAGGTGGTGCGCCAGAGCATGCAGCGCATCGAGCAACTGGCGGCTGCGGCGGAGACGGCCAGCGTCGGTATCGACAGCCTCAGTGCCGAGATCCACACCATTGGCGACGTGCTGGAAGTGATCAAGAGTGTGGCCGAACAGACCAACCTGCTGGCGCTGAATGCCGCTATCGAAGCGGCCCGGGCCGGTGAGCAAGGGCGTGGCTTTGCAGTGGTAGCTGATGAGGTGCGCGCGTTGGCGCGGCGTACCCGGCAGTCTACCGAGCAGATCGAGACCTTGGTGGCCAGCCTGCGCGGTAATGCCCAGCAGTCGGTGGCGCAGATTCGCGGCAGTACCGAGCTGGTGCGCCTGGCGGTAGCCGATGCGCTGCAGACCGAAAGCGCGCTGGGCAGCATTGCGGCGGCGGTGTCATTGATCCAGCAGATGAACCAGCAGATTGCCGCGGCGGCCGAGCAGCAGAGCTCGGTGGCGGAAGAGATCAGCCGCAGCGTGACGCACATCCGCGGCAGTGCCGATCAGGCGGCGTTGGCGATGCAGGACAATGCCCGGTCGAGTATCGAGTTGGCGCAGTTGGGGACTGACCTGAAGGGGATGGTGGGGCATTTCAGGTTGTGATCTGGGCCTGGGCGTTGTGTTGCCTGTACCGGCCTCTTCGCGGGTAAACCCGCTCCCACAGGAATACCACAAGGCTGAATATTGTGTGATCCCTGTGGGAGCGGGTTTACCCGCGAAGAGGCCGGTACAGGCAACAAATACCTTCAGGCCCTGCGCGGATTTAGGATCATCAAGGTCAACACCCCCGCCACAATCCCCCAGAACGCCGAGCCGATCGAGAACAAGGTCAGCCCCGACGCCGTGACCATGAAGGTGATCAACGCCGCCTCCCGCTCACGCGCTTCGCTCATGGCCACGGTCAGCCCGTTCATGATCGAGCCGAACAGCGCCAGCGCCGCAATCGACAGCACCAGCTCTTTCGGCAATGCCGCAAACAGCGCCGCCAAGGTCGCGCCGAACACCCCGGCAATGCCGTAGAAAATCCCGCACCACACTGCCGCGGTATAACGCTTGGCCGGGTCTTCATGGGCATGCGGCCCGGTGCAGATCGCCGCGCTGATCGCTGCCAGGTTGACCCCGTGCGAGCCAAACGGTGCCAGCAGCAGCGAGGCAAAGCCGGTGGCCGAGATCAGTGGTGAGGCCGGCACCTGGTAGCCGTCCGCGCGCAGCACGGCCACACCCGGCATGTTCTGCGAGGTCATCGCCACCACGAACAGCGGAATGCCAATGCTGATGGTCGCTGCCAGCGAGAAGCTTGGCGTGGTCCACACTGGCGTGGCCACTTCCAGGCGGAAGCTGCTGAAGTCCAGCAGGCCCAAGGCACCGGACAGCGCCGTGCCCACCAGCAGCGCGGCCAGCACGCAGTAACGCGGCGACAGGCGCTTGACCAGCAGGTAGCTGAAGAACATGCCCAGTACCAGCAAGGTGCGGTGCTGGGCGGCGACGAAGATTTCACTGCCGATCTTGAACAGGATGCCCGCCAGCAGCGCCGAGGCCAGCGAGGCCGGGATGCGCTTGACCAGGCGCTCGAAGCTGCCGGTCAGGCCACAGATCAGCACCAGCACGGCGCAGGTAATGTAGGCGCCGATCGCCTCGCCATAGCTGACCCCGCCCAGGCTGGTGATCAGCAAGGCGGCACCGGGGGTGGACCAGGCTACGGTGATCGGCGTGCGGTAACGTAGCGACAGACCGATGCTGCATACCGCCATGCCGATCGACAACGCCCAGATCCATGACGAAATCTGCGCGCTGGTCAGCCCGGCTGCCTGGCCGGCCTGGAACATCAGCACCAGCGAGCTGGTATAGCCGGTGAGCATGGCGATAAAGCCGGCGACCACCGCCGATGGGGAGCTGTCTGCCAGGGGCCGCAGGCGTATGGAAGTGGCATTGGTCATGAACAAAATCCTTGTAAAGGTGTAAGCAGTTTTTTCAGACTACAGCGAGCAAGGTTGATCCTTGCCATACAGCGGCCATTGCTTTTAGCCGTACAGTCGCCAACTATTGGGCGAAAATGCAGAACTGCTTGGGAGTGGAAGGGCGATGTACAAGGTCTATGGCGACTACCAGTCGGGCAACTGCTACAAGGTCAAGCTGATGTTGAACCTGCTGGACCGGCCGTATGAATGGCATCCGGTGGACATCCTCAAGGGCGAGACCGAAACAGCCGAGTTCCTGGCGATGAACCCCAACGGCAAGGTGCCGGTGCTGGAGCTGGAGGACGGCAGCTACCTGTGGGAGTCCAATGCCATTCTCAACTTCCTGGCCGATGGCAGCGAGTTCCTGCCTACCGAGCCGCGCCTGCGTACCCAGGTGTTGCAGTGGCAGTTCTTCGAGCAGTACAGCCATGAGCCATACATTGCCGTGGCGCGCTTCATCCAGTTCTACCTGGGGTTGCCGGACGAGCGCCTGGACGAGTATCGCAAGCTGCACAAGGGTGGGTACAAGGCGCTGAAGGTGATGGAGCGGCAGCTGCAGATGACGCCGTACCTGGTAGGTGACCAGTACTCGATTGCCGACGTGGCGTTGTATGCCTATACCCACGTGGCGCACCAGGGTGGGTTCGACCTGGCCGATTACCCGGCAGTGAGGGCCTGGCTGGAGCGGGTCAGCAGCCACCCGAGGCATGTGCCGATGGTGGGGTAGTTTCTAGCCTTTGCCGGCCTCTTCGCGGGCATGCCCGCTCCCACAGGTATTCCACAATATTCAGCCCTGTGGTGAGCCTGTGGGAGCGGGCGTGCCCGCGAAAGGGCCAGAGCAGGCTGCCCGCAAACCGTCAGGCCGAAGCGAACCGCTCATCCAGGTAGGCAATGATGGCCTTGGACTCATACATCCAGGTCACCTTGCCCGCTTCTTCAATGCGCAGACACGGCACTTTCACCCGGCCGCCACCTTCCTGCAGGGCCTGGCGGTGCGCAGGGTCGTTCTTGGCATCGCGCAGCGCCACCGGCACGTTCAAACGGTGCAGGGTGCGGCGTGTCTTGACGCAGAACGGGCAGGCGTGGAACTGGTACAGCGCCAGGCCCTTGGCCGCTTGCTCGACGCGGGCCTGGGCGGCGGCGTCGCGCTTGCGCTTGGCCGGGCGGCTGATCCAGTCGCCGAACACGATGAGCTGGCCGAGGCCAACCCGCAGGGCTTTGACGATCATGGGCAACTCCTGAAATGAAAAAGCCGACCCGGGAGGGTCGGCTTGGGGTCAGCAGCCAATCACTTGATCAGGCTGAGGAACTCGCTGCGGGTGGCGGCGTTTTCGCGGAACTCACCCAGCATCACCGAGGTGATCATGGTCGAGTTCTGCTTCTCGACACCGCGCATCATCATGCACATGTGCTTGGCTTCGATGACCACGGCCACACCGGCGGCACCGGTTACCTGCTGCACGGCCTCGGCAACCTGGCGGCTGAGGTTTTCCTGGATCTGCAGGCGGCGGGCGTACATGTCGACGATGCGCGCCACCTTCGACAGGCCCAGTACCTTGCCCTTGGGCAGGTAGGCCACGTGCGCCTTGCCGATGAACGGCAGCATGTGGTGTTCGCACATCGAATACAGCTCGATGTCCCGGACCAGCACCATTTCGCTGTTGTCAGAGCTGAACAGCGCGTTGTTGGTGACTTCTTCCAGTGTTTGCTCATAACCGCGGCAAAGGTACTTCATCGCCTTTGCAGCCCGCTTGGGCGTGTCGAGCAGGCCCTCACGGGAGACGTCCTCGCCAATCTGGCTGAGGATCTCGGTGTAGTTCTGTTCCAGGGACATGGATCTACCTGTGGGAAAAAATCGCAAAAACGAAGGGTACGGCGGTGAGGGCGGCGCTGCAAGCGCGGCGTTACTCGTCGCGGCCTTCGAGCATGGTTCGCTTGAGCATCACATAGACCGCGCCGGTGCCGCCGTGGCGGGCGTTGCACGAGGCAAAACCGAGCACCTGCGGGTGCTGGCGCAGCCAGGTGTTGACGTGGCTCTTGATCATCGGACGCTTGCCGTCCAGGCGCGCGGCCTTGCCGTGGGTAACCCGCACGCAGCGCACTTCCAGCCTGGTGGCTTCGGCGATGAAGTCCCACAGGGTTTCGCGGGCCTTTTCCACGGTCATGCCGTGCAGGTCGAGGCTGCCCTCGAACGGGATCTGCCCCAGCTTCAGCTTGCGCAGCTGGCCTTCCTGCACGCCATCGCGGCGCCACAGCAGCTCGTCTTCGGCGCCAACGTCGATGACGAACTGGTCGGACATGCCGTCGATCACCAGCGCCTTGTCACTGCGCACGGTCGCCGCCTGGCGCAGGCCGGCCAGCTGCTGGCGGTCGGCCTTGGGCTTGCCGACTTCGGCGCGGTCGTGCCTGATCGGTTTGACACCGCGCACTTCGGCCTTGAACAGGGAAAAATCGTCGTCTTGCATGATGCCTCCACGTGGGCGGCGTAGTTTACGCGACTGTGGGGCGGTGTGCAGCCTGTACGGGCCCTTTCGCGGGTAAACCCGCTCCCACAATGACCGCGTAAGCAGCGCCTCAATCGTGTTTCTTCATCAGGTGCGGCGACAGGTTCAGCTCGCGCCCACGGCGCAGGCGAATGCGGCTGCGCCGCCAGAAGCGCACGCCTAGCCACAGCAGCAGCAAGCCGGCCCCGGTGAGGATACCGGCCAGCGGTTTGTTGGCATTGAGTTCCGCCAGGGCAGGGTAGTTGCCCAGCAGGCCGGCGACGCCGGCCATTGCCAGCAGCACGCCCAGGGTTGCCAGCAGGGCCGACAGGCCGGCCGCCAGGCGGGCGCCCCAGTTACGCGGTTCGCGCGGGCGAAGGCGCTTGGCGTCGAAACTGCCTTTGAGCTTCATTCCGCTCTCCTCTGTGGATATCCGGAATTCGACCTGGGGCCGCCCATCGGGTTCCGCCCGGCTGCCGGGCGGTTGTACCCAGCCGGTCAGATCAGGCTGGCGGTGGGGGCCACGCAAGCGAAGTTGTCGGCCATCACGGCCATTTCGCACTGGTGAATCTGCGCGGCCGGGATTACCCCATCCTTGAATGCCAGGTCGCGGGTCGCCGAAGCGTCTTCCACCAGGGTGCAGCGGTAACCATAGTCCTTGGCACGACGCACGGTGGTGCTGACGCTGGAATGGCTCATGAAGCCGCACACGATCAGATCCAGGTGGCCCAGTTCCTGGAGGGTCTCGTGCAGCTTGGTGTTCTTGAATGCGTTGGGCATGCGTTTTTCGATGACGATTTCGCCTTCCAGCGGCTCCAGCCCCGGAATGAACTGGCCGGCCGGACCTTGCGGGTCGAAGCGGCCACCGACAGTGCCCAGGTGGCGAACATGGATGATCGGACGGCCGCTCTTGCGCGCGGCGTCGAGCAACCTGGCGATGTTGGCCACGGCCTCGTCCATGCCCGACAGCGCCAGGGGCCCGCTGAGGTACTCCTTTTGCGCATCGATGATGATCAGGCTGGCGTGGCTCAGCTTGGCCGGCGGATAGTCGCGGCCAGTGAGGCGGAACATCGTGGTTGGAACGGACATCAAGGGCTCCTTGGATAGGGCTTTTGTATACCTATTGTCCCCTGCCTTGGCGCCAATGGGAATGGTTGACAACGTAAGCGGCATGGTTACTGGCTTGTGGCTAGCCATTGGGTAATGCAAAGGAACAAATGTGCGAGTGGGACTGTTAGACTTTTGTCCGGTCTGAATTAGGAGTACCCCGTGATCACATCCCGCCTGCGCACGCTGCGCGACTACATCCGCTGGGCGGTCAGCCGCTTCCACGAGCACGACCTGTTCTTCGGCCACGGTGCCGACAACGCCTGGGACGAGGCCCGCCTGCTGGTGCTGGGTGCGGTGCACCTGCCGTGGGAAGTGGCCGACAGCTACCTGGACTGCATGCTCGAGGACGACGAGCGGGTACGCCTGCAGCACTTGCTCAAGCGCCGTATCGAAGAGCGCGTTCCGGCCGCCTACCTGCTGGGCGAGGCCTGGTTCTGCGGCATGTCGTTCATCGTCGACGAGCGCGTGCTGGTGCCACGTTCGCCGATTGGCGAACTGATCGAGAAACGCTTCGAACCGTGGCTGGCGAGCGAGCCGGCGCGCATTCTCGACCTGTGCACCGGTTCCGGCTGCATCGGCATCGTTGCCGCCGACGTGTTCCCCGAGGCCGAGGTGGTGCTGGCCGACCTGTCGTTCGAGGCGCTCGAAGTGGCCAACCAGAACATTGAACGCCACGGCCTGGACGGGCGCGTGTACACCGTGCAAGGCGATGGTTTTGGCGGATTGCCGGGGCAGCGTTTCGACCTGATCCTGTCCAACCCGCCGTATGTCGATGCCGAGGACTTCGACGACATGCCGGCCGAGTACCACCACGAGCCCGAGTTGGGCCTGGCCTGCGGCAACGATGGCCTGGACCTGGTGCGGCGCATGCTGGCCGAAGCGGCGGACCACCTGACCGACAAGGGCTTGCTGATTGTCGAGGTGGGTAACAGCCAGGTGCATGTCGAGGCGCTGTACCCCGAGGTGGACTTTGCCTGGCTGGAGTTCGAGCGCGGCGGGCACGGGGTGTTCATGCTGACCGCCGAGCAGTGCCGCCAGCATCAGGAACTGTTCAAGGCCCGCGTCTGATTCCAGGGCCTCTTCGCGGGTAAACCCTACAGGTATGGCGTTGCCCTCAGGTGCGACGCGGTCCCTGTGGGAGCGGGTTTACCCGCGAAGCAGGCAACGCGGTGTCAGCGCGTGGCAATCCAGATCAGCAACCCCGCCTGGAACACTGCAAACGCCACCAGGCAGGTAATGGTAAAACGCAATCCGCTGTCTTCACGCTGGTACTTGGCCACCCGCTCATCGCGCTCACGCAATTGCCCTTCCTTCTCCTGCAACTGCTGGTCGGCCTGCTGCAGCAGGCTGGCAGCATCCAGTATCTCCACTCGCTGCAAGCGCTCGCTGTTCCACGCGCCCTTGAGCTGGCCCACCGTCATTTCCACGGTACGGCCTTTCAGGTGCTGGCTGTCCTCGTACTCCACCTCGATACCCACCCCGCGCAGGCAGTGGTCACGGCGCAGACGTGAGTCTTCGTTCAGCGCATCCTTGCTCGGCAGCGCCATGCCCTCGACCCGGTAGTGCGACCACTTGCGCTGCAGCCACTGCGCAGCCTGGGCCAGCAGGAAGCGGCCGATGCCACGGTTCGGCGGCTCCAGTTGCAGGCCATGTTCACCGCCGATGCGTACCAGGCGTTCGGCATGGTCGACGCGGATGTCCAGGCGGTTCTGTTCCTTGTGTACCTTCTGGCCCGGCAGTTTGATTTCCATGCGCAGCAGGCTGTGAGCCTTGTCGTGGCGCTCGGCATAGCCGAACTGCACAAAGCGCAGCGGCCGCGCGCCGGTGCTGCGGTCAGTGGGCAGGGCGGCCAGGCGCAGCAACTGGAAATGTTCGGCGGTCAGCTCGGCCCAGGGAAGGGCAGGGCTTTCCTGAGGTTCTTCGGCCGGCTCTGCGGCGACGGGGGTGGTTGTCATCAGGGCTTGTCCTCGGCAATGCCTGCTGTATCGGCAGGCGTGTCCGAGACCTGAGCCCGTTTACCTCACGCTGAAGGCAAATGCTGGATGAACGTCACAATCCGTTCACCCAGCTCCCGCGCCAGCGGCAGTTCGGGGTTGAGGTAGCTGTCGCGCTGCTGGCTCATCGCCTTGGGGCTGATGCGCAGCATGTGGTTCATGCCATCGATCAGCACCAGCTGCGCATCCGGCTTGGCCGCTTTCAGTCGTTGGGCGTCGACCACGCCCACCTGCACATCGTTGCGCCCCTGCACGATCAGTGCGGGCATTGGCAGGCGGGCGAAGGCCGCCGCCGGGTTCTGCTGGAACAGCGAAATCAGGTAGGGCTGCACGCTGGGGCGGAACACCTGGCGCAGCGGCGCCGGCACCTCCAGGCTGGTCTGCCCGGCCTGCAGGCGGTCGAGCAGGGCGCTGCCACCGGCCAGTTGTGCCGGTGGCAGGCGTTGGGCCAGTTGTTCGCGCAGCACTTCGGCCAGCGGCCGGCCGCTGCCGGCCAGGGTGATCACCGCGCTGGCGCCGGCCTGCTCGGCGGCCAGGCTGGCGATCAGCGCGCCCTCGCTGTGGCCGATCAGGATCAGTGGGCCAAAGCGCGGGTCGGCCTTGAGTTTGTGGCTCCAGGCGACCACGTCGGCCACGTAGCGCTCCACGCTGAGGTCACGCTCGTCGGGCGTGGCCGGCTGGCTGGCGGCCACCCCGCGCTTGTCGTAGCGCACGCTGGCGATGTGCTCGTTGGCCAGCAGCAGGGCCAGGCGCTTGAGGTTGTCGACCCGGCCTGACGCCGGGTTGTTGCCGTCACGGTCGGTGGGGCCGGAGCCGGCGATGATCAGCACCACCGGTGGCGGGGTAGCCTGTTCAGGCAGCAGCAGGCTGCCGTGCAGCACGCCCTGGCCGGTGTCGAGGTCGATCGGGCGTTGCAGCACGGTGGGGGTGGCGGCCTGGGCCAGGCCGGTGCACAGCAGGAAGAAGAGGGCGACGAGGCGCGACATCATGCGGTACTACATGGGGAGATAACGGTTTGACCCAGTGTTCGTGGGAAGGTTCGAAGAGGCCAGCACAGGCGATCAATCCATCTGTATACTGCCGCTTTCGTTCACTTCAGGCAGATCTCGCGGAGCGTCCATGTCCGGCAATACCTACGGCAAGCTGTTCACTGTCACCACCGCTGGCGAGAGCCATGGCCCGGCGTTGGTCGCCATTGTCGATGGATGCCCACCAGGCCTGGAAATTTCCCTCGCCGACCTGCAGCACGACCTCGACCGGCGCAAGCCCGGCACCAGCCGTCACACCACCCAGCGCCAGGAAGCCGATGAGGTGGAAATCCTCTCCGGTGTGTTCGAAGGCCGCACCACCGGCTGCTCGATCGGCCTGCTGATCCGCAACACCGACCAGAAGTCCAAGGACTACTCGGCGATCAAGGACCTGTTCCGCCCGGCCCACGCCGACTACACCTACCACCACAAGTACGGCATCCGCGACTACCGCGGCGGTGGCCGTAGCTCGGCCCGCGAAACCGCCATGCGCGTAGCTGCCGGTGCCATCGCCAAGAAGTACCTGGCCACCCAGGGCATCACCGTGCGCGGCTACATGAGCCAGCTGGGCCCGATCGAAATCCCGTTCCAGACCTGGGAGTCGGTGGAGCAGAACGCTTTCTTCAGCCCTGACCCGAGCAAGGTGCCGGAGCTGGAGGCCTACATGGACCAGCTGCGCCGTGACCAGGACTCGGTGGGCGCCAAGATCACCGTGGTCGCCGAAGGCGTGATGCCGGGCCTGGGCGAGCCTATCTTCGACCGCCTCGACGCCGAACTGGCCCACGCGCTGATGAGCATCAACGCGGTCAAGGGCGTGGAAATCGGCGCCGGCTTCGCCAGCGTGGCCCAGCGCGGCACCGAGCACCGTGACGAGCTGACCCCGGAAGGCTTCCTCAGCAACAACGCTGGCGGCATCCTCGGCGGTATTTCTTCGGGCCAGCCGATCGTTGCCCACCTGGCGCTGAAGCCGACCTCCAGCATCACCACCCCGGGCCGCTCCATCGACATCGACGGCAACCCGGTGGACGTCGTCACCAAAGGCCGCCACGACCCGTGCGTGGGCATCCGCGCCACGCCGATCGCCGAGGCGATGATGGCCATCGTGCTGATGGACCACCTGCTGCGCCATCGTGCGCAGAATGCCGATGTGAAAGTGAATACCCCGGTGCTGGGCCAGCTCTGATTCGCCAGTAGCGGCCTCTTCGCGGGTAAACCCGCTCCCACAGGAATATCACTGGGCCTGAGGGCAGTGAGGTACCTGTGGGAGCGGGTTTACCCGCGAAGAGGCCGCCACAGGTTCCCACAAGGCCATCCCATGCAACCAATCCCCTACTGGCGCCTGTCCAGCTTCTACCTGTTCTACTTCGCCCTGCTTGGTTCCACCGCCCCCTTCCTGGCGCTGTACTTCGACCACCTGGGCTTCTCCCCGGCGCGCATCGGCGAGCTGGTGGCCATCCCCATGCTCATGCGTTGCATTGCCCCCAACCTGTGGGGCTGGCTGGGTGACCGCACCGGCCAGCGCCTGCTGATCGTGCGCCTGGGCGCGTTGTCGACGCTGGCCACTTTCGCCCTGATCTTCCTTGGCAAAAGCTACGCCTGGCTGGCGCTGGTCATGGCCCTGCATGCATTCTTCTGGCATGCGGTGCTGCCGCAGTTCGAGGTCATCACCCTGGCCCACCTGCACGGGCAAACCGCGCGCTACAGCCAGGTGCGCCTGTGGGGCTCGATCGGTTTCATCCTCACCGTGGTCGGCCTGGGCCGACTGTTCGAGTGGCTGAGCCTGGATATCTACCCGGTGGCGCTGGTCACGATCATGGCCGGCATCGTCGCCGCCAGCCTGTGGGTACCCAATGCCCAGCCGGTGGAGCAGGGCGAGCGCAGCGGCGCGGGCGGCTTCCTGCAGCAGCTGCGGGCGCCGGGGGTGATCGCGTTCTACGCCTGCGTGGCACTGATGCAGCTCAGCCACGGGCCGTACTACACCTTCCTCACCCTGCACCTGGAGCACCTGGGCTATGCCCGTGGTGCCATCGGCTTGCTGTGGGCACTGGGGGTGGTGGCCGAAGTACTGGTGTTCATGGCCATGAGCCGCATCTTCGCGCGCTTTTCCGTGCAGCGGGTGCTGCTGGCCAGCTTCGTGCTGGCGGCGCTGCGCTGGCTGTTGCTGGGTAACCTGGCCGGCGAGCCGGCGGTGCTGGTGTTCGCCCAGGTGCTGCACGCGGCCACCTTCGGCTGCTTCCATGCCGCCAGCATCGCTTTTGTCCAGGGCAGCTTCGGCGCCCGCCAGCAGGGCCAGGGCCAGGCGCTGTATGCGGCGCTGTCGGGCACCGGCGGTGCGTTGGGGGCGTTGTATTCAGGCTACAGCTGGAAACTGCTGGGGCCCACCTTCACCTTTGGTATGGCCAGTGCCGCAGCCTTGGCTGCAGCCGTTATCATTGCCCTTTGTTCGCAACCGACCAGGACCCGCCCCTGATGAGCATTCTCAGCGTTTTCCACCCCTCCAGCCCGGAACTGCCGAACAAGGTGCTGACCCATCACGACGACATCGCCGTCACCCTGGCCGAGCAGGGCGTGCACTTTACCCATGCCGAGCATGGCCTGCGGGTGCGCCCGGGCACAGCCCAGGACGAGGTGCTGGAGGCCTGCCGCGGGCACCTGGACCAGTTGATGACGGCGCATGGCAGCAAGGCTTTCGTGTTGCTCAACCGTGACGGAGAGGCCCCGGCGCAGGTGGACGTGCGCGATGAGCACGTGCATGACGCCGACGAGGTGTTTGCCGTGGTCAGCGGGCGGGCGCAGGTTGGCCTGCGGGTGGGGGAGTGGGTGTATTCGGTGCTGTGCGAGAAGGGTGACCAGCTCGTGGTGCCGGCGGGGACCCGGCGCTGGGTTGAGCTGGGCGATGCGCCGTTTTGCCTGGCGTTGCGGCTGTATGGCAGCGAGCAGGGTATGCAACCGCGTTTTACCGGGGATGTGACGGCGCGGGCGTTCCAGGGCATCGACGAACTGTAATGGCTTTACCGGCCTCTTCGCGGGCAAGCCCGCGAAGAGGCCAGATCAGCCAACACAAAACTCAGCGATAAGTCGGCAAGGCAAACCGCTGCTGGCTCTGCAGCATCGAGATCACCGGCAATTCACTGGCCTGCTCGGCCAAATCCCGGCGAATCGCACTGATCGCCCAGGACAGCTGCTCGGCACTGTGCAGTTGCGCATAGGTCAGCACCCGGCGGGTAACCTTGCCATCAGCAGCGCGCAGGGTCAGTAGCACACCGCCGTCGGGGCGGGCCTGGGTATTTACCTGGTAGGCCGAAAATACCGAAACGAACTTTTCCTGGATGAGGTCCATATCAACTCCTGGCTGTTGCGTGGCAGACATGAGTTGATGGTTGCAGTGACCGTGCCAGTATGTTTTTTCTGGAAAAAATCTTTAAATTCAGTCGGTTACGTCAATCTTCCCGGAACGCTGTCGTGCAACCTGCACGGTCGTGCATTTTGCACAGTGCATATTGCATGACCCGCGGCCAGCTATCGGTCCGATAGAATCTGAACCTTTGACCCGGCAGCCTTGCCTGACAAAGACTTGGGCAACGATTTCTGCCAGGAGGTTCCAAATGTCCAGCCAACCCACGCCCGTCGCCATGACCGACGATGAAACCGCTGCCTTCGCCGAGCAAGTGTTCGAACGTGCCCGCCAAGGCGATGCCCAGATGCTTGGGCGCCTGCTTGCCAGCGGCCTGGCGGCCAACCTGCGCAACCACAAGGGTGACACCCTGCTGATGCTGGCCAGCTACCACGGCCACCACGACGCGGTGCGCGTGCTGCTGGCGCACGGCGCCGACCCGCTGATTGCCAACGACAACGGTCAGTTGCCTATCGCCGGTGCCGCGTTCAAGGGGGACCTGGCCATGATCCGCCTGTTGCTGGAGCACGGCGTGCCAGTGGACGCCGCCGCGCAGGATGGCCGCACCGCACTGATGCTGGCGGCCATGTTCAACCGTAGCGAAATCCTCGACTACCTGCTGGCTCAGGGCGCCGACCCGGCTCGCCAGGATGCCCGCGGTGCCACCGCGCTGATGGCGGCGCAAACCATGGGGGCCGTGGACACCGCGGCACGCCTGCAAGCGCTGGCCGGCTAACCGCAAGGGGGCATTTGCGGCTATCCTTGGCGACTTTTCACCCGTCGCAGGCCCCCTTTCATGAAAACTCAGTTGCTCGAATTCATCAGCCTCATTGGCGCCGGCTGCATGCGCGAGGAAGACATCGAGCGCATCGCCGACGAGGCCGCCCAGGCCTACGCCGACCCCGCCGCTTTCCTGGCTGCCAACCCCGACATCAACTACGACGACAGCTTCCCCATCCCGCTGGGCGAATGGGTGGTGCTGGGCAGCCTGCCGGACACCGTGGTATTCCAGGCCGACAGCTACCAGGACCTGTTCCAGCAGATCAGCGATTCGTTCGACCAGAGTGTGCCGTTCACCCTCAAGCCCAAGCAGCTTGCCCGCACCGAGCCGCTGACCGCGCTCAATCGCATCCAGGTGCAGATGGGCGCACTGAACAAAGAGGCTGGTGGTTATGTGCTGCTTAACTTCAGCCAGTTGCTGGATGACGAGCTGCAGATGGTGATGGTGGGGCAGAACGACCTGGCGCGTGTGCTGGAGCTGGGGGCAGAGTTGGGGATCAGGGTCGAGCCGGCCCTGGAGGCCCTGAAGGTCGCCGTACACATCTGATTTCAGCGTTTGCTTCTTCGCGGGTAAACCCGCTCCCACAGGGATATCACTCCCTTCAGGCCCAGTGATATCCCTGTGGGAGCGGGTTTACCCGCGAAGAGGCCTGCACAGGCAGCTTCAAGCATCAGCCCAGCGCGGTATCGAGGAACATCATCACCGCAAACCCACCCATCAACCCCAGGGTCGCGGCCGTCTGGTGGCCATTGCGGTGGGTTTCGGGAATCACTTCGTGGCTCACCACAAAGATCATCGCCCCCGCCGCCAGCCCCATGCTCACCGGGTAGGCCAAGGCAAAACCGGTCGAAATCCCCAGGCCGATCACCGCGCCCAGCGGCTCCATCAGCCCCGACCCGATCGCCACCAGCGCGGCCTTCAGGCTCGACAATCCGGTTGCGCGCAAGGCCAGCGCCACAGCCAGCCCCTCAGGGATGTCCTGGATGGCGATGGCGCTGGTCAGCGGCAGGCCGATGTTCATGTCGCCATTGGCAAAGCTCACGCCAATGGCCATGCCCTCAGGCAGGTTGTGCAGGGTAATCGCCAGCACGAACAACCACACCCGGCTGATGCGCTCGGCCTCTGGGCCGCACGGGCCGGTGCTTTCGTGTTCATGCGGGGTGAAGCGGTCCAGGCCCAGCATCAGCAACACACCCAGGCCCATGCCCAGCACCACGGTAAAGGCCGCGGCCGGGCCGTTGCCGGTAATTTCGCGGGCGGCATCCAGGCCCGGCAGAATCAGCGAGAACGAACTGGCCGCCAGCATCATGCCGGCGGCAAAACCCAGCATCACGTCCTGGGTGCGCGCTCGCACATCGCGCAGCACCACCGCCAGCACCGCGCCCAGCGCCGTGGCGCCAAAGCCGGACAACCCGCCCAGCATGGCCAGGTGCAGGTTGTCGGCGTGGTCGCCGTTCACCGCGTTCCACAGGCTGGCGGCCAGCAGCAGCACCACCGCCAGCAGGCTCAACCCCAGACCGGCGCTGAGCCAGGGGGTGTTCATGGCCTGTTGGCGCCAGGCGTTCAGCAGCGAGGGTGGGGTGGCGCTTTGGGTGTGGGCGGGGGCATGTGAACCTCGAATCTGTGGATACCGGCAGTCTACTCAGGGACCTGCGCCAATCGCCAAGGATTCCCTTCTATTGCCTTGATAGCTGGCTATGCTGTGGCAAAGCCTCTGGACAGGAGTTTAGGCATGGGTTCGACGTTCAACAGCCTGGTCGGGCTGATCATCCTGGCGCTGGATATCTGGGCCATCCTCAATGTGATCAAGAGCGGCAGCGAAGTGGGCATCAAGGTGTTGTGGATCTTGCTGATCGCCTTGCTGCCGGTGGTGGGCCTGGTGATCTGGGCGATTGCCGGGCCGCGGGGGAATGTGCGGATCTGAATGTCTGTTACGGCCTCTTCGCGGGCGTGCCCGCGAAGAGGCCGTAACAGACAAAACCGGCAATACCCCCGTGACAAAATTTTCACATTGGTTTAAACAGAATCCGCACCCGCACAATGCTGCGTTGGTATACACCTGCGCCATCTCCGCAAACCCGCAATCCTAGGACCTTCCCATTCATGGCTAACCCGGACGCCTTGAAGCAACGGGGCGCGCGAGCGTCGTTCTCGCCCACCCTGAAATCCCACCTGGCCTACACGCTGCTCAGCGGCCTGGTGATCATGCTGATGCTCAGCCTCGTGCGCCTGGCGCTGCTGGTCTACAACAGCGACATGGTCGGCGATACCCCCAGCGCGACAGTCGCCGAAGGCTTTCTCAACGGCTTGCGCTTCGACCTGCGAGTGGTGGTGTACATCAGTATTCCGCTGCTGCTGGCCATCCTCAGTCCCTGGGCCATGGCCCGGCGTGGCCTGTTCCGTTTCTGGCTGACCATCACCTCGAGCGTGGTGATGTTCCTCGGCCTGATGGAAATGGACTTCTATCGCGAGTTCCACCAGCGCCTCAACGGTCTGGTGTTCCAGTACATCAAGGAAGACCCGAAAACCGTACTGAGCATGCTCTGGTACGGCTTCCCGGTGGTGCGCTACCTGCTGGCCTGGCTGTTCGGTACCTGGCTGCTGAGCCTGCTGTTCAAGGGCATCGACCGCATGACCCGTGGCAATCGCCCCGGCGAGGTCACCCTGCAGCACCGCGCGGCGCCGTGGTACAACCGCCTGGCGGTGTTCATGGTGATCCTGCTGGTGGCCGTGGTCGCCGCCCGTGGCACCCTGCGCCAGGGCCCGCCGATGCGTTGGGGTGATGCCTTCACCACCGATTCCAACTTCGTCAACCAGCTGGGCCTGAACGGCACCCTGACCCTGATCGATGCCGCCAAGAGCCGCTTCGGCGAGGACCGCGCCAACATCTGGAAGCCGGTGCTGGAGCAGGACGTGGCGACGCAGAGCGTGCGCGAGCAGCTGCTGACCGCCAACGACACCCTGGTCGATGCCGACGAGGCTGCCATCCGCCGCGACTTCGTGCCGCCGGCCGAGCGCACCCTGCCGATCAAGAACGTGGTGGTGATCCTGATGGAAAGCTTCGCCGGCCACTCGGTGGGCGCGCTGGGCAGCCCCAACAACATCACCCCGTACTTCGACAAGCTGGCCAAAGAGGGCCTGCTGTTCGACCGCTTCTTCTCCAACGGCACCCATACCCACCAGGGCATGTTCGCCACCATGGCCTGCTTCCCCAACCTGCCAGGCTTCGAATACCTGATGCAGACCCCGGAAGGCGGCCACAAGCTGTCCGGCCTGCCGGCCTTGCTCAGCGCCCGCGACTACGACGACGTGTACGTCTATAACGGCGACTTTGCCTGGGACAACCAGTCCGGGTTCTTCGGCAACCAGGGCATGACCACCTTCATTGGCCGTAACGACTTCGTCAACCCGGTGTTCTCCGACCCGACCTGGGGTGTGTCCGACCAGGACATGTTCGACCGTGGCGCCGAAGAGCTGGCCAAGCACGACGGCAAGAAGCCGATCTACGCGCTGCTGCAGACCCTGTCCAACCACACCCCGTACGCGCTGCCCAAGGACCTGCCGGTAGAACCGGTAACCGGCCAGGGCCGCCTGGACGAGCACCTGACTGCCATGCGCTACTCGGACTGGGCGCTGGGGCAATTCTTCGAGAAGGCGCGCAAGGAGCCGTACTTCAAGGAAACCCTGTTCGTCATCGTTGGCGACCATGGCTTTGGCAACCACCAGCAGGTCACCGAGCTGGACCTGGGCCGCTTCAACGTGCCGCTGCTGCTGATTGGCCCTGGCATCCAGGAGAAGTTCGGTGCGGTCAACCACACCGTGGGTACCCAGGTCGACATCGTGCCGACCATCATGGGCCGCCTGGGTGGCCAGGCCCGTCACCAGTGCTGGGGCCGCGACCTGCTCAACCTGCCTGAGGGAGACCAGGGCGTGGGCATGATCAAGCCATCGGGCAGCGAGCAGATCGTTGGCCTGGTACAGGGCGACCGCATCCTGATCGAGTCCAAGGACATGACCCCGCGCATGTACCGCTACCAGCTGGGCAGCGAGTTCAAGGCCGAGCTGATCGAAAGCCCGGACCAGCCGGAGATGCTGAAGAAGCTGGAAGCGTATATCCAGACGGCGACCAAGAGCCTGCTGGATAACACGGCCGGTGTTGTGCACGGCACTCCAAAGTAAATCGGGGCCGTTTCACGGCCCATTCGCGGGCACGCCCGCTCCCACAGGTACAGCACAGGTTTCGAACCTTGTGGTGACCCTGTGGGAGCGGGCGTGCCCGCGAATGGGCCCGACACAAATCCCCAGACTGAACATTCTCCCTACCCCAAGGTCACTTGTTTCAGGCATCACACACCCGGTGTTCGTTGACTGAGAGGGTTCGTTCAATGAAAGAGTGGGAAGTCATCTTTGCCGACCAGAAAGGCGTGCTCACCACCTTGACGCTGCGTGGCGACCAGTGCCCCAGCGAGGAGGATGCCGCGCGGGCCATCCGTTCGCACCTGTTCCCGGTGATGGACGAGCTGGACCTCAACGACTTTCAGGACCGCGCCGTTTCCCCCACCGCTCGCTGGCTCAAGGAACAGAGCGGCGTGACCATCACCAGCATCCACGAAACACCCTGAACCACACGTTTGCGTGGCGCCCTGGCAGGCACTACGCTGCATGAAGGTACCAGCCTATTCTGCGGGTTGGCACTGCATCCCTTCGCGTCTTGCATCAGCTCGAACTGCCCGGCCGCTGCCGGCAGGTGCGTAGTGCACGGAAAGTCTATCCATCGCATTATTCAGGAGGACGTTTCATGAGCAGCCAGAACGACGATATCAGCAGCAACGTCCTGCGCCAGATGAAAGCAGGCGGTTTCGACTTCACCCAGATCCACCCCATCGAGTTCTACGCCATATTCCCCGACGAAGCAGGGGCCCGCCGCGCGGCCGGGCAGTTTCGCGGTGAATCGCTGAATGCCCAGGTGAAGGAACTGGGCGACGGTGCCTGGCATCTGGAGCTGAGCAAGGTCATGTATGCCACCCATGGCGGGATTGGTGACTTCGAAGAGACCTTCGAGCAGCTGGTGACACCTTATGGTGGTGAGGTGGAAGGGTGGGGGGTCAAGCAGGAGCGGCCCATAGCCTGAAAGTCTTGTGTTGCCTTCTTCGCGGGCAAGCCCGCGAAGAAGCAAGCACAGCCCTCAAGGCCTACGCCCAGCCATATGTCTCAGATAAGCCAGCAATTCATCCAGCTCCGGTTCACTCAAAACACTCTCTGCAAACCCTGGCATCTTCGCCTGCGGCCACTGCCGCAGGCTCTGCGGGTCACGAATCAGCTGGCGTAGATATTCAGGCTGGAAGTACTCGGTCGGGTTATGCGGCACATTCAAGTCCGGTCCCACCTGCGCATCCCCCGCGCCGTTCAACCGGTGGCACGCCAGGCAGTTCTGCTGGAACAGGGCAAAACCCCGGCGCACCGCGCTGTCGGCCGGCAGTTTCGGGTCGGGTAGCAGTGCCGGAAAACGCGCTTCGACTGAAGCCAGCTTGCGAATCGTGGAAATCTGGAACGGCCACTGCTCCGGGCGGATGCCGCTGGCCTGCGGCGCAGTCCACACCAGGTAGAACGGCCCTGCACTCGGTTTGCCCTGGCCCAGTGCCGGCCATGGTCTGCCCGGGTCCTCCACCGCCAGCCAGGCCTGTGCCGGCCCGTGCTGCAACAGTGGCGCGGCGGGCATTTCGGCGGCAAAACCGTCCAGCGCCACCGCCTGCAGGTGGTCGCTGGCGCTCACGCCTTCCAGCAGCACGGCCAACGGCACCGCCCGATAGTGCATGGGCCGCTTGTAGGAAACGTCCTGGTCGATGCTGATGTCCCGGGCCTGCGGGTGGTCGAGCAGTTCGGCACTGCTCCACTGGCGCGTCGTGGCGCCCAGTTCAAGGTGCAGTTGCGCCGCCGACAGCGGCAGGCTCAGGAGCAACACTAACAGTGCAAGGCAGTGGCGCATGGGTAATCTCCGACCATCAAGGCCAGCAGGTTACCTGTGCGTTGCCTGTTGGCGCCACAGCGGCAGTCAGCCGAACAAACGTGTCAGGTTCGGCAGGATCAGCAGCAAAGTCGTGGCGAAGAGAATGAGCCCAGCTTGGCGAATTTTCGATTGTCTGAACATGGCGGACCGCCTTCTTGTTGTTATTCCTGAATACCCGTTGGCTTCCCTGTCGCGCTTCGGGTCGATCGCAGTGGCGTTGCGTGACGCCTGAACTGCTTGCCTCTTGAAAGTGGATATACAACCAACAGTAGGGTGTGCGTCATCCATGTTTGAGAACCCTTTCTTCTAATGCTGTGGTCCGTTGATTTCGTTTGGCTATGAGGCCAAGTGCCAGCTGGCTGGCATGCTCTCGCTAGACGGTGGCGCAAGTGCCAGCAGGGCACCGACGAAATGTGACCGTTCGTCAGTGCGGCCTACTTGCTTGTACGTGCCTTTCGCGTCAGTCTCTACAGCAGATTCCCACCCATGTCGTTCAGGACTATCCCTATGTCGTTACGCATCTGCATCCTTGAAACCGATGTCCTGCGACCGGAGTTGACGGCGCAGTACCAGGGCTACGGCAGGATGTTCGAGCAGCTCTTCTCGCGTCAGCCGATCGCCGCCGAATTTCGTGTGTACAACGTGATGAACGGCGATTACCCCGCCGACGACGAAGTGTTCGATGCCTACCTGGTGACGGGCAGCAAGGCCGATTCGTTCGGTACCGACCCATGGATCCAGACCCTCAAGGCCTATCTGCTGAAGCTATACGAGCGTGGCGAGAAGCTGCTGGGGGTATGTTTCGGTCATCAGTTGCTGGCGTTGACCCTCGGTGGCAAGGCCGAACGTGCCGAGCAGGGTTGGGGCGTGGGTATCCACCGCTATTCGCTGGCGGCCCATGCGCCGTGGATGGACCCGGAGGTTTCGGAGCTGACCTTGCTGATCAGTCACCAGGACCAGGTGACCGAGCTGCCGGAAGGCGCCACGGTGATTGCCTCCAGCGATTTCTGCCCGAACGCGGCGTACCACATTCGTGACCAGGTGCTGTGCTTCCAGGGGCACCCGGAGTTCGTGCATGACTACTCCCGCGCGTTGCTCGATGCGCGCCAGGAGCATCTGGGTGATGAGGTGTACCACAAGGCCGTGGCCAGCCTGGCCACCGAGCACCAGGGCGACCTGGTGGGGGAGTGGATGTTGCGGTTTATCCAGCAGCCGGTGAGCAAGCACGACGCGGCGTGAGAGCGCGGGGCCGCAGAGCGGCCCCGGCAATCTCAAAGCCAGCCAGACTTCTTGAAGCTGGCATACAACCCCGAACACCCCATCGCAATCAACCCCAGCACCCCGAAATACCCATAGTGCCACCCCAGCTCCGGCATGTTCTGGAAGTTCATCCCGTAAATCCCGGCAATTGCCGTGGGGAACGCCAGGATCGCTGCCCAGGCCGCGAACTTGCGCTGCACGATGCTCTGCCGTGACGACTCCAGCAGCATGCCGATCTCGATGGTCTGGCTGGCGATGTCACGGATGCCGGCCAGGTCTTCCATCTGCCGCGTCACGTGGATCTGCACATCACGGAAGTACGGGCGCATGTTCTTGTCGATGAACGGGAAGCTCAGGCGCTGCAGTTCCTCGCTCACCTCGACCATCGGCGCCACGTAGCGCCGCAGGCGCAGGATGTCGCGGCGCAAGCTGTGCAGGCGGCGGATATCGTCTTCCTGCAGCGAGCCGCCAAGCACGCTTTGCTCCAGCTCTTCGATCTCGCCATGAATGGCCTCGCTGACCGGCTGGTAGTTCTCGGTGACAAAGTCGAGCAGGGCGTACAACACGAAGTCTTCGCCGTGCTCCAGCAGCAACGGCCGCGCCTCGCAGCGCTGGCGCACCAGGGCGTAGGACTTGGAGTGGCCGTTGCGGCAGGTGATGATGTAGCCGTTGCCGGCGAAGATGTGGGTTTCGATGAACTCCAGCTTGCCTTCGTGGCGCACCGGCGAGTAGGTGACGATGAACAGGGCGTCGCCGAAGGTTTCCAGCTTGGGCCGGCTGTGCTTCTCCAGGGCATCTTCGATGGCCAGTTCATGCAGGTTGAACTGGCACTGCAGGTTGGCCAGTTCCTCGGCGTTGGGCTCTTCCAGGCCGATCCACACGAAGTGCCCCGGCTTGCGCGCCCATTCGCTGCCTTCATCGATGCTGATGTTGGTGACCTTTCTGCCGGCGCTGTAAACCGCCGATGCCACGACTCGACCCATGGTTGTTCGCTTATTCCGGTTGGACACGGGTTACAGCTTGGGCCGTAGTGGGCTCAAGAGCAACCTAGTGCTTGGCCAGTTCCCCTTCCATGCGGTCGATGCATTGCTGCATCTGCCCCCGGCACTGTTCGATCAGCGCCGGCAGGTCCTGCAGGGTCATGCCCGCCGTTGCGATCGGTGGCAGCGAGCGCACGATTACCGTGCGCTGGCGCCAGCTGTTCAGGCTCAGGCGCCCTGCATAGCGGCTGACGCACACCGGCACGATTGGCACGCCAGCCTCGATGGCCATGTGAAAGGCGCCTTTCTTGAATGCCATCAGATGCTCGCCTGCATTGCGTGTGCCTTCGGGGAAAATCCAGATCGAGGTGTCGTCCTGCAGTACCCGGGTGGTCTTCTGCATGGCCTTGCGTGCCTGGTAGGCGTTCTTGCGGTCGACCAGTACATTGCCGCCCAGCCAGAACAACTGGCCGAACAGCGGGATCCAGCCCAGGCTCTTCTTGCCGATGGCCACGGTGCGTTGCGGTACCACCTGGCCCAGCACGAACAGGTCGAAGTTGGACTGGTGGTTGGCGACGATCACGCAGCCGGGCGGCTGGTCCCACAGCGGGCCGACTTCGGCCTTGACCCTGATTCGCATCAGCCAGGTGGCCGGCAAGCTGTAGAGGCGGGCGAACACGCGGCTGTTGTCGGGGTTGAAGGGGCGGCACAGGCCAATGACCAGGCCCAGGGCACCAACCACAAGGAAATGCAGCGCCAGCAGGAACATGCGCAGTGAATAAAGCATGGTACGACTCACACCAGACAGTCGCCGGGCAGTGTACGGATGTGCACTGGTCGGGGCAAACCCTGGTGTAAGCCTGTTCCGGCCTCTGCGCGGGTAAACCCGCTCCCACAGGTGAAGCGAGACTTCTGTGGGAGCGGGTTTACCCGCGAAGAGGCCGGTCCGGCTAGCCCATATGCTGCTGGTCCAGCTCGATCGCCTTGTCCAGCGCTTCCAGCAACCCTTTGCGCACCTTCAGCTTGGTGTTCTTGTGCGCCAGCATGTTCAGCTTCTTCAGCTCTCGCGCCGCCGCCAGTGCCGCATCCTGCAACTGCTCGGCCGGCACCACCTTGTCGAGGAAGCCGGCATCCACCGCACCCTGCGGGTCAAACACCTCGGCATTGATCATCGAGCGGTGGAAGGCCGAGCGGCGCAGGCGGTCGCGGGCCAGCTCGATGCCGGCATGGTGCATGGTCATGCCGATCTGCACTTCGTTCAGGCACACCTTGTATGGCCCTTCGACGCCAATGCGGTAGTCGCCAGACAGCAGCAGGAAGGCACCCTTGGCCACGGCGTTGCCCGGGCAGGCGACCACCACCGGGAACGGGTGCGACAGCAGGCGGCGGGCGAGGGTGGAGCCGGCGGTGACCAGGCTGATCGCCTCCTTGGGGCCGCTGGTCATCACCTTGAGGTCGTAGCCGCCTGACAAGATGCCTGGCTGCCCGGTGATGATCACCACTGCGCGCTCTTCGGTGGCGCGGTCGAGCGCGGCGTTGAAGGCAGCGATGACGTCTGGCGAGATGGCGTTGACCTTGCCGTTGTTCAGGGTCAGGGTAACGATGCCGTCTTCGGCGTGGTAGGTAATCAGCTCGCTCATGGCAGAGTCCTTTTGTTGGCGTGGCGACGACGTTACCCAGCGCTGGGGGCGAGGTAAAGCAGTAAGGCTGACCGGTCGGTCAGCGTACGCCGGGGCTCAAATGCAAATGCATGAAAAAATTGAAAAAAATGCTTGCCAAAGGGAATGTCTTTCACTAAATTAGCGCACCTCGACAGGCTGCAAGGCTTGAAGAGAAACGGTGAAGTGTCCGAGTGGTCGAAGGAGCACGCCTGGAAAGTGTGTATACGAGAAATCGTATCAAGGGTTCAAATCCCTTCTTCACCGCCACATTCTACGAAGAGCCCCCGAGCTGAAAAGCCGGGGGCTTTTTGTTTTCAGGGCCTTTTTGTCTCATTTTTCTGAGCTGGCGCGATCCCTGTGGGAGCGGGCACGCCCGCGAAGAAAGCGACGCGATGTATGGCACCGGCTGCGCCGGTGTTCGCGGCGGTTCGACGCCTCGACGCGCCCGCTCCCACAGGCGCCCCAAAAAATCTAGAAGCTGACCGAAGCCGACAGCCGAGCCGTCCGCGGCGCTCCCTGGAACAGGTAGTTATCCCCCAGGTAATCCCCCACATCGCGCCAGTAACGCTTGTCGAACACGTTATCCACAGTCAGCCGCAGCACCGTGTCATACCCCCCGATGCGCGTGCGGTAGCGGCTACCCACATCGAACACCGTATACCCGCCAACCTCCACGCTCCCCGCCTGGCTCGCATACTTGCTGGCGCTGTAGCGCGCCCCGCCCAGCAGTGCCAACCCCGGCACCGGCAGGGTGTATTCCGCCTGCAGCGCCGCCCGGAACCTGGGCACGTTGATCGCCTGGTGGCCTTCATAGGCATCGGTACCGCTGTTCTGCACCCGCGCCCGAATCGCCGCAGCGCTGGCTTGCACCCGCAGGTTCGAGGTTACCCAGCCGCTGGCGCCCAGCTCCAGGCCGGTGTTCTTCTGCTGGCCTTGCTGCACGTAGGTGAATTTGTCGGCGCCGTCCGGGCGGGCGTACTGGTATGCCTGGCGGATCTGGAACAGTGCGGCGCTGAAGCTCAGCCCTTGCCAGTCGTGCTTGAGGCCCAGTTCAAGCTGGTGCGAGGTCGTCGGCGCGAGGATTTCGGCTGCGTTGCTGGCAAACCAGGGGGCCGTGCCGCCGGCTGAAAGGCCTTTGGCGTAGCTGACGTACAAGGTGGTATCCGGTTGCGGCTTGTAGATGAGCGCGGCATTGGGCAGCAATTCGTATTGCCGGGTATGGCGGCCGGCCACCCCGTTTTCGTCCCAGGTGCTTTCATCCAGGCGCACTTCACGAGCGCCCAGTAAGGTCTGCCATTGCTCGTTGAAGCTGATACGGTCGCTGACGAACAGGCCGTACTGGCGGCTGTCCAGGCGACGTTCGCTAGACCTGATGGGCTTGTCGGATGGATCAAAGGCCGGCGCGCCGGTGTGGATGTTGCCTGTGCCTATCCATTCCATATAGCTGGGGCGCTGATCCAGCGTGCGCCGCTGTGCACTGGTGCCCACGGTCAGCTCATGCCCTACCCCCAGCGCATCGAAACGCCCATTGAGCATGGCCAGCGCCTCGTCGGTGCGGCGGGTGTCGTCGGGGCTGCGGAAGTCGTAAATGTCGTAGTCGCCATTGCTGCCGAAGAACGCGCCTTCGCTCGAGCCCCAGGCAAACGAGCTGTAGTCATCGATAACCACCTTGCTGCGCGAGGCACTCAAGGTCCCGGTCCAGGCCTCGTTGAAACGGTACTCGAAGCGCCCGCCCAGGTTCAGCGAATCGTTCTGCACCGGCTTGGCCCAGTGCTGGTAGGCCAGGCGGTCGTCCGGGTCGATGCCGTGGGGCACTTCGCTGCCACCGAGCAACTGGTAACCGGGTACCGAGCGCTGTTCGCGGTGCTGGTATTCGGCATCCAGTTGCAGGGTGGCATCCGGGTTGATCTGCCAGTCGAAGGCCAGCGAGGCGAAGTCGCGCTTGCCATCGGCATGGTCGACATAGGAGCGGATGTCTTCATGGGCCAGGTTGGCGCGCAGGCCGAACTGCCGCTCGCTGCCGAACCAGCCGCCCAGGTCGGTGGCCAGGTAGCGTGCGCCCTGTTCGTTGGTCGAAACCGTGATACTGCGCACGTCTTCGGCGCGCTTGGTCACGTAGTTGACCAAGCCGCCCGGCTCCGACACGCCGCTCTGCAGCCCGGACAGGCCCTTGAGCAGCTCCACCTGCTGCTTGTTCTCCAGAGCTACGTTCTGCTCGCCGGCGATGGTCTGGCCATTGATGCGGTAGCTGCTGGCGGCATTCAGCTCGAAGCCGCGCACGTTGAAGTTTTCGTAGTAACCGATGGGGGCGTAGCTTTCGCCCACCGAGGCGTCGCTTTGCAGCACTTCGCTGAGCTTGCGCACCTGGCGGTCTTCCAGCAGTTGCTGGCTGAACACGCTGACCGAAGCAGGGGTGTCGAGCAGGGGCGCGGGCTGGAAGCCACCTACTGCTGCCTGGCGTGCCTGGTAGCCGTCGTTGGCGTAGGTGTCGGACACCTGCAGCGGGGCCAGTAACACGCTGTCTTCGGCAAGCACATGAGGGCAATGCAGGGCCAGGCCCAGGCTGAGCAGGCTCAGGGGCAGGCGAGGGTGACGCGGGGGCATGCGGTGGGGCTCCTGGATGCGCACACCTGTGCCGGTCTCTTCGCGGGTAAACCCGCTCCCACAGGGATATCACTGCACCTGAGGATAGTGATTTTCCTGTGGGAGCGGGTTTACCCGCGAAGAGGCCGGCACAGGCCATGAAAAAGGCGGCATCTTACAGCCGCCTTCAACATAAAACGATCCAGGCCCGGTGATATTCAGTCTTGGTTGGCCGGCCGCTTGTGCTGCCGCCAGTTGTCATCGATCTTCGACCAGGTCTTGCCATCGGTAATGGCCATGAGCTTGCGCCCATCCTTGAAGGTAGCCAGGAAGGTAGCTTGTTCTTCCTTGCCACCCAGCCACAGCCCGGCCAGCAACCCCACCGGCCCGGCTACCAGGGCCCCGGCCATGCCCCAGCCCAGGGCACTGCCCAGGCTACGGCTGGATTCCAGGCTGGCCAGCCGGAGGTCGCTGATGCGTGCCAGAGAAATCCGCTCGCCCGGGGAGGGGCTGCGCGGGGTCTTGAGTGTGAGCGATCCGTTGCGATACTCGCCTTCACCTTGCAAGAAATCGCCGGATTGCACCGTGAGTCTTGTCATAACGTCGTCCTGTCAGGGAAAGGGCATTGACCAGCGCCTACTGAGCGCTGCCCAGGCGGGCAAGTCAACGGCCATGCGACGGAGGGTCGTGCGGTGCATTGTCGCCATGGCTAAGGGCCTCTTCGCGGGCACGCCCGCGAAGAATCCAATAAAAAATTTCAGGCCGCTTGCAAAGCGTTCTTGCGCTTACGCTCCGCCAACCCCCAGGCCAGCAACGCCAGCCCGCCAATCACCAACCCGGCCACCACAATTCCCATCCAGCTCTGGCGCTGGAACAACTGCGTGCCCAGCAATGACCCCAATGCCCCGCCAATGAAGTAGCAGGTGATATACCCGGCATTCAGCCGCGTGCGCGCCTCGGGCCGCAGGGCAATCACTGCATTCTGGTTGCTCACGTGCACCAGCTGCACCGCCAGGTCGAGCATCAGCACGCCCAGCAGCAAGGCCGGCAAGGACTGCTCGGCATAGCCCAGCGGGACCCATGACAGCAGCAACACCACCAGCCCCACGGTGGTACCCAGCGAGCCCTTGCCACGGTCGGCCAGGCGCCCGGCCCAGTTGGCCGACAGCGCACCCGCTGCACCGGCCAGGCCGAACAGGCCTATCACTGCGTCCGAATAGTGGTACGGGCCTTTCGCCAGCAGGAACGCCAGTGGCGTCCAGAACAGGGCGAACAGGCTGAACGCCAGCAGGCCGAGTAGCGAGCGCAGGCGCAGCACCGGTTCTTCGAAGAACAGGCGGAACACCGAGCCGATCAGCGCCGGGTATTTCAGCCCGGCATGGCTGTGGTGTTGCGGCAGGCTGCGGTGCAGCGCCACGGCGGTGATGGCCATCAGCACCGCGGCCAGCACGTAGATGCTGCGCCAGCCACCGAGCTCGGCCATGAAGCCGGCGGCGGTACGCGCCAGCAGGATGCCCAGCAGCAGGCCGCTCATCAGCGTGCCGACCGCGCGCCCGCGCTGGTGTGGCTCGCTGAGGCTCGCGGCCATGGGCACGAGGATTTGCGCCAATACCGAGAACAGCCCGGTCAGCGCCGTGCCAAGGATCAGCCAGGGCAGGCTCGGTGCGCAGGCACTGATGACCAGGCCCAGGGTGGAAATGGCGGTCATTACGGTGATCAGCCGGCGCTGCTCGAACAGGTCGCCCAGCGGCGCCAGCAGCAACAGGCCGGCGCCATAGCTGAGCTGCGCGGCAATGACGATGCTGCCGGCACTGGCGGTGCTCAGGCCGAACTGCTGGGCAATGCTGTGCAGCAGCGGTTGCGCGTAATAGTTACTGGCTACGGCCAGGCCGGTGGCGGTGGCCATCAGCAGGATCAGGGCACGGCTGAGCGTGGGGGTGTTCATGCAGTTCTCGTGGCGGGCAGGAGTAAAGGGGGGATTATCGGAAAGTGTCGGGCACTACATCAATGCATTGTGTGGCAGAGCCTGTGCCGGCCTATTCGCGGGCATGCCCGCTCCCACAGCGATCGCGCAGTACCTGTGGGAGCGGGCGCGCCCGCGAAGAGGCCGGAACACGGAACCCTTCAATCAGGCAGCAAACCCGCCATCGACCGTCAGGCTGGCCCCAGTGACATACCCCGCCTCAGGCCCCGCCAGGTAAGCCACGAAGCTGGCAATCTCATCCGCCTCGCCATACCGCCCGATCGCCATCAGCGGGATCAGGCTGTCAGCGAACTCGCCGCTGGCCGGGTTCATGTCGGTGTCCACCGGCCCTGGCTGAACGTTGTTCACGGTAATGCCCTTCGGCCCCAGGTCACGGGCCATGCCGCGGGTCAGGCCGACCAGCGCCGACTTGCTCATGGCATAGGGGGCGCCACCGGCAAACGGCATGCGCTCTGCGTTGGTGCTGCCAATGTTGATGATGCGCCCGCCTTGGCCCATGTAGCGGGCCGCGGCCTGGCTGGCGACGAATACGCTGCGCACGTTCACCGCCAGCATGTGGTCGAAGTCGGCCAGGTCGAATTCGGTCACCGGCGCTACCGCCAGTACACCGGCGTTGTTGACCAGGATATCCAGTCGGCCGAAGGCCTTCACGGTGTCATCCACAGCCAGTTGCACGGCTGCCGCGTCGGCACTGTCGGCCCGCAGGGCCAGGGCTTTGCCGCCGTTGTCGGTAATTTCCTGAACCAGCGCCTGCGCCGGGCCGGCGGAGCTGACATAGGTGAAGGCCACCTGTGCGCCTTCGCGGGCCAGGCGTCGCACGATGGCTGCACCGATGCCGCGGGAACCGCCCTGTACCAGGGCGACTTTGCCTTCGAGGGTGTGTTGTTTGGACATGCTGATCTCCTGCTGGAAGCCAGGCCGGAATGCCTTGGATGGGCGCAGTATCGGCGCTTGATTACCTGCTGATAAGATGGCAATCACTATTAGCAGAGTAAACCTTTGGTTGCTAATCATGGCCATGGAATCGTTCAATGCGTTGGAATGCTTCATCCGCAGTGCCGAGGTCGGCAGTTTTGCCGAGGCCGCCAGGCGCCTCAGCATTACCCCGGCTGCCGTGGGCAAGCATGTTGCCCAGCTGGAAGCACGCCTGGGGGTGCGGTTGTTCCAGCGTAGTACCCGCAAGCTGACCCTGACCGAAGCGGGGCAGCGATTTCTGGGGGAGGTCAGTGACAGCTTCCGCACCATCCAGTACGCCGTGGCTAACCTGGCCAGCAGCGAAGGCCAGCCGGCCGGGTTGTTGCGGGTGAGCATGGGCACGGTATTCGGGCGCTTGTATGTTTTGCCCTTGCTGGGAGAGTTCCTGCGTCGCTACCCGGCCATTACCCCGGACTGGCATTTCGACAACCGTCAGGTCGACCTGATCGGCCAGGGCTTCGATGCGGCGATTGGCGGTGGCTTCGAACTGCCGCCAGGGGTGGTGGCGCGCAAGCTGACCCCGGCGCACCGGGTGCTGGTGGCGGCGCCGGCGTACCTGGGGCGACACGCGCCGATTGACGACCCGCAGGTATTGCAACGGCATGACGGTATCCTGATCCGCTCGCCGCAGACCGGGCGGGTGCGCTCATGGCCGTTGACCAGCCGCTGGCAGGTGCAGCAGCCTTTGCAGTTGCGCCAGGCGATGACCATGAGCGATTCGGATGCGGCTTGCGCGGTGGCCGAGCAGGGCTTGGGGATTGCCCTGGTGAGCCTGCCGTTTGCCGTGCCGTACCTGGAGGGCGGGCGGCTGCGGCGGGTGCTGCCGGACTGGTATGTGGACGATGGGTATATCAGCCTGTATTTCGCCGAGCACAAGCTGCTGCCGGGCAAGACCCGGGCGTTTATCGACTTTGTGGTGGAGCAGTTTGCCGAGCAGGGGTTGGCGCGGCGGTTCGATGCCTTGCAAACCCTTTAGATGTGTATTGCCGGCGATTGGGCCCGGTCAGGCAACATCGACTATGAATAGTGCCTGTGCCCCCAGGCTCACCTCATCATCAACCTTCTTGCCGAGCAACTGCTGCCCCAGCGGCGAGCGCGGGGTAATCACCGTCACCAGCCCGGCCCCCTCGCCAATCTTCAGCCCCGCCGCCTCAGGCCCAAGGAACAACCGGCGCTGGCTGCCATCCTCGTCTTCCAGGGTTACCAGGTTGCTGATCTGCACCCCACGCGCCGGGTCATAATCGCGCAGCAGCAGTTGCTGGTAAGTCTGCAGTGCCATGCGAATCTCGGCGCTGCGGCGGGCCTGGCCGGTGGCCAGGTACGAGGCTTCCAGGCCAAGGGTGTCATACTTGTTCTCGGCGATGTTCTCTTCAGCAGTGGCGGCTTCGTACGCGGTTTGCGCCGCGCGGGTCAGCACATCCAGGTCATGCTCGAGGGTGGCGACGATCTGCGCCAGCAAGTGGGGCTTGTTCATGGTCAGTAACAGAACTCCAGCACGTTGGCCTGGCTTTTGTCGGTAGGCGCAGTGCGGTTCTGCTGCAGCCAGAACTGGCACTTGGGGCTGTTGAGGTTGTGCGGGTTGCCCTGGGCGGCCTCGGCGGCCTGTTGCAGTTCCTGCTTGTGCAGGATGTCCTTGTAGCGTTCGAACATCTCCGCCTGGGCATCCGCCACAGGGGCTGGCGCTGGCGGCGTGGCAGGCCGGTACGCGCTGGGGGCCACGGCCTGGGCCAGTGGCTGTACCTGCTGTGGCCACAGTTGCAGGGCCAGCCACAGGCTGGCGGCGATGGCCACGGCGCCCAGCCACAGGCCAAAGGCAACGCACAGGATCAACGGCAACGGCTTGAGGGCGATCTTCAGTTCACGGTGGCGCGGCATGGCAGCTTCCTGGCAGGTGGATCGGGGTGCATTGTCGCATGCGTCTGGGCATTTTTCCGCGCAGGTGCTTTTGTCAGCGACAATTTATGCGCAAAATGCGCGGTTTTTCCGCCGGGCGAGGGCAGGGCACATGAAAGCCACCTGGGACATCTTCTGCAGTGTCGTCGACAACTACGGCGATATAGGCGTGACCTGGCGCCTGGCCCGGCAGCTGGTGGCCGAGCACGGGCTGGCAGTGCGCCTGTGGGTGGATGACCTCAATGCGTTCACGCCCATGTGCCCAGGGGCCGATGCCACCGCCCAGCAGCAGTGGCAGCACGGTGTGGACGTGCGCCAGTGGCCGGTAACCTGGTTGCCGGTGGCGCCGGCTGATGTGGTAATTGGTGCCTTCGCCTGCCAGTTGCCAGCACCTTATGTAGAGGCAATGCGTGCTCGCGCCACGCCGCCGCTGTGGCTGAACCTTGAGTACCTCAGTGCCGAGGACTGGGTGGAGGGTTGCCATGGCTTGCCTTCGCCGCAGCCCAATGGCTTGCGCAAGGTGTTTTTCTTTCCCGGCTTTACCGAAAAAACCGGTGGCCTGCTGCGCGAGGGCTCGCTGCTGGCACGGCGTGATGCGTTCCAGCAGGGCGCACGGCAGGCCTTCTTGCAGGGGCTTGGCGTAAACCCTGAAGCGGGGGCGTTGCTGATGTCGCTGTTCGCCTACGAAAACCCGCAACTGGGCAACTGGCTCGATGCCATGGCCTCAGGTGAGCAACCTTGTCACTTGCTGGTGCCGCAAGGGCGCGTTGTCGCGGGGCTCAGCCAGTGGCTTGGCGAGGCGCCGCTGCAAGTGGGCAGCGTGCGCAAGCGAGGGGCGCTGACCGTGCAGGTATTACCTTTCGTCAGCCAGGACGACTACGACCGGTTGCTGTGGAGCTGTGATTTCAACGCCGTGCGCGGCGAAGACTCGTTCGTGCGCGCGCAGTGGGCCGGGCAGCCGATGCTGTGGCACATCTACGTGCAGGACGAGAATGCCCATTGGGAAAAGCTCGAAGCGTTTCTCGCGCATTATCGACACGGGTTGTCAGGCGATGCCGATGCCGCCCTGCTTGGCCTGTGGCGTGCCTGGAACATGGACAGCGACATGGGCCAGGCCTGGCAGGCGGCCCGCCAGCACTGGCCAGAACTGCGGCAGCATGCCCGGCGTTGGGCGGCGCGACAGGCCGCTCAGCCGGACCTTGCCACAGCGCTAGTACACTTTTACCGAAATTCGCTATGATACGCGGCCTCGATTTTTATAAATCCATCCAGATTCGGATACTTCGTAATGAAAACTGGTAAAGAACTGAAACCCGGTACCGTCCTGCGGATCGACAACGACCCATGGCTGGTTCAAAAAGCTGAGTTCACCAAGTCGGGCCGTAACAGCGCGATCATGAAGACCAAGCTGAAGAACCTGTTGACCGGCTACAAGACCGAAACCGTCTACGGTGCGGACGACAAGCTGGACGACGTGATCCTGGATCGCAAAGAAGCGACCCTGTCGTTCATCAACGGTGACGAATACACCTTCATGGACACCACCGACTACACCATGTACGAACTGAACGCCGAGGACATCGAAGCCGTTCTGCCGTACATCGAAGAAGGCATGGAAGACGTCTGCGAAGCCGTGTTCTTCGAAGGCCGCCTGGTTTCGGTTGAACTGCCGACCACCATCAGCCGCCAGGTTGTCTACACCGAGAACGCTGCACGCGGCGACACCTCGGGCAAGGTCATGAAGCCTGCCAAGCTGAAGAACGGTACCGAGATCTCGGTTGCCGACTTCATCCAGATCGACGAGTGGATCGATATCGACACTCGCGACAACAGCTTCAAAGGCCGTTCCAAGAAGTAATACTTCTTGTGAAACGCAAAAAACCCGGCCTTGGCCGGGTTTTTTCATGCCTGCGTTTTTGCAGTTCTCGATGCTTGCTCTTGTTTTTGTGGGAGCGGCCTTGTGTCGCGATGGGGCGCAAGGCCGCGCCCACAAGGGGATCGCGCCAGCCTTAAACGGTTACGTGCAGGCGCACATCCACATTGCCGCGGGTGGCGTTGGAGTACGGGCACACCTTGTGCGCCTTTTCCACCAGCCCTTCGGCATCGGCCTGGGCCAGGCCCGGCAGGTTGATGTGCAGGTCGATGTCCAGGCCGAAACCACCCGGAATCTGGCCGATGCCCACCTTCGCGGTGATCGAGGCATCCGCTGGCAGGGCTTTTTTCTCTTGCCCGGCCACGAACTTCAAGGCGCCGATGAAGCATGCCGAGTAACCGGCGGCGAACATCTGCTCGGGGTTGGTGCCGTCACCGCCTGCGCCGCCCAGTTCCTTGGGGGTGCTCAGGTTGACAACCAGTTTGCCGTCACTGGAGCGGGATTTGCCATCGCGCCCACCGGTGGAGGTTGCTTCTGCGATGTACAGCGGAGTGACCTTTTGCATCTTGAGCCTCGCTAATGTGCTGTGCGCTCCCCGTCTGGAGGAGGGCGCGGGTTGGTGTGGGATTTAAATTAGCGCGCAATTAGTTAGCGCGCAAGATAAATCTTCACCGCTCGTCCGAACGGCCATCGCACAGCATAGCTGTCAGAGGTTTTTCTGCAGGTTCTCGCGCAGCGCCAGCAAGTCGGCCTGCAGCTGTTGCAGCTGTTCAAGGCTGCGTCCACTGGCCTTGAGGATGCACTGTGGCACTTCCCTGGCCTGCTGTTGAAGGGCGCGGCCCTTGTCGGTCAGTTGCACCAGCACCACCCGTTCGTCCTCGCGGCTGCGGTTGCGCTGCAGCAGGCCCTCGCTTTCCAGGCGCTTGAGCAGCGGCGTCAACGAGCCGGGGTCGGTCAGCAGGTGCTGGCTGATCTCGCCTACGGTCAGGCCGTCGCGCTCCCACAGCACGAGCATGGCCAGGTACTGCGGGTAGGTCAGGCCCAGGGCCTGCAGCAGCGGTTTGTAGACCTTGGTCATCAGCAACGAGGTGGAATGCAGGGCGAAACAGACCTGGTTGTCCAGCAGCAGCTCGTCACAGGAGGAGGCTTGGGTGTCGGCGTTCATGCAGGTCCTTGAAGGTAATCAATGGGAAAGTCTGGCGCGCTGATCATTAGTGCGCGCACTACTCGTGCAGTTCACTGCGCAAGGCCAGGTCCCAGGGCGGAATCGGGCTGAAGCGGCTCTTGAGGAATTCGAGCAGCAAACGGCTGCGAGAGTTCGTTTCATGTTCCAGGCGTAGCGCGTAGATACCGCTGGTTTCCGCTTCGGGCAAGCCCCCGTCGCAAAACAACGGTATCAGTTCGCCGCGCAGCAGGTATTCGCTGATCAGCCAGGTGGGCAGGTGGGCGATGCCTAAGCCGGCGAGGGCGCCGAACAGCAGGGTTTCGGCGTTGTTGGCGGCCATGCGCATGCGTGAGGGGCGGTACAGGCGGTTTTGCCCGGCCACGTTGAAGCGCCAGGCGAATGGCGGCGCCAGGCCGTCCCAGTCCAGGCCATCGTGCCCGGGCAGTTCGCTGGGGCAGGTGGGTATGCCGCGGCTGGCCAGGTAGGCCGGGCTGGCGCAGGCGATGCGCACCATGTAGGCCAGTGGCGTGGCGACCAGCCGGGTGTCGGCCAGGGGGCCGGCGCGCAACACCAGGTCGACCTCGCCCAGGTGGCTGCCCTGCAGGTCGACGAAGCTGTCGATCAGGCGCAGTTGCACATCCAGGCCCGGGTAGGCCACCAGGAAATCGGCGATGGCCGGAGCCAGGTGGCGGCGGCCGAATGCGGCAGGGGCGTCGATGCGGATCAGGCCTTCTGGGGCATTGCTCAGCGACACCGCTTCGGCGCGGGCCAGGCGCAGTTCCTCGATGATGCGCCTGGCCCGTTCGGCAAAGGCATTGCCCGCGGGGGTGGCGCGCACGGCATGGGTGCTGCGGGTGAACAGGCGGCTGCCCACGGCGTTTTCCAGGTTGTCGATGCGCCGGGCCACGGCGGACGGGGTCAGCGGGTGGCGGCGGGCGGCGGCAGAAAAGCTGCCGGTTTCCAGCACGTCGAGGAACAGGCTTAGCTGGTCGGTCAGGGTATCGGGGCTCATGGCTGCCTTGCTTTTGCGAGAAACGCACAGCCATTGTGCGCTGCTATGCGTTTCCCCGCCAGCCCGCAATCGTTAGCATGCTCGCATTATGTGTACAGGCGGATGAGGCTCTGATGATCGAGTGGTTGTTGTATATCGTGCTGGGCGCAGCCCTGGGGACCATGGGCGGCTTGTTCGGCATTGGCGGCGGTCTGATCGCCATCCCGGCGTTGGGCGTGCTGTTTGGCCTGGACCAGCAGTTGGCGCAGGGCACGGCGCTGGTGATGGTAGTGCCCAATGTGCTGCTGGCGCTGTGGCGTTATCACCAGCGTAACCGCATCGAGCTGCGCCATGCCGTGCCGCTGTCGCTGTGCAGCTTCGTGTTCGCCTGGCTGGGGTCGATCTGGGCGGTGGGGCTGGATGCGCACTCCATGCGCCTGGGCTTTGTCGGCTTCCTGGTGGCCCTGGCGGTGTGGAACGTGGCGCGGATGTTCATGAAGGTGACGCCGCCCAGCGCCGAGTTGCGCTATGCCTGGCCGTGGCTGGGTGTGCTGGGCAGCTTTGCCGGGACCATGGGCGGCTTGTTCGGGGTGGGTGGGGCTGTGGTGGCCACACCGATCCTGACCAGTGTGTTCGGTACCACCCAGGTGGTGGCGCAGGGGCTGTCGCTGGCGCTGGCGGCGCCGAGTACCTTGGTGACCCTGGTGACCTATGGGGTGCACCACAGTGTTGACTGGGGGTGGGAATTCCGTTGGCGGTGGGGGGCTTGCTCAGCATCAGCTGGGGGTGAAGTTGGCCCATGCGTTGCCGGAGAAGGTGTTGCGGGCGATGTTCTGTGTGTTTTTGGTGGGGTGTGCGGTGATGCTCGGGTTTGAGCTTTGAGATTTTGGGGCCGCCTTGCGGCCCATCGCCGGCAAGCTCCAAGTTACTTGAACCCTTCGACAATGTAGTCGGCCATGCAATCGGTAATTGGCGAAGGGGGCTGGGTACTGCGCACCAGCATCACATTGGCCACCGGCAACTGCGGCAACCCTTCGCTCTCGCCCAGAATGCGGATATTCCCGCCAATCAGGCTCTGCAGCTGCGCAGTCACCGCCAACCCTGCGGTGACAATGGCAAAGATCGCCGCCAGGCTCGGGCTGGTATAGGCGATGCGGTAGTCGATGCCCTGGGCTTCCAGGGCATTGCAGGTCCAGGCCCGGCAGAAGCAGTCGGTGTTGAACAGGGCCACCGGCATGGGGCGCTGTTCCTGCGGGCAGAAGCCTTCGGCGGCGGCCCACACCAGGCGTTCCTGGCGCAGTAGCTGGCCAATCTCGTTGCCCGGCTCACGGGTGACGATGGTCAGGTCCAGGTCCTGGCGCAGCATCAGTTGCTTGGACGAGTCGCAATGCACCTCAACCTGCACCAGCGGGTAAGCCTGGGCAAAGCTCGACAGGATATTCGGCAGAAAGCGCATGGCGTAGTCGTCCGGCGTGCCGATGCGTACTACGCCGACCATGTGCGGCATGCGCAGGGTGTTGAACACTTCCCCGTGCAGCTTGAGGATGCGCCGGGCATAGCCCAGCAGCACCTGGCCTTCGGCAGTCAGCCGCACCTGGCGGCCGTCGCGCTCGAACAGCTGGCGCTGCAGGATGTCTTCTTCCAGGCGTTTCATCTGCATGCTCACCGCCGACTGGGTGCGGTTGACCACCTCGCCGGCGCGGGTGAAGCCGCCTTGTTCGGCGATGGCAACGAAGGTGCGCAGCACGTCCGCGTCGAGGCTCTGGTACTGGGACATTGCATCAATCTCCGAGATGCATGGCATCAGAAACATTCGTTGGATTGATCTTATGCCTGGCAGGAGACTGGAGCCATCAACACGGAGGGCTTCACGATGAAAGGTCATGTCAGCAGCATCCAGCAACCTGCCTTTTCCCTGAACCACCTGTGGCATGCAGTCCTGCAGCGTCCTGTTCGCTGGCTGCAGCTGTACCGCCAGCGTCAGGAACTGGCCAGCCTCAGTGACGCAACCTTGCACGACCTGGGGTTGAGCCGGGCGGATATCCAGCAAGAGGCCGAGCGGCATTTCTGGGATGACCCGCTGCGCAAATAGGCTAAGTTTGTCGGTGGAATCACTGGCCTCTTCGCGGGTGAACCCGCTCCCACAGGAACGCCACATTGCCCGGACCAGTGGTATCCCTGTGGGAGCGGGTTCACCCGCGAAAGGGCCAGTGCAGACACTACAAGGAGTTCAGGCTTGCCCCTCAAGCTATCCATCAACCAGGCCCGCCGCCTGGCCCTTTCTGCCCAAGGTTTCGGCAAGCAGCCGGAAATGGCCCCGACCCTGCCAGCACTCAAGCGCATGCTGCAACGCCTGGGCGTGTTGCAGATCGATTCGGTCAACGCCCTGGTCCGCTCCCACTACCTGCCGCTGTTCTCCCGCCTGGGCAACTACTCGCCTGCCACCCTCGACCAGCTCGCCTGGGGGCGTGGCCGCCAGCGCCTGATGTTCGAATACTGGGGCCACGAAGCCTCGTTGCTGCCGCTGAGCCTGTACCCACTGCTGCGCTGGCGCATGGCCCATGCCGCCGATGGCCGTGGCATCTATCGCCAGCTCGCGCAGTTTGGCCGCGAACGCCAGGACGTGATTGCCCGGGTACTGGCCGCCGTCCGCGAACAGGGCGCCCTTGGCGCGGGCAGCCTGTCCACTCGTGAAGAACGGGCCGGCCCCTGGTGGGACTGGAGCGAGGAAAAGCACGCGCTGGAGTGGCTGTTTGCCGCAGGTGAGGTGACGGTCGCTGGCCGGCGTGGCTTCGAGCGACTCTACGATGTACCGGAAAGGGTCCTGCCGAGGACCATCCTCGATCAGCCATTGCCCAGCGAGGCGGAGGCGCATCAGGGCTTGATGCTGCACGCCGCCACCGCCCTGGGCGTAGCCACCGAGCGCGACCTGCGCGACTACTTCCGCCTGGACCCGGGGCAGGGCAGGTCGGCACTGGCGAAACTGGTGGCTGATGGCCGCCTGCAAGCGGTCGAGGTGCAAGGCTGGAAGCAGCTCGCCTACTGCGCCGGCGCACCGCGTATCCCTCGGCGCATCGAGGCCAGCGCGCTGTTGTCGCCGTTCGATTCACTGGTCTGGGAACGCAACCGTACCGAGCGCTTGTTCGACTTCCGCTACCGCCTGGAAATCTACACCCCGGCGCACAAACGGGTGTACGGCTACTACGTGCTGCCGTTCCTGTACCGCGAACGCATCGGCGCGCGTGTGGACCTGCGCGCCGAGCGCGCACCGGGGCAACTGGCAGTACATGCCGTGCATGTGGAGGCCGCAGGCCTGGACGAGGAGGGTTACCAGGCCCTGGCCGGCAACCTGCTGCGCCTGGCCAGTTGGCTGGGCCTGGAGAAGGTGCAACTGAACTGCCCGCGCCCGGAGGGCAGCCAGTTGCGCCAGGCGTTGCTCAGCGCCGCACCTGCTTGAGGGTTTCGGCAATCAGGAACGCCAGCTCCAGCGACTGGTCGGCGTTCATGCGCGGGTCGCAGTGGGTGTGATAGCGGTCGGACAGCGCATCCTCGGTGATCGGCCGGGCGCCGCCGATGCATTCGGTGACGTTCTGTCCGGTCATCTCGATGTGGATGCCGCCGGCATGGCTGCCTTCGGCCTGGTGCACCTGGAAGAACTGCTTCACCTCATCCAGGATCTGTGCAAAGTCGCGGGTCTTGTAGCCGCTGCTGGCTTTGATGGTGTTGCCATGCATCGGGTCGGAGCTCCACAGCACTTTGCGCCCTTCGCGCTCGACAGTGCGGATCAGCCCCGGCAGGTGGTCGCCGACTTTGCCGGCGCCCATGCGCACGATCAGGTTCAGGCGCCCGGGGTCGTTGGTCGGGTTCAGCGTGTCGATCAGGCGGATCAGCTCCTCGGGGTTCATGCTCGGGCCAACCTTGACCCCGATCGGGTTGTGCACGCCGCGCAGGAACTCCACATGGGCACCGTCCAGCTGGCGGGTGCGGTCGCCGATCCACAGCATGTGCGCCGAGCAGTCGTAGTAGTCGCCGGTCAGGCTGTCCTGGCGCACGAAGGCTTCTTCATAATTCAGCAGCAGCGCTTCGTGGGCAGTGAAGAAGCTGGTTTCGCGCAGCTGCGGCGCGCTGTCCAGGCCGCAGGCGCGCATGAATGCCAGGGTTTCGTCGATGCGGTTGGCCAGCTGGTGGTACTTGTCGGCCAGCGCCGAGTTGGCGATGAAGTCCAGGTTCCACTTGTGTACCTGGTGCAGGTCGGCAAACCCGCCCTGGGCGAAGGCGCGCAGCAGGTTGAGGCTGGCAGTGGCCTGGTGGTACGCCTGCAGCAGGCGTTCCGGGTCGGGGATGCGGCTTTTCGCGTCGAAGCCGATACCGTTGACGATGTCGCCACGGTAGGCAGGCAGGGTGATGTCGCCGATGGTTTCATCGCCCGATGAGCGCGGCTTGGCGAACTGCCCGGCCATGCGTCCGACCTTGACCACCGGGCAGCCGGCGGCGAAGGTCATGACGATGGCCATCTGCAGTAGCACCTTGAAGGTGTCGCGGATTTTCGCCGCCGAGAACTCGGCGAAGCTCTCGGCGCAGTCGCCACCCTGCAGCAGGAAGGCGCGGCCTTCGGTAACCTCGGCGAACTGCCGGCGCAGCTCGCGTGCCTCGCCCGCGAATACCAGTGGCGGGTAGCTGGCCAGGGTCTGTTCGACCTTCAGCAGGTGCGCGGCATCGGGGTAGGTCGGTTGCTGCTGGATCGGCAGGGCGCGCCAGCTGTCGGGGCTCCACGGTTGGTTCATCTCGGGCTCGGTCTTGTCGGTTGTAGGCTATGGGCCATGGTAACAGTTGGCGCTGCGCTTGTTGCATCGAGGGTGTTGACGGACAATGCGCGTTTTTGCGCGGGTGGGTGGTGAGCATGGCGGCGGAACGGGAAGAGCGGCTACTGGCACGGGTGGAAGATGCCTTTGGCGTCATCAGCGTGTATGAAGTCGACGACTACCGCTTTCTGGAATTCGGCGATGCGATCGAGCAGAGCTGCGTGTTCACGGCCGACCCCAGCTGGCTGGAGTACGACTATACCCGCGCCATGCTGGTGGGGGCGCTGTGCCACGAACAGCCGGAGAGCGCGCTGTTTCTCGGCCTGGGGGCCGGCACACTGACCCAGGCCTGCATGAAGTTCCTGCCGCTGGACGACATCGAGGCCATAGAGCTGCGCCCGGACGTACCGCGCCTGGCCATGGAATACCTGGGCCTGGACGACGACCCGCGGCTGTATGTACGCATCGGCGACGCCCTGGAGATGTTGCCCTCGGCGGAGAAGGCCGACCTGCTGTTCGTCGACCTGTACACCGACCATGGACCGGGGGTGGGCCACCTGGCCTGGAACTTCCTGGAGAACTGCCAGCAGAAGTTGAACCCGGGTGGTTGGCTGGTGATCAACCAGTGGGCCACCGACGACGGCAAGCCCCTGGGCGCGGCGTTGTTGCGCGGGTTGTATCACCGGCATTACTGGGAGCTGCCGGTGAAGGAGGGCAATGTGATCCTGCTGGTGCCAGCGGACCTGGAGCAGACGCTGGACCTGGATGGGGTGCGGGCCCGGGCCGAGGCGCTGGCACCGCGCCTGGAGTATAGCCTTGAGGGGCTGATCCGCGAGATTCGGCCGGCTACCTGAGTTGGCTTCTTCGCGGGCACGCCCGCTCCCACAGGGATATCACAGTGCCCAAGGGCGGTGAGTATCCTGCTGGAGCGGGCATGCCCGCGAAACAGGCGACGCGGTATCGCAGGCAGGAATCGTTTCAGCTGCGCATGGCTGATGGCCCGATACTGGCCCTGCACCCTGAAAATATTCCTCACGTCTGCGCACTATTTCAGGTATAGTACGCGCCGGTCTTTTAGCGGACCGCAAAATCAGGTGGTGCAAACCCTCCGAGTCCAGCTTCGGCTGCACGTCCGCTAGGCGGACCTTCCCACGTTTTCTTTTTCAATCGTTTTCGCAAATCCCCGCCGCCAAAGCTGCCTGGGTGACCTGTCGGTCTTTCATGGCTTGTGCAGCTTTGGAGCATGGGTCTTTGCGGATGCACCTAGAGGCAGACCCATGACCCAGGAAACCGGCGGCTTCGCCGCTCTCGATCTCAATCCGAACATTGTTGCTGCCGTTCTGGCGACCGGCTACGAAGAGCCGTCCGCCATTCAGCAACAATCGATCCCGATCATCCTCGCCGGTCACGACATGATCGGCCAGGCGCAGACTGGCACCGGCAAGACCGCTGCCTTCGCCCTGCCGATCCTCAACAAGATCGATGTGAGCAAGCGCGAACCGCAAGCCCTGATCCTGGCGCCAACCCGTGAGTTGGCGCTGCAAGTTGCTACCGCTTTCGAAACCTACGCCAAGCAGATGCCGGGCGTGAACGTGGTCGCCGTCTACGGTGGTGCCCCGATGGGCCCACAGTTGCGTGCGATCCGCAACGGCGCGCAAATCGTCGTGGCCACCCCGGGCCGCCTGTGCGACCACCTGCGTCGTGACGAAAAAGTCCTGTCGACCGTGCAGTACCTGGTCCTGGACGAAGCCGACGAGATGCTCAAGCTGGGCTTCATGGACGACCTCGAAGTGATCTTCGACGCAATCCCGGCCAGCCGCCAGACCGTGCTGTTCTCCGCCACCCTGCCGTCGTCGATCCGCTCGATCGCCGAACGCCACCTGCGCGAGCCCAAGCACGTCAAGATCCAGAGCAAGACCCAGACCGTCACTGCGATCGAGCAGGCCCACCTGATGGTCCACGCCGACCAGAAGATCCCGGCTGTGCTGCGTCTGCTGGAAGTGGAAGAGTTCGACGCGCTGATCGCCTTCGTGCGTACCAAGCAAGCTACCCTGGACCTGGCCGCCGCGCTGGAAGCCAAGGGCTACAAGGCTGCCGCGCTGAACGGTGACATCGCCCAGAACCAGCGTGAGCGCGTGATCGACTCGCTCAAGGATGGCCGCCTGGACATCGTTGTCGCTACCGACGTCGCTGCCCGTGGCCTGGACGTACCGCGCATCACTCACGTGTTCAACGTCGACATGCCGTACGACCCGGAGTCCTACGTACACCGTATCGGCCGTACCGGCCGTGCCGGTCGCGATGGCCGTGCACTGCTGCTGGTCACCCCGCGTGAGCGCCGCATGTTGCAGGTGATCGAGCGCGTAACCGGGCAAAAAGTTGCCGAAGCCCGTCTGCCGAATGCCCAGGCCGTGCTGGATGCCCGCATCAAGAAGCTGACCTCGAGCCTGGCACCGCTGGTCGCCGAAGCAGAAGCCAGCCACGGCGAGCTGTTCGACCGCCTGACCAACGACCTGGGTTGCAGCGCGCGTGCCCTGGCTGCCGCCCTGCTGCGCAAGGCCACCAATGGCCAGGCGCTGGACCTGGCCGCGGTAGAGCGTGAGCAGCCGCTGGTGCCGAGCTTCGCCCCGCGTGGCGAGCGTACCGAGCGTGGTGAGCGTGGCGAACGCCCAGAGCGTGGTGACCGCGAGCGTCGTGCCCCGCTGCCGCTGGCCGAAGGCCGCGTGCGTTGCCGTACTGCCCTGGGTGCCCGTGACGGCATCGCTGCCAAGAACCTGCTGGGCGCGATCCTCAACGAGGGTGGCCTGGCCCGTGACGCCATCGGCCGCATCCAGGTGCGCGACAGCTTCAGCCTGGTCGAGTTGCCGGAAGACGGCCTGGAGAAGCTGCTGTCCAAGCTCAAGGACACCCGCGTGGCTGGCAAGCAGCTGAAGCTGCGTCGCTACCGCGAGGATTGATCCTGGCGCAATGAAAAAATCCCCGGCCTCGGCTGGGGATTTTTTTTGCCTGTACCGGCCTCTTCGCGGGCAAGCCCGCGAAGAGGTCCGTCAGCCGAACCGGTAAATGTCCATTCCCAACGCCCCCAAGGTGAACCCTTGGTGCACCACCCCAAACCTGCCCCCAGCCCCAAGGGCAAAGAACAGCGGCAGGAAATGCTCATCACTGGGATGGTTGCGCACCGCAAACGGCGCCTGCTGCCGATAACCCAGCAACGCTTGCTGGTCATCCGCCCGAAGCTTTTCCACCACCCAATCCCTGAACGCCAGCGCCCAAGGCTCGATCACATCCGGCCCGGCATGCCAGTCCAGTTCACCCAGGTTATGGGTAATGCTACCCGAGCCAATCAGCAGCACGCCCTGGTTGCGCAAACCCGCCAGCGCCTGTCCCACCTTGACCTGTAGCGCCGGCCCCATGTGGCTGGGCAGTGAAACCTGCACCACCGGAATACTCGCATCCGGGTACATCAGCGACAGCGGTACCCAGGCGCCGTGGTCGAACGGCCGCTGCGGGTCCAGCCGGGCTGGTAGCCCGGCTGCCTGCAACAGTTCACTGACCTGGACGGCAAGGGCGGGTTCGCCCGGCGCCGGGTACTGCACCGCGTACAGAGCAGGAGGGAAGCCATGGAAGTCATGCCAGGTCTCTGGCTGGGCGTTGCCGGTGACCAGTAACTCGCGGCTTTCCCAGTGCGCCGACACCACCACGATCGCTTTTGGCCGGGGCAGGGTGCTGGCCAGCCCGGCCAGCGCCGGTCCGCTGGCGCCGGGTTGCAGGGCAAGCATGGGAGAACCATGGGAAATGAACAGGCTGGGCAGCATGGCGGGGTCCTGACGGTTAAGATGCAGTCATCTTCGATCAACTACAGATCGAAATCCAAACCAGTTTTTACCGACAAACCATCTAAAAATCGGGAGTGATCATGGAGCCAGCGTTCTGGCAGCAGCGGTGGGCCGACAACCAGATCGGCTTTCACCAGGCGCAGGTGAACCCCTATCTGCAGAAGTATTGGCCAACGCTTGGCCTGGCGCCGGGCAGCCGCGTGCTGGTGCCACTGTGTGGCAAGAGCCTGGACCTGGCCTGGTTGGCTGGGCAGGGGTACCGCGTATTGGGTGTAGAGCTGTCGCGGCGGGCGGTGGAGGACTTCTTCCGCGAGCATGGGCTTGAAGCTGAAGTGCAACAGCGCGGGGCTTTCGAGGTTTGGCGCAGTGGTGACGTGGAGCTTTGGTGTGGCGATTTCTTTGCGTTGCAGGCAGGGGATATTGGTGACTGCGCGGGGCTTTATGACCGGGCGGCGGTGATTGCCTTGCCGACGCAGATGCGTGCGGCGTACATGCAGCTGTTGTCGGGTTTGCTGCCGACGGGTTGCCAGGGGCTGGTGGTGACCCTGGATTATGACCAGGCTTTGCTGGGCGGGCCGCCGTTTTCGGTAGGGGATGAAGAGCTGCGGCAGGGGTTTGCCGGGTGGCAGGTGGATGAGCTGGAGGTTGTGGAAGTGATTGAGGAAAGCCCGAAGTTTTCGCAGGCCGGGGTATCGAGCTTGTTGGAGCGGGTTTACCGGGTCAGCCGCTGACAGGTGTGTAGCCTGTGCCGGCCCTTTCGCGGGTGAACCCGCTCCCACAGGTACTGCACAATCCTCAAGGTGTGTAGTGAACCTGTGGGAGCGGGTTTACCCGCGAAGAGGCCGGCACAGGTGTACAAAAAAGGGCGACCGAAGTCGCCCTTTGTTTTTACCGGTCGGATCAACCGCGACGGCGCAGGGCCTCGATACGGTCTTCCAGCGGCGGGTGGCTCATCAGCAGCCCGGCCAGGCCGTGCTTCAGGCCGCCATTGATGCCGAATGCCTTCATGGTGTCGGGCATGTGCACCGGCAGGCCCTGCTCCACGCGCAGACGCTGCAGGGCGCCGATCATCGCTGCGGTACCGGCCAGCTGTGCACCGGCTTCGTCGGCGCGGTATTCGCGGCGGCGCGAGAACCACATCACGATCATGCTGGCCAGAATGCCAAGGATCAACTCGGCAACGATGGTCGCCACGTAGTAGGCAATGCCCTGGCCTTCTTCGTTCTTGAAGATCACCTTGTCGACGAAGTTGCCGATGATGCGCGCGAAGAACATCACGAAGGTGTTCACCACGCCCTGCACCAGCGCCAGGGTGACCATGTCGCCGTTGGCTACGTGGCCGATCTCGTGGGCCAGCACTGCGCGCACTTCATCGGGCGAGAAGCGCTCCAGCAGGCCCTGGGAAACGGCCACCAGCGCGTCATTGCGGTTCCAGCCGGTGGCGAAGGCGTTGGCCTCGTACGCCGGGAAGATACCCACCTCGGGCATCTTGATGCCCGCTTCACGGGACAGTTCTTCGACCGTTTGCAACAGCCACTGCTCGTGGCGGGTGCGCGGCTGGCTGATGATCTGGGTGCCGGTGGTCATCTTCGCCATCCACTTGGAGATGAACAGCGAGACGAGGGAGCCGGCAAAGCCGAACACGGCGCAGAACACCAGCAGGCTGCTGAGGTTCAGGTCGACCCCGTTGGCGGCCATGAACCCGTTGAAACCGAACAGGCTCAGGGTAATGCTTGCAACCAGCACCACCGCGAGGTTGGTGGCTACAAACAACAGAATGCGCATCATGGTTGTTACGTTCTCCTGACGGATGAGTTGTCGCTTACTGCGGGGTATATAAGGGGCCGGCCGTGCCGATTCAATCGGGCGACTATTTCAAACTGTGTACGGCGGAGTATGGCAGAGGATGGCGCGGGGGCTGTGGGATAGAGCGTTGCAGGATGTAAGAAACATCCTGTGAGATTGCAGGGGGCTGCTTTGCAGCCCATTCGCGGTAAACCCGCTCCCACAGGGTTTGCGCAAAGCTCAAGGGCTGCGCTGTACCTGTGGGAGCGGCTTTAGCCGCGAAGAGGCCATCACTTACTGCGAATAGGTCCGCAGGAAATTGCCGATCCGGCCAATCGCCGCCTCCAGGTCATCCACCCGCGGCAAGGTCACCACGCGGAAGTGGTCCGGCCACGGCCAGTTGAACGCCGTGCCCTGAACGATCAGCAGCTTCTCCGACAGCAGCAGGTCGAGCACGAACTTCTCGTCGTTGTGAATCGGGCAAACCTTCGGGTCGATCTTCGGGAACGCATACAGCGCACCCATTGGTTTCACGCAGCTTACGCCCGGGATGTCGTTCAGCAGCTCGTAGGTGCGGTTGCGCTGCTCCAGCAGGCGGCCCGGTGGCAGCACCAGGTCGTTGATGCTCTGGTAGCCGCCCAGCGCGGTCTGGATGGCATGCTGGGCCGGCACGTTGGCGCACAGGCGCATGTTGGCCAGCATGTCGATGCCTTCGATGTAGCTTTGCGCGTGGTGCTTGGGCCCGGAGATGATCAGCCAGCCGGAACGGAAGCCCGCCACCCGGTACGACTTGGACAGGCCGTTGAAGGTCAGGCACAGCAGGTCGGGGGCCAGCGAGGCGGTGCTGATGTGTACGGCTTCGTCGTACAGGATCTTGTCGTAGATCTCGTCGGAGAACACCACCAGGTTGTGCTGGCGGGCCAGTTCCAGCATGCCCAGCAGCAGCTCTTTGGAGTACACCGCGCCGGTCGGGTTGTTCGGGTTGATGATCACCAGGGCCTTGGTGTTCGGGGTGATCTTGGCCTTGATGTCCTCAAGGTCGGGGAACCAGTCGGCCTGCTCGTCGCACAGGTAATGCACCGGCTTGCCGCCAGCCAGGCTCACGGCGGCGGTCCACAGCGGGTAGTCGGGGGCCGGGATCAGCACTTCGTCGCCGTTGTTGAGCAGCGCCTGCATCGACATGACGATCAGCTCGGACACGCCGTTACCCAGGTAGATGTCCTCGATGCCGACACCTTCGATCTGCTTCTGCTGGCAGTACTGCATCACCGCCTTGCGCGCGCTGAACAGGCCCTTGGAGTCGCTGTAGCCCTGGGCGGTGGGCAGGTTGCGGATCACATCCTGGAGGATTTCGTCAGGCGCCTCGAAGCCAAACGGCGCCGGGTTGCCGATGTTCAGCTTGAGGATACGGTGACCTTCCTCTTCCAGGCGTTTGGCGTGCTTGAGCACTGGGCCGCGAATGTCGTAGCAGACATTGGCGAGCTTGTTCGATTTGCTGAACTGCATGATGGGATCCCGATATGAGAAAACGCGCAACCCACGCCGAAAGGTTTGAAAGGGCAGGAAGCGGGTGCCAGACTGAACGCCTGGCACACGAAGCCACCTAATATACGTGCCACCCGCGCCCCGGAAAAGACGGTGCGCAGTGAAATTCAGCCTGCCGAGGTCCCTACATGCAAAAGATCGAGAAAACCCTGGAACAATGGCGGTCGATGCTCGACCCCGAGCAGTACCAGGTATGCCGCCTCAAGGGCACCGAGCGGCCATTCAGCGGCAAGTACAACAGCGAGCGCCGCGACGGCATCTACCACTGCATCTGCTGCGGCCTGCCACTGTTCGATGCGCAGACCAAGTTCGACTCCGGCTGTGGCTGGCCGAGCTTCTACGCCCCCATCGAGGAAAGCGCGATGATCGAAATCCGCGACACCTCCCACGGCATGATCCGCACCGAAGTCACCTGTGCCCGCTGCGATGCGCACCTGGGCCACGTGTTCCCCGACGGCCCGCCACCGACCGGCCTGCGCTACTGCATCAACTCGGTGTGCATCGACCTGCGCCCGCGCGACTGACCGGAGCCCGACCATGGCTGGATCGATACTGGACATCCCCTGCGTGACCCTGGGCGGCGAGCACAAGAAGCTCGGCGACTTCCCCGGCAAGGCGCTGCTGGTGGTCAATACCGCCAGCCAGTGCGGCTTTACCCCGCAGTACAAGGGCCTGGAGCAACTGTGGCAGGCCTACCGCGCGCGCGGCCTGGTGGTGCTGGGCTTCCCCTGCAACCAGTTCGGCAAGCAGGAGCCTGGCGATGCACGGGAAATCGCCCAGTTCTGCGAGCGCAATTTTGGCGTGAGCTTCCCGCTGTTCCGCAAGATCGAGGTCAATGGCCCTGGCAGCCACCCGCTGTTCGTCGAACTCAAGCAGCGCGCCCCCGGCATTCTGGGCAGCCAGAAGATCAAGTGGAACTTCACCAAGTTTCTGGTCGACCCGGCCTCTGGCCAGGTAACGCGCTACGCCCCCACCACCAAGCCGCAGGCCCTGGAGGCGGACATCGAGCGCCTGCTCAGCCGTTGACGGGCACCCAGTGGTCCACCAGCGCCAGCAGCTCTTCGCGGCGGAACGGCTTGGCCAGGTAGTCGTTCATGCCCGCTGCCCGGCAGCGCTCGCGCTCCTCGGGCATGGCGTTGGCGGTGAGGGCGACGATCGGCAGGTCGGGCCAGCGGCCGCTCTGGCGGATGCGCCGGCTGGCCTCGTAGCCGTCCATCACCGGCATGTTGCAGTCCATCAGCACCAGGTCGAATTCGTCCTGTTCCAGTAGCTCCAGGGCTTCGGCGCCCTGGGTGGCCAGTTGCACCTGGCAGCCGAGCTTGGCCAGCATGCCTTTGGCGACCAGTTGGTTCACCGGGTTGTCCTCCACCAGCAGGATGCGCGCGCGGCCCTGCTCCAGGGTAATGGCCGGGGTGGCCAGCGGGTGCTCGGGCTCATGGCCTTGCAAAGTGCGTCGCAGGGTCTGGTACAGGGCGTTGCGCGCCAGTGGCCGGGCCAGCTGATGCAACGGCGCCAGGGCCAGTGACTGCTCGTTGGGCAGGAAGTTGCCGTAGGCGGTCACCAGCAGGATCGGTGTTTTCAGTGCCGGGCGCAGTTCGAACAGCTGGTCCAGGCGGTCGGTGATCAGCAGGTCGATGGCAGCGGCTTCCAGCCCCGCGATGCTGTCTTGCTGCTGGTAGGTCAGGCCCCAGGCGGGCAGCTGGTCCTGCAACAGTTCGTCGAGCCCGCTGCCGGCTGCGCACACTGCAGCCACGCGCCCGTGCAACGGTGCCGGCGGGATCGCTTCGGTGTGCACCGCCAGTGGCAGCTCGGCGCTGAAGCGGCTGCCAAAGCCCGGTTCGGAATTGATATGCAGGCGGCCCTGCATGGCTTTGCACAGGTTGTGCGTCAGCGCCAGGCCCAGGCCGGTGCCGCCGTACTGGCGGGTGATGCCGGCGCCGGCCTGAGTGAACGGCTGGAAGATCCGTGCCTGGGCTTCTTCGGGGATGCCGATGCCGGTATCGCGCACCTCCAGGCGCACACCGCCGACCATGGTCGTCAGGCGCACATCCACGCGGCCGAAACGGGTGAACTTGAGGGCGTTGGACAGCAGGTTGCTGACGATCTGCCGCACCCGTGTGGGGTCGCCGAGTACGCTGCTGGGGAAGTCGCGGGCGATCAGGCAGGTCAGCTCCACGCTTTGCGCGGTGTTTTGCGACAGCAGGTTGGCGGTGTCCTCGACCATCGAGCCCATGTCGAACGGAATGCGTTCCAGCTCCAGCTGGCCGGCATCGAACTTGGACAGGTCGAGAATATCGTTGAGCAACTCCACCAGCACCTTGCCCGAGTCGTGGGCAATCGCCAGCTGCTGGCGTTGCTCGCTGGGCAGCGGGCTGTCCAGGGCAAGGGCGATCATGCCGAGCATGCCGTTGAGCGGGGTGCGGATTTCGTGGCTCATGTTGGCGAGGAAGGCGGCGCGCGCCTGGGCCATGTCCAGCGCCCGGCGGCGGGCTTCTTCCAGCTCCTGGTTGGACAGGCTCAGGCTGCTGTTGCTGGCCTTGAGCTCGTTGGTGCGCGCCGAGACGATGTCTTCCAGCTCGTTGAGGTACTGGGTCAGGCGGTTTTCCGCGGTGCGCCGTTGCTCGATCTCGGTGGCCATGCTGACGAACTGCTGGTTGGCGACCTTCACCAGCACGCCGATCTCGTCGTGTTCGTGGCCGTGCGGGCAGGCCAGGCGGGTTTGCCGGGGCTTGCGCGGGTCGCTGCCGCTGAGCGCGCCGATCACCGTCACCAGCGGCTTGGTCAGCATCATGTAGAACAGCGCCAGGAGGATGCCGGTCAGCACCAGGCTACGGGCGAAGCCGTTGAGCAGGGTGATGCCGGCGCGGTCGAGGAAGCGGCTGCCGAAGGCGAAGGTATCCACCTCCAGGTACAGGGTGCCGAGGTCTTCTTCGGGCATGTGGGTGAGGTACAGGCGCTCCTTGAACTGGCGCTGCTCGCCGAACAGGAAGTCGCTCAGTGGTCGGTAGCGGTCCTGCAGGCGCGGCCGTTCGACGTCGGCCAATACCGTTTCGTTGTTGTCGATCAGCCGCGCACGGATGACCGCTGGCGACTCCAGCAGGCCGCGAGTCAGCTCCAGGGCCAGCTCGGAGTCGATGTTGTAGGCGATGCGCGAGGCCGGGTTGTGGCTGATTTGCAGCAAGGCGCGCACTTCGCGGTTGATGGATGCGTCTTCGCTGGCATAATCGATGCCGATCTGGATGAGACTGAGCAATGTTCCCAGGATGAAGCCGACCAGGACTGTCAACCGGGCTTGCTTGTATGACAGGCGATTGGTGAACTTGATATCCATGAGTCCCGAGCCGGTTTCACGTTCCTTGCGCTGCGCAAGCATAGCCGATCAACCCCGGCTGCTGGTGGGTCTGTCTGTTCATTTCAGTTGATCGCCAAGCGGGGGCCGCTTTGCGCCCCTTCGCGGGCGCGCCCGCTCCCACAGGTATATTACTGCCCTTGAGATTTGTGGTGTGCCTGTGGGAGCGGGCAAGCCCGCGAAGGGGCGCGAAGCGGCCCCAAAAAAACTGAAATTCGTAGGAGTCGTCATGGACGCTCGCTTGATTGCTTTCCTGGACCGCGCCGAATCGGTACTGGCGCGCCTCGAACCCCTGTTGCCGGCAACACGTCCGAACATCGACTGGGCCACCACCCTGGCCGCGCGCTGGCAGCGCGATGGCCGCAGCGGCTACCTGCTGCCGCTGGAAGTGAGCCTGGACATCCGCCTCAGCGACCTGATCGGCGTCGACCAGCAGCGTGACCAGTTGGGCCGCAACACCCACCAGTTCATCAACGGCATGCCGGCCAACCATGCACTGCTGTGGGGCTCGCGCGGTACCGGCAAGTCGTCGCTGGTACGTGCCCTGTTGGCCGAGCACGCGGGCGCCGGCCTGCGCCTGATCGAAATCGAACGCGACCACCTGGCCGACCTGCCACGTGTAGTCGAGCAGCTGCAGAAGCTGCCGCAGCGCTTCATCCTGTTCTGCGACGATCTGTCGTTCGAAGCCGGGGAGGGCGACTACCGGGTGCTCAAGAGCGTGCTCGACGGCTCGCTGGAGCAGGCCCCGGACAATGTGCTGCTGTACGCCACCTCCAACCGCCGCCACCTGGTGCCGGAGAAGGAGAGCGACAACGAGAACTGGAAGCGGGTGGACGGCGAACTGCACCCCAGCGAAGCGGTGGAAGACAAGATTGCCCTGTCCGATCGTTTTGGCCTGTGGCTGTCGTTCTACCCCTTTACCCAGGAGCACTTCCTGAATGTGGTCGAGCACTGGATCGGCCAGCTTGCGCAATCTGCCGGGTTGGCCTGGCAGCGCAGTGAAGCACTCGACATCCTCGCCGTGCGCTGGGCCACCGGCCGCGGTAACCGTAATGGCCGTTGTGCCTATCAGTTCGCCCGCTACTGGGTCGGGCTGCAATTGCTGGAGCAAAATAAATGATCGACCTCAATGCCAGTGGCGCCGGCCTCGACGGCTACAACCTGCTGGCGGCGCAAGTGCAGGCGCTGTTTGCCGACGAGCGTGACTTCATCGCCAATGCCGCGCAGTTTTCGGCATTCCTCTATAACCACGTGGACAACCTGAACTGGGCGGGGTTCTACCTCAACCGCAACGAAGAACTGGTGCTGGGCCCGTTCCAGGGCCAGGTGGCGTGCGTGCGCATCCCGTTCAGCAAGGGCGTGTGCGGGGCGGCAGCGGCCACCCGGCAGACCCAGCGGGTAGAGGACGTGCATGCGTTTCCGGGGCATATTGCCTGTGACAGTGCATCGAACAGCGAGCTGGTGATCCCGCTGGTGAAGGAGGGCAGGCTGATTGGCGTGCTGGACCTGGACAGCCCGAAGCCTGGGCGCTTCAGCGAGGCGGATCAGGTGGGGCTGGAGCGGTTGGCAGCGATTTTCCTGGCGCTGACCGACTGCTGATATTGGTTGCCTGTACCGGCCTCTTCGCGGCTAAAGCCGCTCCCACAAGGATTGCACCAGGCCTGAAGGCGATGCGGTCCCTGTGGGAGCGGCTTTAGCCGCGAAGAGGCCGGTACAGGTTAAAGCATCAGTCGTACATCACCTTCTTCTTCCAGGTCTCTTCCTCATCGGTCTTGAGCCCCTGGGTCAGTTCATTCTGCTCGTCCTCCGCCGGCGCCATGCGGTCCAGCACCTGGGCGTTGGCGCGGGCCAGCAGTTTTTCCAGGTACGTCAGCTGCTCTTCATACACCTTTGGCTCCGGCTGTTTGCGCAGGTACTGCACGCCGCGCTCGAAGGCCAGGCGTGCCTGGCCCGGCTGGTTCTTCTGCAGGGCCTGCTGGCCGAGGTTGTTGAAGAACTCGATATGCAGCAACACCAGGACATGGCGGATTTCCTTGACCCAGTGCTTGGCCTCGGGCGTGGGCAGGAAGCCTTCCTGGGCGGCGCGAGTCACCTGGTTGTGCAGCGCCTCCAGCAGGAAGCGCACATCCTTGGCTTTGATCTCGGTCTGAATCGGATTGGGCGGGTTGTTTACCGGGATCTGCCCGCCCAGGGCAATCAGCCGTTCCAGTTCGGCGATGCGCGCCTTGAGTTCGGCGCTGTGCTTGTCCATTGCCAGTTGGCGCTGGTTGAGGTTGAGCTCCAGGCGAGTCAGCAGCAGCTTCAGCGCCGGGGTCATGAACTGGCCGGGGAAGGTCTCGGTGATTTCGCCACAGCGGCGCAGGCGGTCGGCCAGTTCGACCTTCATCCGGGCGCGCTCGAGCTTGCCGTTCTCGACCACGTTGTTGAGGTAGCCGATCACGATCAGCAACGCGATACCCGCCACGATGAGCAGGGTGATCAGAAGTGGTGTCACCGTTAATGCCTCATTGAAGAAGAATTACACCCTTGAGTGTAGTGAGTTCGTCTGGGGACGAACAGCGGCTATATACCTGTACTGGCCTCTTCGCGGCTAAAGCCGCTCCCACAGGGATCGCACCGCCCTCAGGCTTCGTGCGGTCCTTGTGGGAGCGGCTTTAGCCGCGAAGAGGGCGGTGCAGGTACCCCTCTCTCTATATCGACAACCCGGCCCGCAACTGCACCCCCACCTACCCGGAAGTCATTGATTTAAATAAATTTCTACAAAGGGGTTGACGCCTGTACGAACCATCCATAGAATGCGCGCCACTTGCAGCGTAAAGCACACAGCGAAACGCGGCAGGGAGTGAAAGCAGGCAGTAATGCCAGCAGCGTGTCCCCTTCGTCTAGTGGCCTAGGACACCGCCCTTTCACGGCGGTAACAGGGGTTCGAGTCCCCTAGGGGACGCCAAATTGCGGGAATAGCTCAGTTGGTAGAGCACGACCTTGCCAAGGTCGGGGTCGCGAGTTCGAGTCTCGTTTCCCGCTCCAGTTTCTCCGGCAACGCCTAGCGGCGGGGCAGGAAAAGAAAATCCAGGCTGAATCGTGAGGTTCATGTTCTGGTGCACTGAAAAGTGTCGTGTGTCCCCTTCGTCTAGTGGCCTAGGACACCGCCCTTTCACGGCGGTAACAGGGGTTCGAGTCCCCTAGGGGACGCCAAATGCGGGAATAGCTCAGTTGGTAGAGCACGACCTTGCCAAGGTCGGGGTCGCGAGTTCGAGTCTCGTTTCCCGCTCCAGTTTAAATACTGTGGCGTCTATGCGGTGCAGTGGTGGTGAAGGTCTTCATGGCGCTTCACGCCGATAGTGGTAAATGCTTCAAAATGCGGGAATAGCTCAGTTGGTAGAGCACGACCTTGCCAAGGTCGGGGTCGCGAGTTCGAGTCTCGTTTCCCGCTCCAAACATGTAACGCAGAAAGGAACCTTCGGGTTCCTTTCTGCGTTTTTGCATGCCTGATTTTCCGGCGATGCCTGCGCGAACGCCGCTGCGCAGGCATCGTAGTGCTCAGCGATAGCTGATGGTGAAGTCGAGCGCGCCTCTGGCCGAGCCAGGCGTAACTCGGTCGTCGGTCTGGTAGAAATGCGCACGATAGGGCAGGCGGGTGAGAGGGAGCTCGAGTTTTTTGTTGCTCGACACGTGTTCCTGCAGGGGGACGGGAACCCCCAGGTCATCGGTTATCTGGATGCCGATGCCTTTCGCCGTCGAGCCATTGCCCAGGCTGAACAGGCCAAGCTTCGGGTCAATTGCCACCGAGCCGTCGGTACCTGTCAAGTAGATGTAGGCGGTGGCGGTGCTCGCGGCAGGGTCGTCCTCGCAGTCACTCAAAGTGATGTGGAACGGTATGCTGGTTGTGGTGGTGCCCTTTCCCGGGAAGTCCGCCACTGTGTGGCTGCCCAAATCCACGGGGTCGGCACTGACGGCATCGCTTTTCAGCGTGCACTGTGCCTGGTGCAGGGTGGCGCTTGTCCGCAGGCGAAAGGCGTCGGGCACATCCGTGGTGCTGCCATGGGCCAGTTCTTCATCCAGGAGGATCGGCCCAGAGGCTATGGGCCCGGTCTTGACCAGCGTCACATCCATGTAGAGCGGGCCGATAAACAGAGGGGGCGCGCCTATCAGGCGGTTGTTGGTGCCGTAGTAAGGTACGGTATTGTCGCTGCCTGCCGAATAAAAGTTGTTGAAGGCTTGACCGGCAAACGGCCAGCGCATCTCGATCACTGCGCCAATCCCGGCGATCCGTGTTCTGACAACCCTGTTGGCGAAGCGCCCATTGCCCAGTCGCATGGGCAGGTTGTGGGCGAATGGAGCGGTGTAATCGATGCGCGCCTCCAGCAGGCCTGAGCCGTCGTTGTCGCATTGGATGCGAGTGGCTGATGGGTCCAGCAGCCCGGCAAAGGTTTTGGTGACGATTGGCTCACCGACTGGCAGATCCCTGGGTACCCATACATTTGTGAAATCTGCTGTGAATACCGCGGGGCCAGGACCGTTTTGGGTGGCGCAACCTGATGCGGCATAGGCGGCTTGCAGGGTAATGAAAGGCAGGCTGGCAAACAGCAGGGCCGTTCGCAGGCGCTGGCGAGTGAAAGTGGTCATTGGATTTTCCTGTCGGAGGGGGCTTGGCAGCGCAAAGTCTGCAGGCGATAGCCTTGTTCAAGCGGCAAGGTGGCGGGCGTGATGTCGAAGCTGCATTGCTGCTCTGTACCTGCGGTCCACCTGGCCAGCAGTTGCTGGTTCTCAAGGTGGGTGGCCACCAGTGCCTGGCCACCTTGGCCGACTATCGCCAGTTCCTGGCCGTGCTCATCGCTGACCTGTGCGCCGAAGGGCAAGGGGCGGCCGTCTGCTTGCAACAGGGTCAGCACCAGGCGGTTGACCCGGCGCGCCGCGAATTGCGCCAGTACTACAGCGCCGCGGCGTGGCACCACCTGCGTGGCGCCGTTGTCGATTTCGATTTCCGGGTCGAGCTGGTCCAGTTCCAGCACCACGGGGTTGGCCCGGTAAGGGCGCATATAGGGTGCCAAGGCATAGCCGTCGCCGTTGGTTTTGCCCTGCTGTCCCTGGCTGACACCGATCCCGGCGATATCCGGCACATGCACCACGGCGTTGGTTTCGCCTATGAACGGTGCCAACAGCATGCCGCCGCCGTGCGCCAGCAGGGCGCCGCTGGTGCTCAGTGACAGGCTGCGATAGTCGGAGGCCTCGCTGTAGCCCATGCCGTAGTTGGCATGGCTTCCCTGGTAGCCCAGCGACAGGCTGCCATTTTGCCGGGTGTCGTTGGCCAGCGTAGCCCGGTAGTTCAGGCGCCGCTCGTCGAAGTGGCCGCTGAGGCTGGCGCGTTCGTTGGACTTGCCTGCGCTGTGTTGCAGGTCGAACGTGGCGCTGGAGGCATGCGCCAAGTCCAGCGGCAGGGTAATGCCCAGGCCGATGAGACGGTCGTTGCTGCGTGACGAAGTGAGCGACTGCGAGGCAAACAGGTTGAGGCTGACGTTGTGCGGCAATTGCGCATTGTATTGCAGCTGATATTGGCGCCGTTGCAGGCTGCTGTGCCAGTAGTCGTCCTGTGACAGTGTGAGGCTGAGCGTGCCGGCATTGCCGAAATGCTGGTACACCGAGGCCTCCACCCGACTGCGGCGGTTGCCCAGGTACAGGCTGGAGGCGTTGCGCTGCAGGACGGCTTCGTCGTAGTCGCGGTAGCCGACGGTGGAATAGCGGTAGCCGGCAAAGTTCAGGCTGGTACCGATGTCGAAGGCCTTGCCGTAGCGGGCCGAGAGGCTGTTGCCCTTCACTTCGCCCAGTGCGGGGCCAAGGTCGGTAGTGGCTTGCGTGACGTCCAGCGACAATGCGCCGAGTGCCCCGAAGTCCCGCGCCAGGCCCAGGGTGGCGGCGCGGTAGTAGTCGCCACCGAGTATGCCGGTGTACAGCGTGCTGTCCCAGCCGATGCCCCGGGCCAGCGCACCCTGCCACAGCGCTGGTGTGTCGGCCTGGCCAGCGCCGTGATAGCGGCCAAGGGCCAGGTCGTAGCGCCACACGCCGGCACGCATCAGGTTGCTGAGGGTCGAGTACGGCTGGATGAAGCGGCGCACCTGGCCATCCGCTTCGGTCAGCACCACTTCCAGTTCGCCGCTGCTGGCGCCAACGGCCAGGTCGTCGATTTCGTATGGGCCGGGGGCGACGAAGGTGGAGTAGAGCGGGTAGCCGTTCTGCAGTACCTCCAGCTTGGCGTAGGTTTGTGCCACACCACGCAACACAGGGGCGTAGTTTTGCAGGGTGTCGGGCAGCATCCCGGTGTCGGAGGCCAGCTTGACGCCCTTGAACGGCAAGCTTCGGAAAACCTCCCCCTGGGTGAAGGTTTCGCCGAGGGTGAGAGTGCCCCAGCGCGCCGGCAGGTCGCGCTGGACGTAGGTATTGCTGCGCGTCCAGCGCAGGTCGCCCTGCTGGTTCTCGCGCAGGGCCTGCTGGCTGCGCAGGCGCCAGCCGTACAGGTTGATACCACTGTTCAGGTACAGGTCCTGGCTGTTGCGGCTGCCGCTGCCACGCCGGTTGCTGTGCTGGGCCGAGGCCTGGTAGTTGACGAACGCGGCATTGATGCCGTCGTCCCAGTGGCTTTCGGCGATGGCGCCGCTGGTGTCGCGGCGCAGGTAGGACTGCGGTATCGACAGGTTCAGGCGCAGCTTGCCGGTATCCAGATCGGCACTGGCGCCGTCCAGCTGGGTGGCAAGGTCGAAGCAGTTGCCTTCGTTGCCGGGTTGCCTGACGGCCAGGTTCTGTTCACGCACACCGATTTCACCCAGCAGTTCGGCGTTCAGGCAGGGCAACAGGGTCTGGCCGTCGCTGCTCTCGTTGATCGTGATCTCCCGTTTGCCCAGTGGGCTGAGGTTGACATACAGCTCCAGGGTATAGCGGCCAGCTGCGAGGGGCCGATGTTCGGCCAGGGCACGCAGGGCAAGAGCGCCCGCGTCGGCGGGTTGACCCGGGCTTTGGCGGATGAAGCCGGGTTCGAACTGCAGGTCGGGCGGGGCGGCTACAGCTTGCAGGCTCAGCAGGCTTGCGCCGAGCGCGGGGAAGGGCAAAAAGCGCAGGCGTGACAGCGCCTGCCGGCGTTTGAGGGGCTTGAGCATGACGGATGCCTGGTCTGGACGTTGAAGCGCGGCGGTTAGGCGGTGCCGGCGGTGGCAAGCGAGGCGTGTTTGGCTAGGCGAGGCGATCGCTTGGTGGGGCGAGGATAAGGAGAAAGGTGGGGGGGGCTGTAAGGTTAGTCTGGGGGTAGAGGGATAAGTCGGCGGTGTCGATAACGCCTGATGGAGACAGTGCCGGTGAGTTACGGCAATGCAGGGTGAACCTGCATTGCCGTGCAGTGGCGTTATGGGTTAAAGCTAAAGTTCTTATTTATAAACTCTTGGTACTTCTGTGAGTTACTTGTGATTTCGGTTGGAGTAAATACACCGGTAAACATGTCTTTGTGTCTTTTCAGTTCAATGAGATTACCAACTACGCTAGCGCTAAAACCAGGAGGTGGTGGTGCAAGCGAGGTACTTTGAACCTCAGGGGCTCCCTCACTAGCTTGGTTGGTTGTGCTACTGCGCCTGCTGCTTGTTGAATCAGCCACATCCGATAACGGTGCATCGTATGTTCCAGAGCTGCTGGATGGTCTGCGCGCTTCAGGCGTATTGAGTTCTCGGAGCTCTGGATTTTCCATTGAGATTTCAGCATCCGGTGTCCTGGAGTTCCCGGGGGTAGAACTTGAGCGCCTTGAGAGGCTGCTGTCGCTATCCCCATCACCTCCTGCAGCATCAAGTGCTGCTTTTTTCTTGGCCTGCCTCTTATCCCAGGCTCCTTTCAAATTCGCTGTCGACAACGCCAGCGTACCGGCGATCGACAATGACAGGTATGCGATTGCGAGCTTCTTTTTCTTTTCCGGGTCTTTCGTGAACTCTGCAGCAACCTGCGTAGCCGCCGATGCCACCGTCGCGGCTGCACCTAGAGCCACCACTCCAATGGCCAGCGGGGTAAAGGCTCCCATTGAGACCACGGTAAATGTGATGGTCAGCGCCACGTTCATCACCATAACGCCAATATTCAGCCAGAATTCAATCCCGCGCTTTTCTTTCTCTTGCACCGGGTCATCCTTCGAGCCCCAGTCGCCCCGGCTGTAATGCCCGGTGGGGTCCTGCCACATCACCGGGTTGTTCAGGCAGTACACGTAAGGGTTGATGCCCGCCACTTCGGGGGCCATGTTGTCCGGGCTCTGGAAGCGCATAAGGCCTGGGTTGAAGGCGCGGAAACCACGCCCCAGCATGTACCAGCCCAATGTCTGCTCGCGCGCTTCGGCATTGAACCCCAGCAGGCCTAGCAGCTTGCCTTCCGGCAGTTCGCCATAGGCGCTGTAGGTTGCTTCATGCACCTCGTCATTGGCCGCGCATTCGGCGATTACACTGTTGTTGCTGCTGGCCATGTACAGGCGCGTTTCGTTGCCTTTGCCCGATTGTTGCATCCCCAGCGGTACCTCGCCGCCAAACAGGTACTCTGTAAGCAGGCCATCGCGCAGGGTGCTGCCGACGCGATAACCCTCGTAACGCCGTTGCTCCTCGGCCTGCGCGCCGTAGCGCACGCCCACCAGTTGCCCGTGGCCGTCATAGCGGAAGCTGGCCAAGGGCTTGCCATCGGGGGCCGTTGCGCTGGCGAGCTGGCCGGTATCCTCGTCGTATACCAGGCTGTTGCCCTGTTCGTCCTTCAGCATGTTGCCGTCGGCGTCGTAATCGTCCTTGTCGAACGTCACGAGTGCCGGGTAATCCTCTGTCAGCGAATGGCTTACGCTTTTCAGCTGGAAGGGCGAATCTTCGAAGAAATCGTAGAAGGCTTCATCGCTTTTACCATCTGCAAACTCGGTCAGGCAGAAGTAGATGTTGTCGTAGTCATCAAACTCAAAGGCCTGGTTGATGATCGCCCGGCCCTTGCTATTGGTCGGCAGTACGCTGCCTTCACACCTGTGGTTGTACAAGCGATCACGGTCATCGTAATCAAAGGTTTCCGTCAGCACCGGCTCACCCGCCTTGATCAGCGTGCGACTGTGCAACATGTTGTCGTCACGCCACACCTGCTTTAATGTGCGTTCATCCAGGGTTACCTCGGCGGGCGGATCAACGTCCTGCCGAATACGGCTCAGTTTCAGGGTGCGCGAAGTCTCCCGGCCTCGATGGTCATAGTTTTGTGTGCACAGCAATTGCTGCGTACTGCTGGCATCGGAGGTGCTGGTTGTCCGTGTTGTGTGCAGCAGCCCGGCGCTGTTGTAACAGAACACGGCCTCCAGCGAGCCTTGGGTTATCTTGTGCAACCTGCCAAGGTCATCGTAGTCGTAGACCTTTCGGCTGTTGTCGCCGTCGTTGTTTTCCAGCATGCGCCCTTGCAACGACGTGAGGAAATTGCGCGTGTAGGATTTGCCCGATTGATTGTCTGTCCAGCTTTCACTGAGCAGGTAACCCTGGTCGGTGTAGTTGTATTCGCGTTTACCTTGCTCGTTCTCGGCTTCGGTAATGTCTGCCGAGGCCATGCTGTACTTGAAGCGGGAAAGCTTCTGGTTTTTCCCCGCTGTGATACGTGTTGGCGAGGCGCCTACCGCCAGGTCGTATTCGTAATTGAAGGTTCGGCCAGACTTTGTGATCCGTTTGTCTGGCAGAGTCCGCGAGCCGACGTACTCCCGCGTTTCCTGGTGTGGGCCAACGGTCATCGAGACCATGCGGTCGATGTCGTCGAACTCGCGCTTGCATACCGAAAGCCCTTCAGCGTTTCGCTGCGGGTGCAACAGAATGCTGGTAGCCAGTTCTTCGGTGCTGTGGCGGGCGAACTCCCGGCTCAGCGCGGAACCATCCGGGCGGTCGGTGCGCGTCATCCGGCCCCAGACGTCGTACTTGTAACCGGTGGTGCGTTTGTGTTCGGCGCGCGCTGTTCGCTTGTCGGTTGCCGGTACGCCGAAGGTAAAGGTTTCTTCGACGCTGCGCCCAAAACCGTCATAGCGGTATGTGCGTGTCGATGCCGTGTCGCCTTTCTCGTCCAGTGTTTGCACGCGTTCTGGCTTGTTGAAGCGGTTGAAGGTGGTGACGCTCTGGTTTTTTCGCACACCGGGTTGATCCGGGTATTCCTCCCAGGAGGTGACGATATCCCCCTCGCTGCCGAATGGTGAGCGCTCGGTGAACACGGTCACCTCGTCCGGGCGAACGGTGGCGTACCGGTTACCCCAGTTGTCGTATCGATGCTTGCTGGTCGAGGTCAGTATGCGGTCGGGCAGGTGGTCGTAGGTGGTTTCTTCTTCCAGCTGGCCGAAGGCGTTGTACGAGGCCGAGTAGACGTCATACGTTTTCTTTTGCCCGGGGTGCAAGGGCAGCGCATCGCATATCCGCTCTTCCTTGATAACGCGGTTGAGGCCATCGAACAGCACGCGGCTGATCACGCCTTGGTTGTTTTCGGTTTCCTGGCAATTCTTCTCGGGCGATACCACGTAGCGATATTCGACTTTGGCGCGCCGATCGACATCGTCCGGTGCGGAGGTCTCGCTGGTCAGCCGATCGCTTGTGTCATAGGTGAAGCGCGTTACCGTGTCATGAATATCGACGTTCTCCAGCACCTGACCTGTCAGCGAATGCTGGCTTTGTTTCGACACCTTCGTGCTCTGTTTGTGCCCGATGGCCGTCTGTGTGGTCTGCAAGACATTGCCCAGCGTCTTGTGAAGGCCGCGGCTGAACTTCCACACAAGAGTGGTGGTGGTATCGGCCAGCACTTTGCCCAGGTCTGTCCCATCATGCTCGCCATGCAACGTGGTTGTGCGTTTTCTCATGCGCCCATGTAAAACTGCATCTCCGGGGATGGTGAGGTAGCTACGCCTGACCGTGCTGAGGGGGCGCAGGTTGTCTGGATCGGAGGCGTCCGACAGCTCTTCCTGCTCGATGGCCAGCCAGGTCGAGGCAATTTTGCCGTTTTCGGGCAGGTCGTCACGGCCTTTCAGGGTATCCAGCGCTTTGTAGGTGAAATCCGTGCATTGCGGGATCGCCCCTTCTACAACTCTGTCATGCTTACTTGGGTAGACCGTCTGGCGTTTCACATGTTTCTTGAAGCCGTTAGGCTCGGCTGGGCATCTACCGGGTTCGCCGTTGGCGTCGAAGTACTCCAGTTCGGTGTACGAGCCATCCGCTCTGATTTCCTTGGTGAGGTTGCCCTCAGGGTTGTATTCGGTGGTGATGACTTCGGAGCGCGTTTTATTGCTGTCACCCTCTATTTGCCAGGTGGTCGTGACTGTCTTGGCCGTCAGGAAGTTGGGGGGCTGCTTGGCGAAGGGCTCGCCCAGCTCACCGTGATAGGCGATTTCGGTCAGGGTGACCTCCTTGCCCTGAGCGCGGGTTTTCGTGGCGGTGCGGTGGAAACGGTCATAGCGGGTCGTGATGACAAGGTCGGCCTCGCCTGCACAACTCCGGGTAGTCTTGCACCAATAGCTGTAGCCTGGGTCGACGATGTCGTACAAATTGTCGCGGCCGTTGTTGTGCCAGGTAATGTTGCCGCCGTTACCCATGTAGTTTTCAGCGGAGTAGTCGTAAACCGTGCGTATCTCAGGCTGGCCATACCCCGGCAGAACGCGATGGCGCTTGACGCGTGGCAGTTTCTTGGCAACACCCGGCAGTGAATGGCCAGGGTCACCGTCAACGCCATATTCCACGTGTTCTTCCGCTTTTGTTGGCCAGGTCACTTTGGATACACAGGTTTGCCCATGCACAGGCTGGTAGTCGAATTCCCACCGGGTCTGGTCGGGCATGATTGCATACTGCAGTTGCCGCCCCTTGAATTCGAGCCTATGGCTGGCCCGTACATCCTCGTCGTCAGGATAGCGGGTGAACACGGTAGCGCCGCTGTATGTCACCTCCAGCAGACGGCGGCCTTTGTCGGGGCCGTCGGGATGGCCGTCGCGTACTTCGGTCAAACAGAACCAGCCAGGTGCAATTGGGTTATTGGCATACTTCAGCTCGATCCATTGCCCGGTCGGGGCATAGATTCGGGTCGGCAATGCCACACGCTGTTTGCCTTCGCCCATGTTTTCCAGCACTTCGACCACGCCGCTACGGTGCACGACACGGAAGCGCCCTTCACCGTCCTTGTGGAAATGAAAGGTATCGAGCTTCTTCTCGCTGATGCTGTCGATGCCATCCACGGTGAAATGCTCACCGGTAGACAGTGACAGGGCGCCGCCGCCTTCAGGGTAGGCGTGCTCGACAAAGCGGGAAAAGTTCAAGTCCCAGCCTTCGCCGTAACCGACATCGCCCCCGCCCATCGAGTTGTAATCGAGGACCGGCTCGAGATTGGGCCCTGTACCGCTATTGGCAACCAGTTTAGGGATTGCGATGCTTAGCCCGTATTGCCCTGTGCGTTCATCGACGCGGTTCTTGACTGCGAAGTTGTTGGCGTTGGAGTACGCGGCCATGCTACTCATGGGGTCACCTGTGATTTGGCGTTGATTGGGTAGTACAGCGTGCCGCACCGGAATCTGGTAGGGCCATTTTCATCGGCCTTGTGAGCGCGGCCGATCATGACTTTACCGATGCCGCAGTGGATGTCGGAGTTGCTCTCTTTCTGCTCCTCTTCCCACTCGTCGGGTTCTACGATCAACCTGTTCTTTCTCGCATCATCAATTTCGCCAATATAAAATTCGGCGCAGGTGTATTTGGTATAGTCGTTTTCATCGCCCATATGCCATCGTCCAATCATCACGCTGTCTGTCGGGCAAGTTAAATAAATGAAGTCTAACTTTTCTTTGTCGTAGTTGAAGGCTCTTTTGCAATCCTTTTCCGGCGGATTTTCAGTCAATTTGTCGGGTTTGCGTCTGCCGCATTCAGGGATTTTTGCGGAAACGAAGCTTTCCTTTCTCAGAATTGTTTCGGTGCCGTTGCCTACGACTGGGTTGCAATAATAAGTTGACTTTTTCATCTCGTCACCGCTATGTTTGCGGCGAGTCATGGCGTAGTTCTCTGGGCATTTGAAATCAGTATTCGATGCGAACTCGACTTTCGAATAGGCATCACCTCCTAGTGCTACGGCTTTTAATTCTGGTATTACCTCACCCTCCGAGATCTTTATTTCAAGGCAGCTGAGCTTGCGAGTAATCCGGCCTTCGCCTGTATGGCTTTTATCTACCAGTCTGAACCCGATCGGCTTTTCCTGGTTTTCATTGACGTAGTCCAGGTATTTGCCCTTTTCAAATTCTACCAGTCGGTCAATGCCAATTTCTGGAAGCTGTGACAGATTGCGTGTGGTTTCGAGCCTGATGACAAAACTCTTGTTATCTTCCGGGTCATCGTTCGTATAGAAAGTAGTACCTGCATCCGTGTTGCACAACCAGTCGTCGGTCAGCAGAAATTCTGCTGCAGACGGGATGTCCTGCATGATGATTTCAGTGGGTTGCATATCATAGCAGTTCCCTATGCCGATACCGCCTCTATCGGCCAGGGAAAGTTTCAATGTCTTGCCGGCGCCGGCAGCGGGGATGTCCACGGAGCACCGACGTTCCCCATGATCACCCATGGGCTTTGAGATCAGCGTAATCGTTCCGGCGTTGGCATTGGATGCCGGTAAGCCAAAAAGCATAAGTATGAAAACAGGGAATAGTACTGTTATTGAGGCGAGGCGGAGCAGGCTTCGCTTTACCGTATTGGTCATGGTCGAGTTCCTTCGTTTTTGAAGAAGTTGTTGACGCGGGCCGCAGCGTTTGCAGGGCTGGCAGTGCTCAGGCTAAAACACCAGGCTCAGGTTGGCACCTGGCAGAAATGACAGGTAAGGTTGCTGGCAGCAGCGTGGCTGCGTATCCGCTGAGAATGTCCATACCTAGTATTTTTACCAGTAGTGGAAATGACCCGGGGGGCGTAGAACTTCATTCCGGAACGGTTGATACGGAGTGACTGTAATGAATTCGACGGCTGATAACAGCCCCATCGCCCGCCCGGGAAACAGCCCGCGTTCGAGAAATCCAATGCCAGTTATCGAGGGGTTGACCCAAGACCTTGAGGTCGATCTGGACGCATTGGGCGAGGTAAATCTCAAATTTTTTATCCGAGGGGCAAATTTGCAACTTGGCGATGTGGTGTTTACCAACTGGCGAGGCGTGGATGCAGAGGGGGTTGCATTTGACCTGGTAGGGAATGGCACTCCGGTAAATGACCCGGATAACGTGATAGTCGAAATAGACAATAAACTGGTGACCGCTGCCCGCGGCGGGTATGCGTTTTTGTCTTATCAGGTCAACAGTACTGCAGGCGACGAGTCGCTGCGGCAGTTCTGCTATATAGGTTTGCGTTCCGCCAGTCGACTGCCAGTGGTGCAGGTGTTGCAATCACATGGTCTGGAAATCGTCAAGGCTGAGGTACAGCAGCATGTCAATGTAGTGGCGGCAGCTTATCAAGCCATACAAGAAGGTGACAGCGCTGAGCTGACTGTACGTCGCTTCCGAAGCAATGGCACCGAATTATCGCCGTTCGTAACGCAATTGATCAGCCAGCAAAAGTTTGACGGTGCCCCCCTCGAATGGCAGATACCCAAGGCCCAATTGAATACCCTCGATACAGGGGGGCATCTGCAAGTTAGTTATAAGATAAAACTCAGGGACGGTATGCAGCTTGAGGCCTCGCGTACCCAGAAGTTCATCATTCGTGATGTTATCGACACCGCTACACTCCTGCCGGTCCCCCGTGTGGAAAATGGTGGCAGTGACGAGATTGACCCTGGTAATTACACCAACGGTCTGCCTGTTGCCATTGACGCCTATTCGCAGCGAGCTGTTGGCGATCACATGGTGTTGGCCTGGATGGTGCCGTCAGGTGAAGCGCACGTGCAAGTTTTCCGTCTGGATCAAAGCAGTCTGATGGCAAAGCAGTTCGTCCTGCGCATCGAACATAAATGGTTAGTTGCCAGTTTGGGGGCGGTGCAGGTGTTTTACCAATATGGCCGTGAAGGGCGCTCGCTGACATCAAAAGTATTGTCGCTGAACGTTACGACGCCCCGCGTAACCCCTCCAATGCCCACAATCAGGCGAAGTACTCAGAAGGGGGAAGAGCCAAATGAATTCGGTATCGATGCCTACGATATCAGGAACAGTGGTGCATACGTCATCATCCCCGACGAAGCCGACCTTCGCGAGGGTGAGGAATTTGAAGTGCATTGGCAGGGCGAGCCGAACGCTGGTCGGGTGGTCATTACAACCCCGAGTGCTGAAGGTCCACGGGTATTCAACGTGCCAGCAAAATATATCCCGGCCAATATGGGAACAACACCATCGAAGCGATTTGACGTGTTTTACCGAATCGTTGACAAGCACACAGGCCATTTCCTGGACAGCAAACCGGTGAAGTTACTGGTGTCACCGCTGGAAGAAGGCAGATATATGCGAATTGACTGCCTGGATGCCTCGAGTGACGGACACTTGGTGTTGGTGCCAGGTGGGGCAAGGCTTACGTTGGCTCGTTGGATTTTCATCAATGAGAACCAGTGGTTGAGTATTCACTTTTCCGGTGTGGCGCAGGATGGCACGCAGCTGGTGGGCGTTCTGCGGGATAGCGTAGCGGTTAGCGAGTCGGAGGTTAAAGAAGGTGTAAGAGATGTACTTCCGTACGAGGAACTGGACAAGCTTAAATCGGATTCGCCCCTCTCTGTCTGGGCCAGCGTCAGTTTTGACGGCACTCAATGGTGGCGCTTTCCAACGTTGTATCTGACGTTCAAAAGGTAAAAACAGCACCATTCCGCGGCAAGCTCGGGATGTTTGAAATATACCAAAGCCTGGCATGTTCTGTTGCCAGGTAGTCAGAAGATTCGTGCAGTAACATTTGATTCATGAAACTAATTGGACCAATCGATTGAGGTTTTGATCATGGCTGACCTTACAAAAGAACAAATTCTGACGCGTTTGGCCTCCGGTACCGTCATGAGGGGTTGGGGCGCTATTGGCGCGATTGCGCGAAGCCACATTAACCTGTTGTTTCGCGACCAGTTCCTGTTGCGATATACCGACCAATCGTTCATTGCGCCCATGCGTAGCCAGTTCGACCTGGACGAGGGTGGCGAATTGCGTGGTGAATTCCGCAACCTGGTATTTGGGCCGCCACAACTTTCATTCGAAGATGCAACGTTGCTCTCGGCGGTGACGACGGTGCGGATGAATATCCTTTCAGGCGATTATGTCCAGCATGCCCACCTGCCAGGCAGCCAGCCGATCATGCTGCGGGCCCATAGTCTGGACGAGGCCATGGGGTATGCGGTCAGTGCGCAAGTCGAGCTGAAGTTGCAGCAGAGCGAGAGCGGTCAGTACACCCAGTTGATGCTTTCGCTTTCCGACGCCAAGCCAAATACGCTGGAGTGTGAGCTTGGCACCACCCGCTACGCTTCGAGACAGATTGGCAAGGCGGCATTCAGCCATTGGCTTGAGCAACCCGGCTATCGTCAGGTTTATATACTGGCCCAGTTCGATCGTGAAGACTATGCGTCGATGTCGCCCATGGGGATCAAGGTATTGACCCAGACGGCGCCTTGGGGGGGCAAGACCAACAAGGCGTTCAAGGACAAGGCCGCCAGCGAAGGCGATGGTGCCGTGCTCCTGCTGATGCAGCCACGCTCGCATCTGCTGGCTGGCACACTTCCACAACCTGGTCACGATTTCCCTTTCCTGCTTCCTGGCACGGCCGCAGCAGGAACCCAGTACTCATGCACCTTGTTGCTTGACCCTGTCAACGAGGGGAAGCGCGCCGAGCCATTGACCCAAGTGTTGAGGCCGGTGCGTATGCCCAATGCACATCGGTACACCTGCAAGGCTGGTGACAAGTTCGTGCCGAGCGATGTGGTCGGTTTTGGTCATGTCTCGCCCACTGTTGGTACCTATCGGGTCGAGCCAGGCATCACCAGAACCGTTGCGAAAGGGGGGGTGTCGTTCAGCCTTCAAGGCAGCACTCCCGCCAGGGCGTGGACAACTACAAACCTCAGGAACGCTGCTGCCAGCGGCCAAGTCACCTCTGCGGGTGTGTATTCGTCTCCCGATGCGGACGCGTTCACGGCGGATAGCCAGGTCTCATTGGTGACGGGGCACTATGCCGATGGCGGTAACGGCGACCAGCAACGTGCCGGGTTGGTGATCGAGCATGTGAGGCCTGTGCAGATTTCCCCGCGGGTGGCGACCACTGGCGCCAATGGTGTGCCGATCAGCCTTTCCGCCATAAGCGTGGACGGCGGTACCCTTCGCTGGGAAAAGGTCGAAACGCCGCAAACGCTTCGTGCTTCACGAGGGCCGCAGCGGGCTGCTAACCCAGAGAAACGCGATCTTGCAGGTACTTACGTGGGGGATCTGGGCAAACTCGAGGACCTGGGCAATGGGCAGGCCAGGTTTACCCCGGCCATTATCGAGGAGGGCAAGCCTGAAATCCTGTTCCAGGTCATTCGGGCTACGGACACCCGTTCAGGCGCATATGCAGATGCGACAGTCGTGATCGTGACCTGGCCGCAACGTTTTGGTGTCGAACCCCATTACGTTTCGGACTACAAACCTAACAGCACCTTGCCGTTCAGCGTCAAGGGCACACCGCCTGGCCTGACATGGCATGTGTTCGGCGAGGGCGATATAGGCCAGGACGGTCTGTATACACCACCCCAGGCAGCCAAGTGGCCCGTTACTGTGGTCATGGCTGATTACAATAACCTCAGTAGCGGCTACGCAATCATCGAGCACCGCCCGGTCGTTCAGTCCCGCCCGACGAGCAGTGGCTGGGAGGATCTTAGCGTTTTCAGCATCGAACTGCTTAGCCAAGGCGTGTGTTTCGCCAACGGTATGCAGCAAATCGAAGTGTTGATAACCATCAAGACGAAAGGTAGTCAGGGGACAGGGGTTTCGCCGCCGATCAGTGACACAGAACTGGGCAGCCTCCAGTTGTTCAACACTGAAGGCGGCAAGGTGATCGAGTTTTTGCCTGCCGGTGAAGAAGGGTTGGAGCCTAATGACCCATTGAAGCCCGGAACTTGGGCGGTGCATGAAGACCGTAATCGGGTAGGAACACGGCCAGGAACAAAGGCGGAAGAACCCTCGGTCCTCGACGCCAGTACTCGAACCAAGCATTTGTTCTTGCTGACCAACAGTGTGGGAACCCTGTCCGTAGGCGCTCAGTTCACCGGTGACGATAATGTTTCTTACAAGTCCACTGACATCAACACAGGTATTGATAAAGTAAAGGTAACCGGTGAGGCGCCGCCAGAAAAATACACTGAGGATGCCTATACATTCAAACGTATCCCAGTCAAGGGTTGGGAAGGCAATGAAACCGAAGCCTTCGACAAAACAGATGACACTACCGACTATTGGGTACTGGCAGGGGCGAAGAGCGATGAATTCAAAACGCTGAGTTTCCTCAGGCTGAAGTTTGAAGACGACAGCAGGGTTTCGATGATCCGCTGGGAGTCCAATCAGCGCAAAGAGAAGTATTGCAGTTTTACCAGCTATTCGTTTACCCCATTGAAGCCCAAGCCGGAGGATCCGGAAAGCCCGGAGAATCCGGAAAATCCGGAAAAGTACCTGGTACATGATGGCCTGTTGCAATCTTTGGTGAACGCTCAAGTCGCCGATCCAGCGTTTCTGGATACTGAACTGGTTGAGAGCGCCAAGCCAGGGCGGGGCGATGTATGTTTTGCTATCCACCGAGTATCGAACCTGCCGATTTTCTATGACAGTGAACAAGACGTGAGCAAAAAATGGCGGGCGCCACTGGAAAAACCATTATTGTTCCGTGTGATGGATCAATTTGGTAATTGGCATCGGCTCCGGGTTGATTTTCACCACCCCAACGGTGTGCAGGGCAGCCGCGACAAGCTGACTTTCTCGGTTCGTTAATATTGGCTTTTGGAGGAGTATCACTATGTCCGGCAAAACTGCGCTGCATTCAGGTGCTTTTAGCTTTGACAGCTTCATCAGTAATAGTGTTGATCCACGTACAGGCCAGTATGGCCTGAGTATTGTCTTGCCCGTATTGCGTGGGGATTATCTGGGCGGGGCAGAGTTTCCGTTAAGTCTTATGTACAGTTCGATGGGCGCAGGTGACTTCGGCTATGGGCAAGGCTGGGATATCAACCTCAGCAGCTTCATCGAGCATGCCTACCCCGAGGGGGGAGGAGCGCTATCGTTGTACACCGGTGAGCGTTTCACGGTGGATGGTGTCGAAAGTATCAGTGAGAAAAAACTGGATTCTTTCCATTTTCACAAGGATGGCGAGGGTAAGTTCCGAATCGAGCATAAAGATACTCAGCTGACAGAAATACTGGAGCTTACAAAAATCGGCCAGAAGAAACTGGCGCTGCCCACAAAGGTTTACTCCGATTCGAAGCGTTGGCTGGAGTTTGTCTACCGTGACAACCCGCAACTACCAGGCAACCCTTGCTTGCATGAAGTGCGTGAGTCCGGGCTGGGTGGGCAACTGCCGCGGCGTCTGTTGTTGATCGAGTACCCGGGCAACATGGTCATCACCTTGTACCCCGATCAACCTGGGGCGCGAGCCAGTTATTCCCTCGCGTTCAGCGGGCGGGAGCTAAAGAGTGTAAAACTGCCTACCGGTGAACAGTGGGAGTTCAAGTATCAACCGGTGCACGGGCAAACATGTGTGAGCTGGGTGCGCAGTCCTGGTGGTGCGGAGGAGCATATCGAATACGGCACAGGCGGTGATCCTGGCCACAAACTACCAGGCGTCGAGCAGTACTTGCCGAGGGTCAAGCGCCACCGCCTCATTCCGGGGGCGGGGCAGGCCGAACAGGTCACCGAGTACGATTACTCCTCGACCAACTTCGTGGGTAATGGCAGCTCTGTTGTCTGGAACAATAATGGCCGCGATAACCTCTACGATGTGACCGACGCCAGCTATCACTACTGGAGCAAAACCACCGAGCGTTGCCCAGGGCAAGCAGACCGCACCCTGCTGAGCACCTACGACCGTTTCCATCGTCTGGTCGAGGAAAAACGGGTTCAGGGCAGTTGCGTCACAACCACGGTTACCAAGTACCACGGCAAATCGGAGGAGCCGTTCGCCAGGCAACCTGCGAACTACAAGTCCAAGGAGCTATCGACCCAGACCTGGCAGAACGGGAACGGTGGGATGGCCAAGGCTGTACATGCCACCACGTATGACCTGTTCGGCAACCTGACCCGCGAAGTTGCCGCCACGGGCGTCGAGACGGAGTACGAGTACTATCCCGTTGGCGGGGAGCCTGGCAAGTGCCCGGCCGACCCACAGAATTTTGTGCGCTGGCGCAAGAGCCAGACCATCAAACCGTCGCCAAACGGTGAGGGCTCAGCTGCGACCGAGCATACCGAGTTCGTGTACAAGGCCCTTGATCCGGTTCCCCTGCCTGCAGACACGCCCGAACCTGTTATCAAGCCGTGGATCGTGTTGAGCGAGGAACATGCCTTCAGGCTGGCAGGTGAAGTGAAGGTGCCGCTGAGTCAGACGATTACCCATTACCATGAGTCCCAGGAAGACTTGTTGAGCTATGGGCGGCCGGCCAAGACGATCAAGGCCATGGACGACAAGCCTACGACCACCTCATACAGCTACACGACGGAAGTGGTGGAGAACCATCCAGCCCTGGTCGTCAATCAGGTAGTGACGGGTTTCGATCATGGGCAGGTGTTGGAAGACGGCACCATTCGCCATGTGCAGAAAACCTTCGACCTGAAGCACTCGGCATTGACCGGAAAGCCGTTGCTCAATCGCGATGACAACGATGTGGAAATTGCCTACGCCTATGACCCTGTGGAGCGTGTGATTCTCCAGACGGCTGCGCCAAACGACCCACTTTACAAGGCTTCCCGCAAGTACAGCTACGTGCTGGCTCAGGGTAACAGCCCGGCTGTGCAGACTTCGACCGATGTCAAGGGCGTGACAGTCCGCACCGTGATCGACGGCCTCGGCCGGGTGGTCGAAGAGTATCGTATGGAGGCCGACAGTGAGGAAATCTGGCGGCGCGAGCAGTATCGCAAGACCTACTCGGCCAGCTACGACGCTTATGGCCAGCTTGTCGAAGAAACCGAGTATGACTGGTTGGCCGATATGGTTACCGGGCCGGGTATCCATCAGGCGGTGGACCTGACGCTGCAGACAACATACGGCTACGACGACTGGGGCCAGCAAGCTTGGCAAAGGGGGGCGGACGGCATCTGCCATTTCGAGGTGACGGACCCGGTTGGCACCGAAGCATCGGCCAATATGCCCATCAAGCGCAGCTGGCGGGAGTCGGCGGATGGCACTGTTGCAAGCGGCGTGACCGAGACCTGGCTCAACCGCTTCGAGCAGGCCACCCACGTCAGGCGCTTCAAGAAAAAGGACGATACCGTTGCGTACAGCCAGCACACCTATCATTACGATGGCCTGGGCCGTGTGGCCCGGGAAGTGGCTGCCGACAAGGCCACCACGCTGAGTACGTACGACATCTTTGGCCGGTTGCTGACACAGACGCTCCCCGACAGGTCGGTGGTTACCCGCCACTATGCCACGTTCGACAGTGATGACCTTCCGGAGTACATCGGTGTCAATGGCATTGAGCTGGGTACGCAAAGGTTCGATGGCTTGAAGCGGCTTTACCGGTCTGTCACCGGCGGTCGAGAGCGCACCTTGTACTACAAGCCTGGGCATAGCCGACCAGAGAAGGTGTTCACGCCTTCCAGACAATGGGTCGAGTATGAATATAACCCGGTGTTGGGTGAGGAGCCGCTCAAGCGGGCATCCAGCCGGTTCACGGCTGACTACGAGTATGACCCGCAGAATGCCCGGTTGCTACGCTGCGAAGAGGATGGGCAAACCCTGCAGCGGGATTATTTCAGTACCGGACAGATGAAATCGGAGAAGCGCACTGAGGGCAACGAAACGTTCGAAATGACGTATGGCTACAGCTATCGCGCACGTATGTTGAGCTATACCGATGTACTGGGCCAGGTGCAGAGCTATCAGTATGACGATGCCGGGCGCCTGCAGAAGACTACCTTGGGCTCCACAGTGGCGATGTTCGAGTACGACAAGCTGGGCAGGACGTCGAAAATCGAGACCCGTGATGGTGATAACTACCTGATTACCCAGTTGGAGTATGACGAGTTCGATCGTGAACGGCGTCGTCGCTTCGATATGAAAGGTGAAATTCAGACCTTGACCCAGGAGTATGATGAGTGCGACCGCATTGAGCTGAAAACGCTGTGGTCTGGTGAGCCGGACGACAAGATGCTGCGCCAGGCCGAAGCCTATGCCAATCATGTGCGAGGTAATCTGCACGAGCCTGCGGTGACTGAAAAAGCCGATCAGCTGTTGAGGGCGATTTATGCCAGGCACACGCCCTATCGGTCGAATGTTAAAGCAGACTCGGCCGAGGAAAACTGGTTGCGGCACGAGGTGTATGCCTACGATAGCCGCGGTCGCCTGTATGACTATAAATGTAACGGAACACTGGCCCCGGTCGACCCGCAAGGTCATGTGATTCGTACCCAGGCGTTTGAGTTCGATGCCATCGACAACATTGTTCTGGTTATTACCGAACTGACAGATAAAGATACTGATAAACCGGGTGAAAACGTGGCTGAGTACTTCTTCGAACATGAAGACCCTGCGCAGCTCAGCGGAATAACCAATAGCTACGAAGGGTATGCGCCCGAGGTGAAGTTGAGCTATGACGATGACGGTAACCTCGAGGACGATGGTGAGGGCATGAAAATGGATTATGACGCTACTGGTCGGCTGAGGTCAGTGGTCAAGAGTGGCGTGACCTCGAACTATTACTATGATGGTGTTGATCGTTTGAGCGGGCAGAGTTGATCTTCTGCTTGTAGCGTTATTACCCGCTGAAAGCCCGCGCTAGCGCGGGCTTTTTATTGTCTGGCTGGCGTGCGGATGATACAGCGGCCTTGCTGGCAACTGACAAATTTGCCAGTTGTGCGGGGGTAGAATCGTGGATTTCAATAAGTATGTATTTTCCTGCAGCCCCTGTATCGTTGAGAGGTCAAAATGAAAGACGACGAATACACACCCGCAAACGATAATGTTGTACTTGCACCCGTCGCACCCAAAATCGACCCGGCGCTGTTGGCCGACACTACCGACAATACGATGTTGAGCACGGCCTTGACCGACGATACCGTCGAGATGGACTTGACCATCGAAGACTGGAATGCCGCAGGCGATCCCAGCGTGGGGGAGTTTGACCAGATGTGGCTGTATCACCTGCCAGAGGGGGGCGTGGAGGAGGAGCTGCACAGTGGTCAGTATGACAGGGATAGTACCTTTCCCTTCCCGGTAAAGCTGGATAAGGCGAAGGTAAAATCCTGGGGTGAAGGCAAACATGATTTTTTCATCAGGGTGATCCCTTACAATAGTCCCTTGCCTGTGGATTTCCCTCCGTTGAGCCTGATTTTCGATCGTGTGGCTCCTTATCCAAATCGACTTCCGACAGCATTCCCGGCTATTGCCGCTGTGCTGGATGCCAATATTGGTGCGGTCAAGCTTAGTTTGCCCGCCTATCCGGATTGGGATGCCAGAGACATCGTGGCGTGGATCTGGCGCAGGGAAGTGCCCAGCGACCCGGGCGACCTGGTGCCTGACGGCTTCACGCCTGTCACTGCAGTGCCATTGTCGATACCGGTGCCTGAGAAGGTCATTCGGGATGCAGGGGATGGCGGCATCCATATTGCCTACCTTTTAAAGGACATTGCCGGCAATGTGAGTGCCGTGTCAGTGCCCACGCGCGTTACGGTGGCGACTGGCAATTTGCCTACCCCGGCGGACTTCAAAAAGCCCCTGGTCTTGGGCATGAACGGCGGAGTGGTGGACCAGGATGCCGTGTTCAACGGTATTACGGTGGAAATTGGTGCCTTCCTGCATTTCAAGGCGACTGACCTGATCACGATCAAGTGGGGTACGCATACTTTCGAAACGCGGACTGTCGGCACGTTCCCGGTCAAGCTGGCCATCCCTGCCAGCGTTGTCCTGGCTATTTATGGAAAAGGCTCTACCGGCGTGAAACCGGTCGAAGTCACGTATGAGGTGCACCGCGGTGACTACCTGTTAGGTGGCGAAAAGGATTCCTTCAACGTCAACCTCGAGCGCATTGGCCCAGTTGTACCTGATCCGGATCCGGAATGGCCGGGGCCTGTGAACCCGAGCATGGCCTTGCCGGATGTTTATGGCGGTAATGACAACCAGAAAAATCGGCTGACCGAGAAAGACGAGCTGGCCGATGCCGTGTTGAAAGTAACGATCGATGCTGCATTCAAGGAAGGTGACCTGGCCGAGTTCTACTACACCGATGAGCATGTCGTGGAGGCGGATCATGTACTTGGGAAGGATGAGCCCGGTACTGAAATCGAAGTGACGATTCCATGGTCGTACATTCTTCGGCACGACAATGGTAGCCGTTTTGCTCACTACGAGGTCAGCCGCAAAGACGTGCCGAACAAGGCTGTTTCCAAACCTCAGCCAATTGTGGTGGAGGCTATTGTTCTACACCCCGAAGCGGCGGAGATCCGCGGCGGGTTCACCAGCGGAGGGCGCCTGTGGCTGAACTGCAGTTCGTTGTTTGACCCGGATGATTCAGCTGATGTTACTCCTGATGTACGTATCCAGATCCCTGACCTGAGCAAATGGTTGGCAGAAGGTGACGAATTGACACTGACCTGGACAGCGACGCAGGGAACGGCTCCCGGTGGGGCCGAGATACCCGATGCCAAGTATGAGAAAATCATCGAGCTGGACAAAGACAACCCGCCGATCGGTTTCGTTTGGCCAATTCCTTACGCCGATGGTCTGAAGCCGATCTACGAGTTCGATAAGGCAAACAATAAATATGATGGGTTGGCGACCTTTACTTATGCATTCATGCGTAATGGCAAAGTTGTCAAATCCGATCCCGCCGTGGCGGTGGTATCAATGCACAGTTTTGGTACTGAGTGCCCTCTCGTTCGCCCTTGAGTGTCGGCGATACAGCATGTTGGGTGAGGCCTGTTGAAAAGTCGCATCAATCCTCGGACTTTTCCTACACGTTTTTAGGTGAATTCTTAATAGCCTTGCCCACGTTTCTGTTGCCCGTTCTTGGGTAAATCGATGAGGCCAAAGTGCAATGATCAAACAACGCAGTTCCACCCTGTCCCCCTTGGCATCGGCCATCGGGCAACTGTTAATGGGCGTTTCGGCCGTGCTTTTCGTTGGGCCGGCAAATGCCTTGACGTTGGTGGACCATGAGAAAACTATCGGTGCCGGCACCCCTGTTGATAGCTACAGGGTCACTGACGGCGGGCGCCTGGTAGCCGAGGGCGCCACCACACAGCAGATCGACGTGCGTACAGGCGGTGGTTTGCACCTTGAGAGCACCACGGTGTCAGCCACGGGGGTCGCTGCGGTGATGGTCAATGGCGGTGCTTCGGCAACCATCGCCAGTGGCTCGCGCCTGACCAGCAATCTGTTCGGCCTCGATGTGCTGCGCAGTGCGACGGCTGGTGCCAGCGTGTCGGTAAATGGCAGCCATATCGAAGGGGGTATAGGTGGCGCCAGGGTGGCCGGCAGTTCTCATCTGTCCCTGACTGACAGTACCTTGGTGAGTACAGGGGCGGCCGGTGCTGCTTTGCTGTTCGGCGATGCCCGGCTGGATGCGATCAACAGCCGGCTGACCGGCGCCACGGACGGCATCCGGGTGGTTGGCGATAGCCTTTCGACCGAAGCTGCATCGATCAATCTGCAGGGCACGCACGTGGAAGGCCAGAATGGCGCCGCCATCCGTGTGGGGAGCGCAAACCAGGCGCCCGGCGATGCGACGATCACCGTCACCGGCGGTACTGCGCTGCTTGGCAGCAATGGCAACCTGCTGGAGGTGGCGAACAACTCCAACGCCACCATGCGGGTCGAGGGCAGCGACCTGGTGGGGGATGTGTGGGTGGAGTCCGGCTCCAGTGCCAACCTGGCCTTGGGCAACCAGGCCAGCCTGACCGGGCGCCTGACCAATGTCGAACGTCTGGCGCTGAATGATGGCGGGCGCTGGAACATGGTGGAGGACAGTGAAGTCGGGCAACTGGACATGGCGGGTGGCTCGGTGCGGTTCGGTGAGGCCACGCAGTACCAGCGCCTTACCCTGGGCAGCCTGTCGGGCAGTGGCACATTCATCATGGATGCCGACTTCAGCAGCGGCGAAAGCGACTTCCTCGACATTACCGGCACGGCCACCGGCAACCACAGCCTGCTGGTGGGCAGTAGCGGCAATGAACCCACCCAGGCAAACAGCCTGCATCTGGTTCACGCTGCGGCGGGTGATGCGCAGTTCTCCCTGCTCAACGGGCCGGTGGACCTGGGGGCTTTCTCGTATGACCTGGTGCAGCGTGGCAATGACTGGTACCTGGATGGCGCGACCAAGGTGATCAGCCCAAGCACCGAGGCGGCGATGGCTTTGTTCAACACCGCGCCGACCGTGTGGTATGGCGAGCTGTCATCCTTGCGCAGCCGCATGGGCGAGCTGCGGCTCGACGAGCGTAAAGCGGGCCTGTGGGCGCGCAGCTATGGCAACAAGTACAACGTCTCTTCCTCGACCGGTACACCGTACAGTCAGGTTCAACAGGGTTTCTCGCTGGGTGCCGACACCCCCTTGCCCCTGGGCGACGGCCAATGGCTGGCCGGGGTGATGGCGGGTTACAGCAGCTCTGATCTGAACTTGACCCGGGGGGCTTCGGGTGAGGTGAAAAGCTACTACCTGGGGTTGTATGCGACCTGGCTGGACGCCCAGAGTGGCTATTACCTCGACAGCGTGGTCAAGCTGAACCGCTTCGATAACCAGGCCAAGGTAAGCCTCAGTGATGGCCAGCGCACCGAAGGCGATTATGACAACGTCGGCTTGGGGGCGTCGGTGGAGTTTGGGCGCCACCTGACGCTGGATGACGACTATTTCGTCGAGCCTTTCGGGCAACTGTCGGTGGTCGGCATCCAGGGCCAGGACTACCACCTGGACAATGGCCTGAAGGCTGACGGTGATACGACGCGCTCGGTGCTGGGCAAGGTTGGCGCCACGGCGGGCCGTACTTTGAAGCTTGAGGGGGGGCAGTGGCTGCAACCTTATGTGCGCCTGGCTTATGTGCACGAGTTTGCCAACAACAACCAGGTCAAGGTCAACGATCACCGTTTCGACAATGACCTGTCAGGTTCGCGTGGTGAATTGGGCATGGGGGTGGCGGTGTCGTTGATGGACCGCCTGCAGTTGCATGCCGACTTCGACTACAGCAACGGCAAGGCACTGGAGCAGCCGTGGGGCGTCAACCTGGGAGTGCATTACAGCTGGTAAGGCATGGCGAGCCGCTCATTGCGCCGGACTGGACACGTTGGAGGTTAGGTTATGCGAAACGGGAAGTCGGAAACGCTTTTTCCTCCACCCTGGGTGGACGGCTCGCTTGAAAACCTGGAGGGTGGCGCGCAAAACGTCATCCCTCTGGATCTGCTGGAAAAGCCTCTACGTGTGGATGTCACGCCGTGGCCGGGCTCCAACCCCGCCCCAGGCACGCCGGAGACACTGGTGTTGTTGTGCGATGGTGTACAGATAGGTGAACCCAGGCAATGGGAGGCTCCCATTGATCCCGATGACTATTATGTCGAAATCCCTCTGCTTCACCTCAGGGAGGACAGCACCCCTGAATTGATCTACAGGGTCACGGGTTACAACGGTGCTGAAGGGTATTCGGAGCCGCTGATCATAACCCTGGACTTGACCGGGCCCAGGTTGGGCGGTGATCGCGGTGGCCTGATATTCGAAGCAGAGGTGCTCACCGATGGCGTAACGGCGGATTACCTGGAGCGTCACGATGATGTGCTGGTCGCACGGGTGCCGGACTATCAGGTCTTTGTGCCTGGAGACCACATTCGCTGGTTTTGGGATACGACGCTGTACGAAGACAATCTTGTCGGCGAGAAGGTTCTCAAGCAGGGGGACTTTCCCGTTACGCTGGAAATCTCCGGCGATATCATCCGGGCGCGAGGGGACGGGGTGCGTTTCGTGCATTACCGGCTAAACGATTATGCCGGTAACAAGAGTTCACCTGAAGAGCCGAAAGTGGTCCAGCTGAAGGCTGATACGGCACCTTTGCCCAGAGAACTGGGCTGGCCGGAAATCAGCCATACCACGGGAAGCGGGCAGCAGGTGGAACTGGACCCCAACAAGAGGCTGAACTACATGCGGGTGACTGTGCCAGCGGGGGCTGCGTTCCCTGGCGAGAAGGTCGAGGTGTCATGGGGAGCGCCGGGAGGGATCGGGAGCTACCTGGCGACAGAGGAGGCACCAGGCTTTCCCGGTCAGTACGATATCCCGCTGAACCTGATTGCACAGCACAGCGGTAAAGTGCTGACAGTAGCTTTTCATGTGACCGACAAAAATGGCAAGGTTCATCAGTCCGATGCCCGCCTGGTATCGTTTTTGCCGCTGACTCAAGGGTTTCCGACACCGGATATTCCCCCTCCTTCTGCCACCCATGGCACGGTCTATGTTTCCAATGTCCCGGCAGAGGGGATGGTCATTACCGTCAATGCCTGGCGCTATATCCATACGGACCACAGGGTAACGTTGGTCGTCGGCGGAGAGGATGCGCAGGGTAACGCCCAGAGCGAAGAAGTGCTGAAGGAGCATGCTGTGACCCCGGAGCAAGTAATGAGCGGCTTGGGTTTCGACGATATGGTCAAGGCGAGCAAGCCTTTTCTGTCAAGGCTCAAGCGTGACAAGCTCTCTGTCCGGATCTCCATCAGCTTCGATCAAGGCCAGACATGGCCGTCATCGCCCGTCTTTCCACTGCTTGACATGTATCTGCGCGATTGAACAGTTGGACTATATCGACGAAATGGGCAGTGGTTTTTCCATCAACCGGGTGCTGCCACCGTAGTCGTTGATCGTGGTGAAACGAACCTTCAGGCCGTCTGCAGCACGGGTTGTCTTCAGTTCGAAGGACTGCTTTTGCATGGGCAATGCCATCAGAGCCGTGTCTATCTTTTCGCCGGTTCCTGTTTTGTAAACTTCCAGGCGGCTGAAGGTGAAGTGGTAAGGCGTGGGGTTGTGAACTTGCAGGTAGGTTTTGCCGTTTTTGCTCGCCAGTGACCACTGCAGGCTATCCAGGTGCTGTTCGGGCACACCTTTTACCTGGCTGGGCCGATAGAACAGCTTGATGCGGGTGCGCAGGGCTATTTTCAGTACATTTTGCAGACCGCTATCGACCTGGGGAATTTCCTGCACATTGAAGTAGAACAGCGATTCGCGATCGTTGGGCAGGTTGTTTGGCAGTGCGTTTATCTTGACCAGCTGCTCGCGTTTGGGGTCGAGCCGGAACAAGGTGGGGGATACGGCAAAAGGCACTGCGGTACTGGTGTCGTCGGCCTCGGTGTTTACCCAGGCCTGTACCGCGTAAGTGGCCTGGCTTGGGTTGGCGACAACCACCGAGCTGCTGTGTTTGTCGCTGGAGTGGACAACACGGGTGGCACTGATGGTCAAGGCCGCTTCACTGGTTGAGGAAAGCGTTGCCAGGCAGGCAAAGCTGAGTACGTACTTGCGCAGCGTGGTTATGGACATGGTGGGGCCGGCATGATAGGCGAAACGGATGAGTCCCCCTGGCAGCGCAGGGGGGGAGAATCAGCGGATGTCGACATTGAATGAGATGTTGCTGTCGATCTGCCCTTCGCTCACCTTCGCAGCGGTGGTGACAAGGCGCGCTGAAAAGACCATGTCGGTGTCGCGAGTGTCTTTCACCTCATAGGCCATCGATTCGGTATTGGGCTTGAGGCGTTTCGTGAGGTCGTTGATTGCCAGACCCAGGCCAGTGGTGTAGCCAAGGCCGTCCCTGAGGGCATAAAGATCGGCATTTGCCGGATCCGCACCGAGGCCCGCCTGGAAGGTGGCGTAGGCATTCTGGGTGCCAGTCACGCAGCTTGCCGGCACGCGCAACGCGAATTCTCTCTTGGTGGTTTCCTGGCCGATTGCATCGAAGTCGAACGTGTTGAAGTTACCCAGGAAGACCACTGGCAGGCTTGGACCGCCTGGGGTAACGACCTCGATAGGGCAGGTGCCAGGCGCACTGACAGAACCATCGAAGTTGATGATGGCTGCCATTGCCGCGCTGCTGCAAAGGCTCAGCGCAAGTACAGATAGTGTTTTTTTCATTGGATGATCCCTGTGTTGAATGGCTGCGAACTCATGTATCTCAGCGCGCAGACAGAGTACGCAGGGCAACACAGGTGGGCTGTAGGCGAAGGCTGCACAATGCGGGGGAAACAGGCTGATCGAAGGGGAGCCATGCCCCTTCGTCTGTGCAGCCCGGGATCAGTGGCGGGTATCGGCTGCCGTCGAAGCCAGCAACTGCTTTTGCTCAAGCCAGTCGAACGGTTCGCCACGCTGTTCGCATTCGTAGCGGCGCTCTTCCAGGGCCTGGTACAGGCTCAGCTCTTCATCCGGCATGAAGTGCAGGCAGTCGCCACCGAAGAACCACAGCAGGTCGCGTGGCACCAGGTGGGCGATTTGCGGGTAGCGCTGGATCACCTGGCAGATCAGGTCCTGGCCCAGGTACTGGCTTTGCAGGGGATCTTGCGGCAGCAGGGTCAGCAGCTCGTCGAAGCGTTCGAGAAACAGGACGTGGCTTTCCTCCGGTACCTGCTCGGCCTCACCCAGGGCTGCCAGGATGGTGCGCAGGTGATTCAGCAGTTGCAGGTGGTATTCCAGATGGGGGTGGCCATGGGGTGGTCCTCGGGGTGGTTGAAACGGGGGCGGAGTATACGCCGGTTGGGGGCGGGTTGGGGAAGGCGGTGGCCGTACCGCCCCCTCAGGCTCCGTCCACCCGGCAGACGGGGCAACGGATCAGCGCACCTTGCCCTGTTCGGGCAGCAACTGCGCTTTGTCGAAGGCATCCACATCGATCACTGCCCGGCGTGCCTGTTCCGCGGCCTGCAGCCGTTGCCCTTCACCCGGCTGCAGTACACCACCCTCTACAGCCGCAGCAATCACTGACTGGCCGGGGGCTGGCCGTACCTTGCCCTCCTTTATCGCCTGATGAAGCGCCTTGTGCAGTGGCGCTGCGTCAGCCAGCAACGCGCAAGCCCGTTGCAGTGCTGCCACCGGGTCGCCCTCGGCCTGCGGCCTGAAGCAACCCGCAAGCAACTCTTCCAGAGCCGGGTCGCCCTTGCTGCGGCCGATCAGCGCCGCGACTTCGGCATCCAGTTCATCGCTGGGCCCGGTATGGCGGCGGCCGAAGGGGAACACCAGGGCCCGTAGTGCGCAGCCGACAAAGCGGTTGGGGAAGTTCTCGAGCAGCCGGTCCAGGGCTGTTTCCGCCTGGCCCAGGCTCTCTTCCATCGCCCAGCGCAGCAAAGGCTGCATGTGTTCCGGTGAGCCCAGGTCGTGATAGCGCTTGAGCGCGGCACTGGACAGGTACAGGTAACTCAGCACATCTCCGAGCCTTGCGCTCAGGCGTTCGCGGCGTTTCAGCGCGCCGCCCAGCAGCATCATCGACAGGTCTGCCAGCATGGCGAAGGCCGCCGCCTGACGGTTGAGGGCGCGGAAGTAGCCTTGGCTGAGGGCATCGCCCGGCACGTTCTCCAGGCGGCCCAGCCCCAGGTTGAACACTAGCGTGCTAGCCGCGTTACCGGCGGCGAACATGATGTGTTTCATCAGCAGATCGTCGAATTCCCGTAGCGCCTGCTCGCGGTCCTCGCGGCCAGCCAGGGCCATTTCCTTGAGCACGAACGGGTGGCAGCGGATGGCGCCCTGGCCGAAGATCATCAGGTTGCGCGAGAGGATGTTGGCGCCTTCGACGGTGATGAAGATCGGCGCGCCTTGCCAGTTGCGCCCCAGGTAATTGTTCGGGCCCATGATGATGGCCTTGCCACCGTGCACGTCCATGGCGTGCTGGATGCACTCGCGGCCGCGTTCGGTGAGGTGGTACTTGAGAATTGCCGACAGCACCGAAGGCTTCTCGCCCAGGTCCACGGCCCTGGCGGTCAGCAGGCGGGCGCTGTCCATCAGCCAGGCATTGCCACCGATGCGGGCCAGGGATTCCTGGATGCCTTCGAAAGCGGCCAAGGGCACATTGAACTGCTCACGGATATTGGCATATTGGCCAGTGACCAGGCTGGTGTACTTGGCGGCCCCGGTACCCACGGCCGGCAGGGAGATCGAGCGACCGACCGACAGGCAGTTCATCAGCATCATCCAGCCCTTGCCGAGCATGGCCTGGCCGCCGATGAGACAGTCCAGCGGCACGAACACGTTCTTGCCGCTGTTGGGGCCGTTCATGAAGGCGGCGCCCAGCGGCAGGTGGCGTTTGCCGATTTCCACGCCCGGGGTGTCGGTGGGGATCAGCGCCAGGCTGATGCCCAACTCTTCTTCCTCGCCCAGCAGGTGGTCCGGATCGTAGGCCTTGAATGCCAGACCCAGCAGGGTAGCGACCGGGCCGAGGGTGATGTAGCGCTTTTCCCAGTTCAGGCGCAGGCCGATGACTTCCTCGCCTTGCCATTGTCCTTTGCAGACGACGCCAGTGTCCGGCATCGCGCCCGCGTCGGAGCCTGCCAGCGGGCCAGTGAGGGCGAAGCAGGGGATTTCCTCGCCGCGGGCCAGGCGCGGCAAGTAATGTCTGCGTTGTTTATCGGTGCCGTAGTGCAGCAGTAGTTCGGCCGGGCCGAGGGAGTTGGGCACCATTACCGTGGAGGCCAGGTCGCCGCTGCGGGTGGCCAGCTTCATTGCCACCTGGGAGTGGGCGTAGGCCGAGAAGCCTTTACCGCCGTATTCCTTGGGAATTATCAGGGCGAAGAAGCCATTCTGCTTGATATGTGCCCAGGCTTCGGGCGGCAGGTCCATGTCCTGGCCGATCTGCCAGTCACTGACCATGGCGCAGAGTGCTTCTGTCGGGCCATCGATGAAGGCCTGTTCTTCCTCGGTCAGCTTCGGCGCCGGGTAATCGAGCAGGATGCGCCAGTCGGGGCGGCCGCTGAACAGTTCGCCGTCCCACCACACGGTGCCAGCATCGATCGCCTCGCGTTCGGTTTGCGACATCGGCGGCAGAGTGCGCTGAAACCAATGGAACACCGGGCCGGTGAATACCTTGCGGCGCCAATCGGGCAAGGCCACCAGGGCGATTTTCAGCGCCAGCACGGCCCAGATCAGCGTCAGCAGCCAGCCGGGTGCATGGCTGAATATACCCATCAGCAGCACATAGGCCGCCATGATGCCCAGTATCTGCAAGGGTTCCAGGCGCCTGTGCGTGAGGTACGCCGCGCCGATCACCAACCCCGCCAACCACAACAGCCACATAGCCCTTCCTCCATGGAAACGGTGTTCGAAGCCTATGCCAAGAGCTTAGACGGCCGCTTGGCAAAGGCTTTACCTGAACAGTGACAAGGTGTGGCTGGAAGCGTTCGCTGCAAGGTATCGAGGGGCAGGCAATCAGGTCTTGTTCCCTCTGGCCACGAAGGCCTCGGCCGTCATCAAGGGTACGGGCACGATGATGTAGGCCCAGTACCAGTTCGTCAGGTCCTCCATTACGCTCTGGATTACGGTGAAGCGGCTGGTCAGGCCGGGCGTAAAGATGCCGGACTTATCAAGTTTTCCGTCACCTGCCATTACTTTCCATTCGGTCAGGTGGGCAGGGGCTTCGGTTTCCTTGCCATTGTTGCTGTAGAACAAGCGCAGCTTCAGACGGCCTTGATCAAGCTCGGCCTTGATGAAGAAATTAGGGGCGATGTTCAGAACCACGAAGGTCGATACAAGGGGAGGCAAGCCAAAACCTGTAAGTACCCGGTCTATTCGCAGCGGCTCTTCGAATGACGTCCTGGTTGCTGTTGGTGCCTCGGTCAGGCTGTTGTCAGCCAGGCGAATTTCCGGCTTGGCTGGTGCCGAGTAATCGCATTTATAGCCATTGGGCTTCAATGAGCCGTGGCCGCGTCCGTCCAATTCCCAGCGGGGTATAGCCGTACCTTGCGGCTGCAGTTCAATCGTGTGTGCAGTGCTGCCGGCGCTGACCGCTGCGACCAGAGGGTCGGCGTGGAAGCTCAGCGGTGCCTGGGGTTGTGCCTGCTCCGCATTGGCGCGCAGGAACCTGTAAGACATCTTGTGAACATGGTTTTGAACTACCTCAATTTTGTCACACAGCACATGGGACGGCGGTAGCAAGAGGAGGGCAAGGTCGGTGAAGTCATTGTAGTAGATCGGGTCTGGCATTTGGGCATGGGGCATATAGACGGCCAGTTGATCCACGGGGGTGTTGTCTTGCGTGGGGTACGTTCCTGTGTCGCTCTTCCCGTTCACGATATAGAGAACGTGAGCCCCTGAACTCGGGTGCTTGCGCAGGTAAAATCGCAATTCATCCAGCAGCCATCGACTTTGTGTGCTGGCTTCGACCTTGTAAGGCTGGAGGATGCGCTGCTCGTCCGGGAGGGCATTGAAACGTTGGCGAAAGATGTCTGCCAGCTCTACGTCAGGCTTAGCCGAGCCAGTGGCCTGTATATAGAAGCTTGAGTCGTTTTTAACTTTCAGCGTCAACGCAGCGCCAGGCCCTGCACAATGCCCGACAAACCCATCCAGGGGGAACTCCTGATAAAGGTATTGCGGTTCGTTCCTGGTAAATGCAACCACTCTTTCAAGGCTTGCCCTGGGTTTGCCACCGAATACCGGTGCGGACCAGATTAAGTTGGCGAAGGACATCATGCGTGAGCAGACCCGCACACGGTCCTGGAGATATTCCACGAAGGGTGTCGCAAGTTCGCAGATCACATGCTCGCTGGTTACACTCCTGAGCCGTTCGTAGTTAATCGTTTCGTGGAGCACGGGTGGCTTCGATCCGATCAATCGCTCGCGCGCGGCATTGATTTTGGCCGCATCGAAAACCACGTGCATGCGCCAGCCGCGCATATCGTGATCGGGTTGAATGGGGGGCATGAGTTTCCTGTTCCATGGTGTGGCCTCGCTGCGCTGGCAAGTGCACTGATTGCAACATCGGCACTGCATTCCAGCTACTGGCAGATTTAGCAGGTAGGCGCTGCCCGGTTGCGCAAGCGTGGTTTCGGCTGCAACCTGAAGGTTGTAGGGTTAGACTCTCCCTTCGTGTTCATTCAGGGATGTCGACATGCTGAAGATCTGGGGCCGCAAGAATTCGAGCAACGTACGCAAGGCGCTGTGGATCGCCCATGAACTGGGCCTGGACTTCGAGTCCATCGACGCTGGCGGCGCCTTCGGCGTGGTCAACGAGCCGCACTACCGCGCCCGCAATCCCAATGGCCTGGTACCGATGCTGGAAGACGGCGACCTGACCCTGTGGGAATCCAATACTATCGTCCGCTACTTGTGCGCCGAGTACGGCACCGAGCAGGGCTGGTACCTCGAAGACCCACGCCAGCGCGCCCTGGCCGACAAGTGGATGGACTGGACCACTTCGTCCTTCGCCGCTCCGTTCCGTCCGCTGTTCTGGGGCCTGTTGCGCACCCCGGAAGACCAGCGCGACTGGGTGGCGATCAACGCTGCGCACAAGCAATGCGCCCAGCTGCTGGCCATTGCCGACGAAGCCCTGGCCAAACAACCGTATCTTTCCGGTGACCAGATCGGCATGGGCGACATCCCACTGGGTAGCTTCATCTATGCCTGGTTCGAAATGCCCATCGAGCGCCCGGCCATGCGTCACCTGGAGGCCTGGTACGAACGCCTCAAGGCCCGTCCGGCCTACCAGGCCGCGGTGATGACCGCGCTGACCTGATCGAACACCACGGCTGTTTCGATAGTCACTATCAATACACATGACTGTACTTGTGCGGCCAGGCCAAGCACCATTGGCCGCACTCACTGCGCCAGTGACTTCGCCTGGCGTGTCCTGCACCTTTTTCTTCGGTAAGTGACCCGCTATGAGTTCCGCCCTGTCCATTCGACAGCTGACCAAGACCTACAGCAATGGCTTTCAGGCCCTCAAAGGCATCGACCTCGATGTTGCCGAAGGCGACTTCTTCGCCTTGCTCGGCCCCAACGGTGCCGGCAAGTCCACCACCATCGGTATTCTCTCCACGCTGGTGAACAAGACCAGCGGCACGGTCAACGTGTTTGGCCACGATCTGGATCGCGAGCCCTCGGCGCTCAAGCGCTGCCTGGGCGTGGTGCCGCAGGAATTCAACTTCAACCAGTTCGAGAAAACCTTCGACATCGTCGTGACCCAGGCCGGCTACTACGGCATTCCGCCCAAGGTGGCGAAGGAGCGCGCCGAGCAGTACCTGACCCAGCTCGGCCTGTGGGACAAGCGCGACGTGCAGTCGCGTTCGCTGTCCGGCGGCATGAAGCGCCGCCTGATGATTGCCCGCGCGCTGATCCACGAGCCGCGCCTGCTGATTCTCGACGAGCCTACCGCCGGTGTGGACATCGAGCTGCGCCGCTCGATGTGGAGCTTTCTCACCGAGCTGAACCAGAAAGGCATCACCATCATCCTCACCACCCACTACCTGGAAGAGGCCGAGCAGCTGTGCCGTAACATCGGCATCATCGACCACGGCACCATCGTCGAGAACACCAGCATGCGCCAGTTGCTGGGCAAGCTGCATGTCGAAACCTTCGTCCTCGACATCAAGCAGGACCTGGCCACTGCACCGACGTTGCAGGGCTACCCGTGCCGGCTGCTGACCCCGCACACCCTGGAAGTGCAGGTGGACAAGGACATCGGCATCACCGCGCTGTTCGGCCAGCTGGCGCTGCAGAACATCGAGGTGCAGAGCCTGCGCAACAAGACCAACCGACTCGAGGAGCTGTTCGTGTCCCTGGTGGAAAAAAACCTGTCGAAGGTGGCCGTATGAGTGTGGAACTGCGCACCAACTGGGTCGCCCTGAACACCATCGTCTACCGCGAAGTGCGGCGCTTCCTGCGCATCTGGCCGCAGACCCTGCTACCGCCGGCAATCACCATGGTCCTGTACTTCGTCATCTTCGGTAACCTCATCGGCCGGCAGATCGGCGACATGGGTGGCTTCACCTACATGGAGTACATCGTGCCAGGGCTGATCATGATGTCGGTGATCACCAACTCCTACGGCAATGTGGTGTCGAGCTTCTTCGGCAGCAAGTTCCAGCGCTCGATCGAGGAGCTGATGGTGTCGCCGGTATCGCCGCACACCATTCTCGTCGGCTATGTGCTGGGTGGCGTGTTGCGCGGCCTGGCGGTGGGCGTGATCGTGACCTTCCTGTCACTGTTCTTCACCCACCTGCAGGTACACCACCTGGGCGTGACCGTAGCCGTGGTGCTGCTGACCGCTACCATCTTCTCGCTGCTGGGGTTCGTCAACGCGGTGTTCGCGCGCAACTTCGACGACATCTCGATCATCCCGACCTTCGTGCTGACGCCGCTGACCTACCTGGGCGGGGTGTTCTACTCGATCAATCTGCTGCCGCCGTTCTGGCAGACCGTGTCGCTGGCCAACCCGGTGCTGCACATGGTCAACTCGTTCCGCTACGGCATCCTAGGGGTGTCGGATATCAGCATTGGCACGGCGATTACCTTCATGCTGGTCGCCACCGCGGTGCTCTACCTGGTGTGCGTGCGCCTGCTGGTCAGCGGCCGCGGCATGCGTGCCTGAGGCCTTGCACCGGCATTGGCGGCGACGCCACTGCCGGCCTACCCACCAGCGCCAGTAGAACATGGTGGTGAAGTAGCCAAGTATGCCCAGCACCACGCCGCACACCACCGAGCCGAGCAGGAAGGGCTGCCACAGCGTCGACAGCTGGTCGGTGATCCACTGGAACGTCAACTCGTCGGGCAGGGTGCGCGGCGGTACCTGCATCAGCCAGGCGCCGGTCATGTAGGTGACGAAGAACACCGGTGGCATGGTCAGCGGGTTGGTCAGCCATACCAGGCTGACCGCGATCGGCAGGTTGCCGCGCAGCGGAATGGCCAGCGCGGCGGCCAGCAGCATCTGCGCCGGCATCGGGATAAGCGCCGCGAACAGGCCGACGCCCATGGCCCTCGCCACCGAATGGCGATTCAGATGCCAGAGGTTCGGGTCGTGCAGCAACTTGCCGAAAAAGCGTAAGGACTTGTGTTCCCGAATACTGGTCGGGTCCGGCATGTAGCGTTTGAAAAGTCGGCGCGGCATGTAGGCTCCCGGAGCGTTTATCCCGGCAGTATGCCCTGATTCCCGCTCAGCCTCGTTTAGAGTTTGTGACAATTGTTGAGCAAGCATTGCCGCCAGTTGGGCTATGCCTCAGAAGGTGATTTCGCTTCTGGAGCTCTACTTCATGCGCACAGGGATGTTGGCGCTCGCGCTCGGGTTATTGTGCCTGGGCTTTCTCCCCGCATTGCCATCGGTCGGATGGCTGATATCGCTGGCTGTCTGCGCTGCCGTCAGCCTGTTTACCCGCGTTTGGCCGTTGGGCTGCTTGCTGCTGGGCTTGTGTTGGGCTTGCTGGTCTGCCCAGCAGGCAATTGATAATCGCCTGGCTGCTGGCCTGGATGGTCGCACCTTGTGGCTGGAGGGGCGGGTGGTCGGCTTGCCGACCAGCACTGCGCAAGGCGTGCGCTTCGAGTTGGAGGCGCCACGTTCACGGCGGGCCGAACTGCCGCAACGTCTGCAACTGAGCTGGTTTGACGGGCCACCACTGCGGGCGGGCGAGCAGTGGCGGCTGGCCGTGACCTTGCAGCGCCCGGCCGGGCTGCTCAACCCGCATGGGCCGGATCGTGAGGCGCAATTGCTGGCGCGGCGGGTCGGTGCCACCGGTACGGTCAAGGCCGGGCAGTTGCTGGCGCCGGTTGCCGGTGGTTGGCGCGACACGCTGCGCCAGCGTCTGCTGGCCGTCGAGGCCAATGACCGGCAGGCAGCGTTGGTGGCACTGGTGCTTGGTGACGGGGCGGGGTTGGCGCGGGAGGACTGGCAAACGTTGCAGGCCACCGGCACGGTGCACTTGCTGGTGATTTCTGGCCAGCACATCGGCCTGGTTGCCGGCTTGCTGTATGGCCTGGTCGCCGGGCTGGCGCGCTGGGGCCTGTGGCCGGCACGGTTGCCGTGGTTACCTTGGGCTTGCAGTCTGGCCATGGCCGCAGCGTTGGCCTACGGCTGGCTGGCCGGTGCAGGCGTGCCGGTGCAGCGGGCCTGCCTGATGCTGGCCGTGGTGTTGCTCTGGCGCCTGCGTTATCGCCACCTGGGTGCAACACTGCCGCTGTTGCTGGCGCTGATCGCGGTGCTGCTGGTCGAACCGTTGGCGGCGCTGTTGCCCGGGTTCTGGTTGTCGTTTACTGCAGTGGCCACGCTTGTCTATTGCTTCAGCGCCCGCTTGGGCGGCTGGCGGCCATGGCAGGCCTGGACGCGGGCGCAATGGGTGATGGCCATCGGTTTGCTGCCTGTGCTGTTGGCCACGGGCTTGCCAGTGAGCCTGAGTGCGCCGCTGGCCAACCTCGTGGCGGTGCCGTGGATCAGCCTGGCGGTGTTGCCTTTGGCGTTGCTGGGTACGTTACTGCTGCCGTTGGGTGGGTTAGGGGAGGCGGTGCTCTGGTTGGCAGGTGGCCTGCTGGATCTACTGTTCCAGCTGCTGGCGCTGGTGGCGCAGCAACGGCCTGCATGGGTGCCGCCGGCCTTGCCATTGTGGGCCTGGCTGCTGGTCTGCCTGGGTGCGCTGCTGGTTTTGATGCCCCATGGCGTACCCCTGCGCGGGTTGGGGGGCGTGATGCTACTGGCGCTGTGGGTGCCCCGGGAGACGGTACCGTTCGGCCAGGTCGAGGTCTGGCAGCTGGACGTCGGCCAAGGCTTGGCGGTGCTGTTGCGTACCCGCCATCGCAACATGCTGTACGACGCCGGGCCGGCCAGAGGCGAGAGCGACCTGGGCGAGCGGGTGGTGTTGCCGACCTTGCGCAAGCTGGGCGTGGGTAGCCTGGATTTGATGCTGGTCAGTCATGCCCATGCCGATCATGCCGGTGGTGCTGGCGCAATCCAGCGTGGTCTGCCGGTCAACCGGGTGGTCGGTGGCGAAGTGCTGGAAGACATCCAACTGCAACCTTGTGCCAGTGGCGAGCAATGGACGTGGGATGGCGTGCGCTTTTCGCTGTGGCGCTGGGCTGATGGGCGCAGCAGCAATGACCGCTCTTGTGTGCTGTTGGTCGAGGCGCGGGGGGAGCGGTTGTTGCTGGCGGGGGATATGGAAGCCGGTGCCGAGCGGGCCTGGCTGGCGGCCCACGAAGTACCGCGTATCGACTGGTTGCAGTCGCCGCACCATGGCAGCCGCAGTTCGTCCAGCGAGGCCTTCATCCGCGCCACGGCACCGCGCGGGGTGCTGATTTCGCGGGGGCGCAACAATAGCTTCGGGCACCCGCATGCGCAGGTGGTCGAGCGTTATCGGCGGCATGGGATGGTGATACATGACACGGCCGAGCAAGGGGCGTTGCGGTTGGTGCTGGGGAGGCAGGGGGAAGTTGAGGGGGTGAGGGAGCAGCGGCGGTTTTGGCGGGTTCGGGCACCGTGAGGTGCATTGGCTTGCAGGTGCTTGCCATTACATTTCCAGCGCCTGTCGTGGCGAGCACCTGCCGGCCCTGATGCCAACCCAAGGCATACCCATCTGGCCTCCACCAATTCCCTGACCTCCGGCAGATGAGCCCCCGGCGCGCCTATGGTAGAGTGGCGGCCTTTTTCCGAAGGGGCGTTTACTGTGTGGGAATTGGTCAAGTCCGGTGGTTGGATGATGCTGCCGATCATTCTGAGCTCCATCGCTGCCATGGCTATCGTCGTCGAGCGCCTGTGGACCCTGCGCGTCAGCCGCGTCACCCCGCCGCACCTGCTCGGCCAGGTGTGGATATGGATCAAGGACAAGCAACTGACCAGTGACAAGCTCAAGGCGCTGCGCGCCGATTCGCCACTGGGCGAAATCCTCGCCGCCGGCCTGGCCAACTCACGCCATGGCCGCGAAATCATGAAGGAATGCATCGAGGAGGCCGCCTCGCGCGTCATCCACGAACTCGAACGCTACATCAGCACTCTCGGCACCATCGCCGCCATGGCCCCGCTGCTGGGCCTGCTGGGCACCGTGCTGGGCATGATCGACATCTTCAGCGCCTTCATGGGCTCGCAGATGACTGCCAACGCCGCCGTGCTGGCCGGTGGTATCTCCAAGGCCCTGGTCACCACCGCGGCCGGCCTGATGGTCGGTATCCCGGCGGTGTTCTTCCACCGTTTCCTGCTGCGCCGCATCGACGAGCTGGTGGTGGGCATGGAGCAGGAGGCGATCAAGCTGGTGGAAGTGATCCAGGGTGACCGTGAAGTGGAAGTGGCCGGAGGCAAGGCGTGAAGTTCCGGCGCAATCGCCAGCGGGAAAACGTCGACATCAACCTGGCGTCGCTGATTGACGTGGTGTTCGTCCTGCTGCTGTTCTTCGTGGTCACTACCACCTTCACCCGCGAGACCCAACTGCGCGTCGAGCTGCCCGAAGCCGCCAGCGCCGAGCAGGCGCCACCCGACCAGGGCAAGCTGGTGGAGATCACCATCAGCGCCGAAGGCGTGTACTCGGTGAACAACCACCTGCTGCCCAAGAGCGACCTGGCTACCCTGAGCGAAGCGATCGAGCGTGAGTCGGGCGGCGACAACAAGCTGCCGCTGGCCATCAGTGCCGACGGCAAGACCCCGCACCAGGCGGTGGTCACCGCGATGGATGCCGCCGGCAAGCTCGGTTTCAGCCAGTTGCGCATGACCACCGTCGAGGCGGCCCAGGGCACGCCTTGATGGCCTTCGCCGACCGTCTGCTCGCCGCCTGGTACGCCGGGCACCCGGCCTTGGCGCTGCTGCGCCCGCTGGAGGCGCTGTATCGCCGTGTGGTCACGCGCAAGCGGGCGCGTTTTCTCAGTGGCGAAAGTGCCAGCTACCGGGCCCCGGTGCCGGTCATCGTGGTGGGTAACATCACCGTGGGTGGTACCGGCAAGACGCCGATGATCCTTTGGCTGATCGAGCACTGCCGGCAGCAGGGGCTGAAGGTGGGCGTGGTCAGCCGTGGCTATGGCGCCAGGCCGCCGCAGCTACCCTGGCGCGTGCGGGCCGATCAGGCGGCCGGGCAGGCCGGCGACGAACCACTGCTGATCGTGCAGCGCACCGGCGTGCCGCTGATGATCGACCCCGACCGCTCCCGCGCCGTGCAGGCACTGCTGGCCAGCGAACCCCTCGACCTGATCCTGTGTGACGACGGCATGCAGCACTACCGCCTGGCACGCGACCTGGAGCTGGTGCTGATCGATGCCGCCCGTGGCCTGGGCAATGGCCGCTGCCTGCCGGCGGGGCCGTTGCGTGAGCCGGCCGAGCGCCTGCACGAGGCTGATGCGGTGCTGTTCAACGGCGCCAGCGCAGACCGCGCCGATGGCTTCGGCTTCCGCCTGCAGCCGTCCGCCCTGGTCAACCTGCGCAGTGGCGAGCGGCGCGCGCTTGACCACTTCCCCGCAGGCCAACGCCTGCACGCGGTGGCCGGTATCGGCAACCCGCAACGTTTCTTCAATACCCTGCTGGGGCTAAACTGGCAGCCGGTGCCGCATCCCTTTGCCGACCACGCGCAGTTCAGTGCCCAGAGCCTGGCCTTCAACCCGCCGCTGCCGTTGGTCATGACCGAGAAGGATGCGGTGAAATGCCGGGCCTTCGCCGCTGACGACTGGTGGTACCTGGCCGTCGAGGCGCAGCCTACGCCGGCTTTCAGCGCCTGGTTCGACAACCAGTTGCAACGCTTGCTGCGCAAGCCCTGAGCCCGTTTTCAATTTCCGGCCACCTGGCCTAAAGGAAGTCTCCAATGGACACCAAACTGCTCGATATCCTGGCCTGCCCGATCACCAAGGGCCCGCTCAAGCTCAGTGCCGACAAGACCGAGCTGATCAGCAAGGGCGCGGGCCTGGCCTACCCGATCCGCGATGGCATCCCGGTCATGCTGGAAAGCGAGGCACGTACCCTGACCGACGAAGAGCGTCTGGACAAATGAGCCTGGATTTCACCGTGGTGATCCCCGCCCGGCTGCGCTCCACGCGCCTGCCGGGCAAGCCATTGCTGCCGATCGCCGGCAAGCCGATGGTGCAGCATGTGTGGGAACAGGCGCGCAAGAGCGGTGCCAGCCGTGTGGTCATCGCCACCGACGATGCCAGCATCCTCGAAGCCTGCCAGGCCTTCGGCGCCGAAGTGCTGATGACCCGTGCCGACCATGAGTCCGGCACCGACCGTCTGGCCGAAGTGGCCGCACATCTGGGCCTGCCGGCCGATGCCATCGTGGTCAACGTGCAGGGCGACGAGCCGTTGATCCCGCCGGTGATCATCGACCAGGTGGCGGCCAATCTGGCGGCCCACCCGGAAGCCGGCATCGCCACCCTGGCCGAACCGGTCCATGAGCCGGAAACCGTATTCAACCCCAACGCGGTCAAGGTAGTCAGCGACAAGAACGGCCTGGCCCTGACTTTCAGCCGCGCGCCGCTGCCCTGGGCCCGCGATGCGTTTGCCAAGGACCGCAACGCGCTGCCAGAAGGCGTGCCGTATCGTCGGCACATCGGCATGTACGCTTACCGCGTCGGCTTCCTGCAGGACTTCGTCAGCTGGGGCCCGTGCTGGCTCGAACAGACCGAAGCGCTGGAGCAGCTGCGTGCCCTGTGGCATGGCGTGCGCATCCACGTCGAAGACGCCATCGAGGCGCCTGCCGTGGGTGTGGATACCCCTGAAGACCTGGAGCGCGTGCGGCGCTTGCTGGAGGCCTGATGCGCGTCCTGTTCGTCTGCCTTGGCAACATCTGCCGTTCGCCCACCGCCGAAGGCGTGCTGCGCCATCAATTGCAGGCTGCCGGGCTTGCCGACCGGGTACATGTGGCCTCGGCCGGCACCGGCGACTGGCACGTTGGCAAGGCGCCTGACAGCCGCACCTGCAAGGCGGCGCTGGCGCGCGGGTACGACCTGTCGCAGCAGCGCGCCCAGCAGGTCAAGGCGGCGCATTTTGCCGAGTACGACCTGATTCTGGCCATGGACGAGAGCAACCTCGGCCACTTGCGTGCGATGCGCCCGCACACGGCAGTGGCGGAGCTCGACCTGTTCCTGCGCCGCTATGGCGCAGCGCTGGATGAAGTACCAGACCCGTACTACGGCGGGGCCGACGGCTTCGAGCAGGTGCTCGACCTGGTTGAAGCGGCGTGCCAGGCGCTGGTGCTGGAAATCAAGGGGCGGCTATGACAGTGCAGTGGCAGGAGCAGGTATCGCTCAAGCCGTACAACACCTTTGGCATCGATGTGAAGGCGCGCTATTTCAGCCCGGCACATGATGACCAGGAGGTGCGCCAGGCATTGAGCCAGGCGCAGCAACGCGGCTTGCCGGTGCTGGTGATTGGCGGCGGTAGCAATTTGCTGCTGACCGGTGATATCGACGCGTTGGTTCTGCACATGGCCAGCCGTGGCCGGCGTGTGCTCAGCGACGATGGCGAACGTATCGTGGTCGAGGCCGAGGCTGGTGAGCCGTGGCACCCATTCGTGCAGTGGACTCTGGCGCAGGGATATTGCGGGCTGGAGAACCTCAGCCTGATCCCTGGCACCGTGGGCGCCGCGCCGATGCAGAACGTGGGCGCCTATGGGGTGGAAATCAAGGACGTGTTCGTCGGCCTGACCGCCCTGCACCGCGAGACCGGCGAGTTGCGTGACTTCGGCCTGGCGGAATGTGCCTTCGGGTATCGCGACAGCCTGTTCAAGCGCAACCCCGGGCGTTGGTTGATCCTGCGTGTGCGCTTTGCCTTGCATCGCACGTTGCAGGCCCGCCTGGACTACGGCCCGGTGCGCCAGCGCCTGGCAGAGCAAGGCGTGACCGAGCCGACCGCACAGGCGATCAGCGAGGCGATCTGCAGCATTCGCCGCGAGAAGCTGCCAGACCCGGCTGAGCTGGGTAATGCCGGGAGCTTCTTCAAGAACCCGGTGGTATCGGCTGAACAGGTCGAGCGTATTCGTGCGCAATACCCGGGGGTGGTGGCTTATCCCCAGGCCGATGGCCAGGTGAAGCTGGCGGCGGGCTGGTTGATCGAACAGGCTGGCTGGAAGGGCTATCGCGAGGGGGATGCCGGAGTGCATCGTTTGCAGTCGCTGGTGCTGGTCAACTATGGCCAGGCGAGCGGGGCGCAGA